>JBFLWZ010000173.1:0-4456 GCA_040757615.1 Thermoproteota archaeon | reverse complement strand
TGAAAAGACGCGGCTTCATTACCCGCGCATAATAGTCGACACCATCTCAGCATTGGATAAAGGAGTGGATACTAGAGGCGAGGCGGTCGGCGTCTACAGCCTGGAGCGATACTATCAGGAGAGGAAGGCAACTGCGATACACGAAGACCCTGCTGCGTCCTATGTTGTAGTGCCAATGAACGAAAAAGTCTCGCATACGGCTATGCCGCCCTCTTACAGCGACGAGCTGGTTGAAAACCTGATTCACATCACAGGCAGGTCCAGGAAGGACCTAGAACACTCGATCGCCAGCTTGCAGGCGGCAGACGTCAAAAAGATAACCGATCTTTCTGTGAATTACAAGCGCCTGCAAAAGTACAGCAAGCTGTCAAGTCCCGCGGCATTTAAGAAGGAAGTCGAAAAGGAACTTGGCCGCAAGCTGACTGACAACCAGCTGCAGCATGCCGTCAATTCGATCAGAAAGGCAAAAACATACATCGAAAATGTACTTGATGGCAAGTTCGTTCCCCATGGGACACATGGCATAAACCACGTCAAGCACAACTTGGAATACGGCTACCAGCTGATGGGGCTAATGGAACCGCGAAAGAGGCGTTCAAACTAGGCTCCTTTGCGCCTGCAGTATCCGCTCCATATTGAATTGGATCTCTAGGAACTTTACCCCGTCTGTAGTAGTCCAGTAAGTTGACGAGGCGTCAAGTTCAAGGAGGCCATTGTCCACAAGCATATTCAGGAGCCAACTCATTTCGTCCCGTCTGAGATGCCCATGATCAATCATGATTCTTTGATAGGATGCTCCAGTCGTCGCCAATGACAGGATCTTTGCAGACGTTTCAAACACGTCCAACAGTGGTGGTCGCATTAAAATGAATTAAAGTGTTGTGAGAGTTGGTTCTGGAAAGTATGTATGTAATTAGGTAGGGTCATCCTCCTATCGCAGGGGACCCCAAATACCCCATGTTGATACGGAGGGTCTCTACCCATTTAGCGGACGTTTTTCGGTTGCCTGTTATTAGGGAAGTAAATTATTAAGCCTTTTGATTTTAATTTATTAAAATCGTGATAGTATCAGCCCAGCAGCTGATTTAACTCCATATTTTTTCCTTGAACGTCCATTTTTTGTTGAGCAAAAAGTTGCCGACTGCTGCCGTTGCGACGCCTATGATTAGGGCCGGCTCGTAGCCCGTGCTGTAGTTTTCGGAAAGCAGGTATACCATGCCCAGCTGGACAAGGGCGCCAAGCGAGCTAAAGCCCATGAACATGCCGTACTGTAGGGCCGTCTTTTTGGTGCTGAAATCTCTGTCCTCAAAAGTCCATATCTTGTTGAGGAAAAAGTTGGACGTCATGGAAAAGACTATGCCAACGATGGTGGCATAGATGTACCAGAGTTCTGGAACGGCGGTCTTGAACAAAATTGAGACAAGGTAGTTTACAAGAAGTCCTGTCGCGCCGACCGTGTAGAACCTGCCTGCCTTTGACAGGAACCTGACAGACGTGCGCCTCTCTCCCAGCGCCACAGACCTGCCATAGAGGTAAAGCCGCCAGACAGCCCTAAAATAGTCAAGCATGACAGAAGAATCGAGCTTGCTTGCACCGGCGCGTCTGTTGGTAAACGTATAGGGCACCTCTTTGACCCGTGCGCCCTTTGCCTTGACAAGGATCTCTAGCAGCATCTTGTAGCCGATGGCATCGAACTGGATGCCTTCAATGATGTGTCGTTTGAACGCAAAGAATCCGGACATTGGGTCATTGACTTCTATGCCAAGCCCTACCTGCGCTATCTTAGTTGCTCCCTTGCTCATCAACCTGCGCTTGAACGGCCAGCCGATCACCGAACCTCCCTTTATGTATCTCGACGCGACCACAATGTCGTATTTTGAATCCTGAAGCTCCTCGACCATCTTGGGAATGGCATGCGGTGGGTGAGAAAAGTCGCCGTCCATGACAACAATAATGTCGCCTGCAGCCGACTGGACGCCTGCAAGTATGGCAGAGCTGAGGCCCAGCTTGCCGGGCCGCCGGATAACCTGTATACGCAATTTCTCGTTGCTGACTTTGTGCCGGCTCGCAATGTCGCCGGTGCAGTCGGGAGAATTGTCGTCAACGACGATTATTTCTGCAAGGGCATCGGCAGGAAGCGTCTCCGCTATGGAATCGAGCATCTTGGTTATGTTTTGAGATTCGTTGTACGTCGGAAGGACTATGGACAGCGGCACCTTGCCGGTCTTTAGCAACTCTTCATGCCTTGACAGGTCCACATGTTAAAATGGTTAAGAGGGGTAAAAAATATTTAGTCGATATCCGAAATGCCGTGCGAGGTTACGGCATATTGAACGGGCTCTCTGCCCACAGGCTGCACCAAGATTGCTTGGAACCGCGACTTTGGAGCATCTTCTATCTCTAGTTTCAGCTTTACATGCGAGTAGATAGAGACCGAGCTTCCAAGATATTCGCGCTGCTGTGATGGAACGACTGCCTGTGCTATGTTCCGGCCTGCCTGATCGACAACGGTTATCGGAACATTTCTGACCATGTTTGTGATGACCACTGCACAGCCAGTGTTTATGGCGGCGAGTGCCAGCTCGTGAAGGTGCTTCATGACCGCAAGATGACGCGCAGGACCTGAATATTCCACGGAAAACAGCGACGTCACGCTGTCGACGACAACTAGCCTAGGATCGATTTCGACTATCCTTTTTACCGCGCTTGCTTGGTCGTACGTCGTAAGCGCTCTGACAAAAGTGATCCTGTCAAGCGCGCCAGGCGATCTTGCAATTTCCACGATGCGTTCAGGTCGAAATGTGCCAGAGGTGTCTACAAACATCGCCCTGCTGCCGTCCTTTGCACAGTTGGCGCACAGGGTAAAACACAATTGTGACTTGCCAGAGCCAGCTTCACCGTAAATGTCTGTAACCATCCCTGTACGCATGCCCCCTCCAAGCAGGGCATCCAATGCTTTAGAGCCCGTGGAAATCATTCCCAAGGTTTTGAGCTGACTATTGTGTACAAAACCTGCTTATGAACCTGTGGCAAAGGAACCTTTTTATTCGAGCCTCGATTTTTTGAAAAGTGATTAGTTAGATTGTCCTCGCCGTCATCACAGCAGCCAAAGCGTCCACTTTCTACACTGCAGCGCGCGATTAACAGAAAGGTTGCTGTCAGGCTCAAGAGCGAGATAGAGTACAAGGGTCGCATGAACAATGTCGACTCGTACATGAACCTGATCCTGACAGACGCAGAAGAGTTCAATGGCTCTGACGTGCTTGCAAACTATGGCAAGGTCGTCATCAGAGGCAACAACGTCCTCTTCATCAAACTGGAAAAAGAGTTCTAATCATGGTGTCGATTTACAAATGGTAAAACGCTGGCTGTTCACTTCTGAAAGCGTGACCGAAGGGCACCCCGACAAGGTGTGCGACCAGATCTCTGACGCTGTTTTAGACGACTTTTTAAGTCAGGATCCTGACTCGCGTGTCGCTGTTGAATCAATGACAACAACTGGCATTGTATTTGTCGCAGGTGAGGTCACATCAAGAGGCAGGGTGGACGTGCAGAAGATCGTCCGTGACACCATCCGCGAAATAGGCTACGACAAGCCTGATTATGGTTTTGACTGCGACTCTTGCGCCGTGCTTGCTGCTCTTCACGAGCAGAGCCCGGACATTTCAATGGGCGTTACGGCCACCTCAAACAAGGAGCAAGGAGCAGGAGACCAGGGACTCATGTTTGGATTTGCCACAAACGAGACACCTGAGCTGATGCCTCTTCCAATCACCATGGCTCACCAGCTGTCCATGAAACTTGCGAGCACGCGGAAAAAGAAAGAGCTGGGCTGGCTCAGGCCTGATGGCAAGTCGCAGGTCTCTGTAGTCTATGAAGACGGCGTGCCAAAGCGCATTGACACTGTGGTTGTTTCAACACAGCACTCACCAGACATAAGCATGAACCAGCTGCGCGAAGAAGTCATCAACAAGATAATCAAGCCGGTCTGCGGCAGCTGGATTGATGGGAGGACAAAATTCCTTGTCAACCCTACAGGCAGGTTCGTCATAGGCGGCCCGCCCGGGGACACTGGTCTGACGGGCAGAAAGATAATCGCCGACACCTATGGTGGCATGGGGAGGCATGGCGGAGGCGCATTCTCTGGTAAGGACCCATCAAAGGTTGACAGATCTGCCTGCTACATGGCAAGATATGTTGCCAAGAACGTTGTTGCTGCAGGTCTGGCTGACAAGTGCGAAGTTCAGGTTGCTTATGCAATAGGAGTTGCAGAACCTGTCTCCATAATGGTAGACACTTTTGGCACCGGCAAGGTATCGGAGGAAGAAATCGAGGACAAGGTAAAGAAGGTGTTTGACATGAGGCCGGCTGGCATCATAAAGACGCTTGATTTGAAGCGCCCGGTGTACCAAAAGACAGCGGCTTATGGTCACTTTGGAAGAAGCGGCGACGGGTT
>JBFLWZ010000172.1:0-4484 GCA_040757615.1 Thermoproteota archaeon | reverse complement strand
CGGGACCATAGTCACGCTAGTACAGCTTGGCACGATCTTCGCGTTGATAGGCGCCGGACTCTGGACCATGTACAACAATCCAGGATGGACAGCCAATTTTGCAGACTTTATGCCTACTGGCGTGGCCGGCCTCGTCGCGGCAATGGGCCTCACATTCATAGCGTTTGAAGGCTACGAAATTATTGTTCAGACCGGTGAAGAAGTCAAGAACCCAAAGAAGAACATTCCAAGGGCGATTTTCATTTCTCTTGCTATCGTAGTCATCCTGTACTGCCTTGTGGCTTTTGTTTCAATAGGATCGATATTCCCAGAAGGGGTCGCGTCGTGGCAATTCATAGGACGGGAAGGAGAGCTGGGCATCATGAGGGCCGCTGAACAGTTCTTGCCCTATGGCGTCTTTTTGGTGTTAGGAGGAGGCATGGTCTCAACGCTCGCGGCCTTGAATGCCACTACCTTTTCCTCTGCAAGAGTGGCGTTCGCTATGGGCAGGCACTACAATCTGCCCCACAAGCTGAGCTCGATTCATCCCAGAAACAAGACGCCGCATGTTGCAATAGTGATCTCTGGAATAATTATGGCGTTTGTGGCATACGCGCTCCCGCTTGCCGACATTGCAGTTGCCGCCGGTGTAATCTTTCTCCTTTTGTTCACGCAGGTGAATGTCGCGGTTATCACCATACGCAGGATTTATGGCGACAAGCTGTCGTACGGATTCAAGACTCCGCTGTTTCCGGTAATACCCATTATCGGCATCTTTTTGAAGCTTGGACTAGCGCTCTACCTGCTTGTCACCCAACCGCTCAGCTGGGGCATAACGGTCCTCTGGATCCTAGTGGGTTTTGCACTCTATCGCATGTATACCTTCAAGCAGGAGATACAGCACTATGCCCCGATAGTGACCTCCGAGGGCGACCTGAAGAGGCAGGACTACCGAATCCTCATTCCCTACACGCCGGAAAATCCCGACAGGCTCTTGAAATACGCAATAAGGATAGCCAAGGAGACTACAGGAGAGGTGAACATCCTGCGCGTGATAACGGTGCCACACCAGACGCCACTGTCCGCCGGCGTGGCCTTTGCCGACACCGCCAAGCGCTCCTTTGAGCCCCTTGAAAAGCTGCTCGACAGGGAAGGCATCCCCAGCCACTACCTCGTCAGGGTTTCACATGACGCTACAGAGGCCATACTGGCCACCATAGAGGAGCAAAAGATCGATCTGCTTATCACCGATTTTGAGGCGCTCCGGAGAGACAGGAAGCTGATGACTCTGATGACGTGCAAGGTGCTGGCGATAAGGGCGGAGAACGACTCTTTGGAGCTAGAGCCGGAGCACGAGCGCGTAGGCATAGATCTGAATGCGCAGGAGGTTGCAGAGAAGAAAAACATGGTCGTGGCATATGATGGAGGAGAGCATTCCGATGTGGTGTTGAAGGCGACTAGCTGGCTTGAACATTCGGGGCGCTTCAAGGTGAACCTGATCTCCATAAGCAAGGGAGAGGGTGAGAAGAGCAGCGTCGCAATGCAGCAAGAGTACCTGACCCGGCTCGGCATAGAGCTGAAGGAGGTGCAGCTGGCGCAGGACAGTAGCGCCAAGTCTGCTGACCTTGTGCTGTCCGCTATAAACTCCCTCCAGCCTGACATTGTAATCATGGGCGCAGCCGTCGGCGGTTATTCGATATTCCATGATCCAGACTTTTTGGCAATGCTTGAACAGATCAGCTGCCCTGTGGTGGTTGCAAGAGGCTTTACCATACCGGGCATGCACAGGGCAAAGTCGCTCCTCATGAGGGCGCTCAGGAAATGAAGTCGGTCAGCTTTGCAGTAGCCTTTCTGCGCCTATAGCGCGCCGAGCGCGCCATTACTTTTTTCTGCACATCCGTCAGTTCACCGCGCATCTCTATCAGCTGGAGCAGATTGTCTGGAGCATTGGCGTGGTAGTGGTTGTTGAAATATGCATAGACCACTGGGACCTTTTCCTCCAAGCCTGTAAGCTTGGCAAGCCAAGGGTGCAGCTCTTCTTCGGAATATGCATAGTCATACCACACCGGCTCGCCCCTGCCGTGCCACCGGACATACGAATGCGTAGAGGCCGTGACAATCGGCCTTGCCAGGAACGCAATCGGCGAGTCAGTCACCGTGTTTGCGACATTGTATTCCTTCAAAAGGTCCCACGTCTCCTCCCGGTCCCATGACTCGTGGCGGAACTCGACTGCAAAGTGGATGTCTGTTGGGAGCAATTCAAAAAACGATTGAAGGTCGCCCTTCTGCCTGAACGTAAAGTCGGGCGGAAGCTGGATAAGAAGACAGCCGAGCTTGCCTGCCTTTGCAATGGGCTGCACAAGATCAATGAAATCAAGGAACTCTTTTTCTGCTCCTACAAGCAGCCTGTCATGTGTTATGGTCTTTGGGATCTTTAGCGAGAACTTGAAGTCAGGCCCTGTCGACTTAATCCATCCTGCAACCATGGACCTTGAAGGCGCCCTGTAAAACGACGAGTCGACCTCCACCGAATTAAAGACTCGAGCATAGAACGGGAGCTTGGATACCCTGTTGTTTGGGTAGAAGGCGCCTATCCACTCTTGATAGCTCCATCCACATGTGCCAGAAAGGATTGTCAACTAGATGCCTATGAGGCAACTGGGATAATAACTGGATCACTTGGCAATACTGCCAAAAGTATCATTTCGGAAGAACAATAGAAATCCGCCCGTCGGATATGTCGCCCATATGCGCTAAATTCATGGACAAAACCTGCAAGAGTTCACGGCCATCTAAAATCAAAATCAGATCTATGACACGACATCTTACACGCTTCTATAATCCGCTAACTTAATGGAACCTAAAATTGTAGACGGGTGTAGAAAGAAATCAACGATATACCAAGAGTGCATCAATTTACTAGGCTGTTGAATGAAAAGGATAGTTGTTGGATAAAAATGCAGAACGGCAACTGAAACGTTCGATCGCATAAAACCATTATATGAAGCTACAGAGATTTACCTTCATCTGATGTTCCTTGGCAGCAGACTTCATCCATGTAATAATCTCACTTGGCATACTGCTATTTGCTGCCAAGCTGATGGCGGAGTTGTTCCATCGGATAAAGCTGCCAATAGTACTAGGTGAACTACTAGCAGGCATTATCGTTGGCCCATTTGCTCTTGGCGGATTGTATCTATTTGATGGTGAGCCGATTGTTAATCTTAGTGAGACAGTTAGACACGTTGGCGAAATCGCCGCTATCGTGATCTTGTTCATAGCAGGCTTGCATATTACACCGCGAGAGTTCCTAAGGGGCGGGGTAGCAGCATTTACTGTCGGTTCCATCGGAGTCATCATACCCTTCTTTGTAGGGTATTACGCGTTTATTGCCTTTGGTGTCGAGGCTCTCCAAGCAACGCTTATCGCAACGGCATTGACTGCCACGAGCATTGCAATATCAATTCAGGTCTTGACAGAGCTTGGAAGGATGCACGCGCCAGAAGCCCGCCTGATACTTGGCGCTGCCATTGTAGATGACATACTTGCCATTGCTGTTCTTTCGGTAGTTACGACGATGGTGCAGACAGGGAACCTTGCCCCAAATGTCGTAGACATTACATTTCTGATACTCAAGATACTTGGGATATTCGCAGCTCTTCTCGTTGCTACCATATTCATAATCCCGAGAGTTCTGCATGTCGAGAGGCTGTGGAAGTCAAAGGGTAGCGTAGAAGGAATTACAACTGCCGCATTTTTCGCAGCGGCCGGTATTGCCGCAGCCGTTGGGCTTTCTCCCATTGTCGGGGCTTTTGCAGTAGGCATGGCTGTTGCAAGTACGCGCGTCATTAGACAGATGGAAGGCTATGTTTCAAAATTAGAGATAATCTTTGCTCCGTTGTTCTTTGCGATCATTGGAGCTCAGGTAGACCTTCGCGGCATCAACATTAGCGTTCTCTATCTTGCTGGAATAATAGTGGCAGTTGCGATTGGAACGAAACTGGCAGGTTGCGGATTGCCTGCTATGATATTCCTGAAGAACAAGGGCAAGGCCATGAAGGTTGGAATAGGCATGATCTCTAGAGGCGAAGTAGGTCTAATCGTTGCAGGCGTAGGGGTATCTTCAGGCGCTCTTACTAATGACATTTACACTACAATAATTATTATGGTGGCATTGACCACCATAATCACACCAGTATGGCTCAAGGTGGCATATCGAAAAGATCCACCAGAGCCAAATAATGCGGCCGGCGAAATTACTACTTAGACGCGGTGGTACAGGTTCTCATATTTTTATTTGTGTGCCAAGACGTTCTTCCACTTTGCCTTGCTCTGACATCGTCGGTGCTGAAAAATGTCTCATGGGCGCTACTTGAAAAAGAATGCAGTAGCGATTCATTTGTCCACCGGACAAATCGGCGGTCTTCTCGTCAGATTTCTATAAATAATTCTGGAGCTAAATGAGCAGCAATAGCAATGTGGAAATCTCTTTTCTTGGCATTGAT
>JBFLWZ010000171.1:0-4525 GCA_040757615.1 Thermoproteota archaeon | reverse complement strand
GCTATTCGGGCAAGAGCATAATTCACCCAAACCAAATAGAGCCAGTGCACAGGGTGTTCTTACCAAGCAAGAATGAAGTTGAATGGGCACGAAAGGTGGTGCACGCCCTTGGCGATGCAATGGAGAAAGGACAGGGTAGAGGCGCCGTAAGGCTAGACGGCAGGATGATAGATGCAGTGCATTACAAACAGGCAAGGGCCATTCTAGATGCAGCACAAGACTGACCAGCGTGTACGTTTCCAGCAGGAGCTTGATTATTACTTCATGTTGAGGTCGAGCACACCAGCTTTGCCCCACTTCTCATTTAACACTTCATAGATCAGGATGTGGCCAGTCCCATCTCTCTCTTTCTTTTCGTATTGAGAATTCTTGCTGTCTCTTTGTAAGCAACTTTATGAGCCCCTTTTTGCTCTACCGTCCTTCTCTTGTTCATGTTTTTACCTAGATCACCGGTGTTGCCCGTATTGCAAGGATTCAAAAAAATATACCTATCGCCCCGGCATGAATTTCTTGATCGCGACGATTCCTGCATAATAGGGGATATTGTACAGCGCGGCAAGCGCGGCCACCTGCGGGCCAAAGAATTGGAACGCAAGCACGGCAACGAGCACGTTGTTTATGTAGCTCATCGATATCAGGCCGGCGTTCCTTTCATGTATATCGCCTATCGAGATTACATAGCCAATTATGCCGTAGGTCGCATAGCATAAGAACGCAGTCGCGATTGTCTGCAGCAGGAACACCTGCTCTTCGTAAAAATAGCTTGAGAACTTGGCAAACATGCCAAAGTTGATCAGGATGATAAAGATAAGCGACAGCGGGAACGAGTTTTCATCGGCAAACCTTGATGCAGTAGGAAAGCGCCTTTTCGTGAACCAGCTTGCAGCAAGTGGAGCAAAAAGCGCGGCTGCAAGCAGTACTACCATGTCAAACACCGGGATTTCCAGCCGCGAGCTAACCAGTGCATATACCAACGAAGGGAGGACAAATGGTACTGCTAGCGATGTGGTTATTATCATGCCCACGACGAGAGAGAGTCGTCCGCCTATCAGGTTGACGACAAATGGCGCGCCTAGCCCAGTTGAGATGCCTGAGAGGAGTAGCACAGGTAGAGCAAATGGCTGGTAAACAAAATGTACTAGGGCATACATGCCAAGCGGCAGCGCCACTAGCTTAGTTGCAGAGAGCGTGGCTAGTTGTCGGGGATTTGTAAAGGTCGCTAGCAGGTCAGAAGTGTTTAGCCTGATCAGGTTAAGGAAAAGGAGAGCTCCCAGCCATACGAGGATGTACGGCTCAATCAGCAGCCCCGCCGCCGGCAGTAGCACGCCGGCAGACATTGATCCTGCTATGCAGGCTGCAAGTATTGCGTTGTCATGGCGCAAGTGATTTCAGCTGCTGTATCATTTCTTTTGCATAGTCGAACCCTTGCTGCCAGAACTCTTCTCTAGAGATATCGATTCCTGCCTCCATCAAGAGCTCTTCGGGCTTTCTCGACCCTCCTGCAGACAATATATTGAGGTATCTGGGCACAAACGACTTGCCTTCGAGCTTGTACTGGCGATATAATGACAGCACTAGCAGGTTGCCAAACGAGTATGCATAAGTATAGAACGGCGTGTGGTAAAAGTGCGGGATGTATACCCACTCCCATTGAAAATCGGGCGACAACGCAATCGAAGTGCCAAACTGGTCGTTAAGGTTATCAAAGTATATCTTGGCAACCGCATCGATCGTCGCATTGCTTTCAGCTATCGCTCTATGAGCGTCGATTTCAAAGAGTGTAAAATACGCCTGCCTTATAGTGGTGGCATACATGTCGTCGATCTTTTCTGCAAGCAGAATTCTGCGTTCTCTGTTAGTCATCTTTTCTGCCAGCTTTTCGTTGAGCAGCATCTCTGCAAACACTGATGCAGTCTCGGCAAGAGGCAGCGGTGCATGGGAGACCATTATCGGCATTTCTGACGCAAGCATGCTATGGATGGCATGACCAAACTCGTGCGCAAGGGTCGCCACGTCCCTGGTCTGGCCATCAAAGTTCAGGAGAACGTAGGGCGTCCTCTTGGGGGTGACTGTGTAGCAGAATGCTCCTCCGCGCTTTGCCTTTCTGATCTCCGAGTCGACGTGGTGTTCTGCAAAGACGCGCTCGGCAAGCTTTCGGACTTGTGGGTCAAAGTCTCCAAAGGTGTCAAGCACGCTTGTCACGGCCTTGCCAAAGGTGAACTTTTTGCTATCCGCAGTCTTGTTTGAAATGGGCGCATATAGGTCGTATCTTCGCAGCTTTTTCATGCCAAGCATCTTGGCCTTTTCCCTGAAGTAATCCTGAAAGACAGCTGCGTTCTTTCTGCAGGAGGCAAGCAGCACTTCAACGGTCGCATCGTCAAGGTTGTTTGCGATGTTACGGACAGAGATTGGTGACTTGTAGCCGCGCATTGAGATAGCTTCGTCGCGCCACTGGATTGCTACATTCTGGTAGATCTCTCCCAGCACTCCGCTGTTCTTCCTGTATACTCCAAGCAGCGACTTGTATGCCGCCTCCCTGATGTGTGCATCCGGACTCCTGACAAGAGACACCAGCTTTTCCTTGTTGTCAAATTTTTTCTCCACGGTTTTTCTTCCGCGCTTTAGCTTCATCGTGAATTCAAAGGCGCTTGTCATCTTGTCATAGATCTTTACCAGCGCCCGGGTGCCAGTGACTTCAAGGGTGTTGATGATCCGCTCTTCTGGCTCACTCAGTGAATATTTCGCAACCAACCGCTTGTGCCGGAGATACTCTCTGTATACCATCGGGACAGCATTCATCAGCCTGGTTGCATTTGAATCATCGAGCTCCCTTTTGAACCACAGATCAAAGAAGAGCATCCTGTTTCCAATGTCGGCAGCGAGCTTTTCAATCCTGATAACAAGCGCCGATGCCTCATTAGAGGAAGTATCAGCATAATAGCGCAGGTGGGCATAGCCGCTTGCTACTGCAATCTTTTCAGAGATGTTTTCGATCTTATGGATCAACTCTTCAAATTCGGATGAAGAAATATCTGGCCGGAGGATCTGCCTGCTTTTTTCAAACTGTGTGACCTGCTCCTCGATAGATTTCAAAAGCCACGCAAATTCGTCGCCGGAAGGGTCCTTGACAAGGTCCGCGAGATCCCATCGTCCAACCTTCAAAGCGACAAAGGCAGTCATAGGGGAGACAAGCACTTACGCTGTTGCCGTCACATATGTATTTTGTTGAGCCGTGGGTGAACAATCGCGGCCAGGAACAGCTATATGGGATTGCAGCACCGGCCGCTTGCTTGTATTCGTGGAGCAAGTTTGGCCGGGAGGCTGAATATGTGGTCGCGCTCTACCTGAAGACGGTCGGGTGGAACGTCCGGCTGTCGCCGGCAAGCAGGGGGCCAGCCGACATTGTCGCCACCTGCGATGGACAGAAATGGTTTATACAGGTTAAGGCAAGCTCGGGTATACCGCGCCTGAAGGGTTTTGAGGTAAAGAGACTGAGAGAGTTTGCAGAAAGCAACAACGGGCTGCCAGTCGTGTCAACATTCCAACCGTTTCTAGGCGGCTTCTCGACAGGCAGCTATTCAATATTATTTTACCGACTTGACAGCTGGCGGGTCATCGACCCTGCCGGATTTCTGGAGTGTGGAGGTTGCAGCGCTTCGCGATCCGAAGCTCGCTCCCGAGAATAAGATATCTGAATTCCCAGTCGTGCCTGCTGCAAAAGTAAATTATCATCTTGAACCCGTCGAATTGCATCTCATCATCAAAACCCTTCTCAACCTTTTCGTAGTTGCTTTCCTTTCTGACCTCGTAATAATTAGGCTCCTCTGTCTCCTTGAGAACGATGTAAAAATCTGCCAAATCAAAGCAGCCTGTTGCTTGGCAGAATGGCCCTAACTTTTTTTCTCCTTGATTATGAGAGGTTCTTGTCATATGAGAATGTTCTACCATATCCTTCTTAGTATAAATGAGTTAACATAGTCTATAGAGAAGACTAACACTGATCTTAAATAGATGAATCGACTTATTATGAATACTCGCATTTGCGGGTTTCAGCATGGGATAAGTGCGTAGGCGAGCAATATGCGCGCACCACGGCGTAATTTGGTCGAAGGTGGCGTTGCATGATAATGCCTACCTTTCCGTGCTGTCACAATTATAAACAGTGGTCGCCATAGCATTCGACCACGTGTTTCTGCCTGCGTAAGGTGATCTTATGGCACATAGCCTAACAAGTTATGGCACAGGACGCGGCGACATCCTGTAGTACCAGTATAGCGCGCCAGCAAGACACAGATAGTTCAGAGCGTAAAGGGAATTCCATACTTCATCCTGCATTTCTAGCATCTCTGGATCTGCCACTGCACTGTATCCGAACCCTGTATCGGCTATTACAAAAGCTATGATACCGACTGTTATCAGAATGGATGGAACAAAGAGATAGCCGTTGTTGCTAGGTCTTATGCTTACAATAGTCAGTATCGCGATTGAAAGCAGTACTGCATCAAGAGTCGGATATGCCATGCTT
>JBFLWZ010000170.1:0-4534 GCA_040757615.1 Thermoproteota archaeon | reverse complement strand
CTTGGGCACTACCACGATCATCAGGAAAAGAGGTTTGGATTCCTTGGCGGCCCCCTTGCATATCCCGGTTCCATCGACCTTACGCCAAGCGAAGGGATCAAGGAGGCAGAGAAGGGCTTTATCATCACGGACATGTCAGGGGAGGAACCATTGACCCACTGGATCCCTCTCAGCAAACGTCGCCAGCAGTTCTCCGCCCGGATAAGCTACAACGACATTGCTAACGAGTTGGACAGGGTGATAGAAAAGGCAAAGGCCCTTGGCAGCAAAAAGCCGGTTGCGAGGATAGAGGTCGCCGGAAGCGACATTGATTCCAAAGTGATAGCAGAGCAGCTAAAGAGGCTCAACGAATGCTGCCTGCACTATGTCTGGCAGCCGCTCGAAGACCGCATGGCAACAGCCGTGTACGATTCAAGACCTGCCGACATTGATGGCGAGCTTTACAGGCTATCGGTTGAAGCGCTTGGATCGGACGAGCTTGCCAAGTTTGCAGTTGGCGAAATCCTGCCCCTGGCAGCAGAGAAGGATGGCGCCAAGGCAGTTCTGGAGATAGTGTGGCAGGCGTACAAGGCCGGCAAGTTCGAGAGAGGAGCCGCGAAATGATAAAAGACATCCAGCTGAAGGACTTTATCGCGCACAAGGACACCCGAATAGAGTTTGGAAAAGGCATAACGATCTTTGTCGGCCACAACGGCTCGGGCAAGTCGTCGGTGATCGACGCGATAACCTTTGCCCTGTTTGGCGAGCACACCCGTGGCAAGTCGAAAAAGAACCTCGTGAGGAGGGGAGCCAACCATGCTACAGTACAGATGCGCTTTACTCTGAATTCGAGAGAGTACGAGGTCGCGAGGGGGATGGACGGCCCCTCGCAGTCTTTTGCGCAGCTTTCCCTTGTTTCAGATGGCGGCCAGATCGTAAACAAGCTGCTGGTCGGAGGCGAAAGAAGGCAGTTTGGCGAATCGACCAAAAAGGAAGTGGAAAAGGTGCTCGGGATGGACTATGAAAAGCTGCGCGTGGCGGCGGTAGTACAGCAGGGCGAGCTTGTAAAAATAGTCGAAGCACAGCCAAAAGAGTTCAAGGAACTATTGAACGGGCTGATAGGAATAGACAGGCTTGATCTGGCCTATGAAACGATGCGCGAAGTAATAGCCGGCTTTCGCGAAAGGCTGCGTGACGATACCGGGGGCTATTCCGATCAGGACATCCAAAAGATGGAAGAGCTGATCGGCAAGAAAGAATCAGAGCTGGCACAGTCAGAATCGGTCCTTGCAGAATTTGAAGACGAAAGGAAGATTGTTGAGGACAAGATCCGGCAGGTGGAACAGGAGATCGAGAGGATGGAGCCCATGATCCTGCAGGTCAGGGAGCTCCAGACGCGAGAAGAGCTGCTCGTGAGGCATGTGAACGAGAAGCGGAGCCAGACAAGTACCGAAGTGTCAAGGCTAGAGCGCATAATCAAGGAAGCGAAAATCTCGCTAGATCTGCTAAAGAGCAAGGATGAAGTCAACATGCGCCTCCAGATGGCAAAGTCGGAAATAGATGAAGTGCAGTCAAAGATGGAGGAAAACGAAGGTGCATCCGGCAAGCTGCGCGGGTTTCTGGAATGCGCAGGCCGCCTTCAGGTGGTGGATGGCAGGTGCCCTGTATGCAATTCTTCTGTCACAAAAATCAACGAAATGTTTGACCTTGTGCACATACAGGCAGAGATCAAGATCAAGGCAGGCGAAAAGTCCAAACTGCAGCTGGCCAAAGTTGAGCTAAAAAAAGAAGAACAGCAGCTGGTAGAGCTTGACAAAAAGATAGCAGCAGCAGAAAAATTCCTTTCAAACAACTCTATTGCCTCCGCCAGCGATGTAGTCCGGTTGGAAGAGGATCTGAGGAACAAGCAGCAGGACCTTGCGAGGCTGCCAAAAGAGATTACAAAAGCCGGCAGCGATCCGTCGCAAATAGCAATAGACGATCATTCAAGGTCGCTGGCCAAAGAGATCATCTCATTGAGAGAGCGAGTAAAGGGGTTCAGCCACCAGCAGTATTCAAATGCCAAGCTGGAAAAAAGCAACCTGTCACAGCGGCTGCTGGACGTCAACAGAAAGATCGGCGTCCACCAAAAAGCAATAGATGACAACAAGGCCGCCCTGGATTCAGCAAGGAAATCGATCGAGCAGCTGCGAAAGGCGGCAGAGTTTGTCAGGACGCTTGAAAAGATCCGGTCAGTGATATTCAACAGGGACGGGATGGTGGGGATAAGCCTTCGCTCCTGGGCGCTTGGGATAATATCGCAAAAGGCGTCAGAATACGCGTCGCTCTTTAACATCGGCATTTCAAGGATCGAGCTTGAAGAAGGCACCAGGGAAATATCGATAACCTGCTACGGCAGGCAGGGCGAAATAGACATGGATTCACTGAGCGGCGGGGAAAAGGTCGCAGTCGCCCTTGCACTGCGTCTGGGCATCGCATACATGATGGGATCCAACAAGCTCGACTTTGTAATTCTTGACGAGCCCACCACGCACCTTGACGAGGAAAGGAGAAAGGCCCTTGTGAGGATAATATCGGAGGCATTCAGGGAGGGTGCCGGCCCTCTTGCGCAGATGGTCATAATAACGCACGACTCGGACATCTTTGAGGATTCAGAAGTGGATCAGGTATTCAGGTTCACTATGACAGCGGACGGCTCGCACGTTACACGCGAGACGCCGGCAGCTGGTTGAACATCTGAATGTGTAGGAATCCTACAGTTGTGAAAATAGAATCAGATTTCTTTCAGTATCCTACCCTTAATAACATGTAGAGTTTCGCTGGAGAGGTGTGCTAGAAAAACATTCGAGTAAAGGAATTGCGGCAATAGCACTGCTGGTGTCGCTTGCAATGCTATCTTTTCAACTTGGAAGCATAATGACGCCTGCCTACAGCGAAGAAGGAGAACTGGACAAGTTTGGCATCAAAAAGATCTATCCAACTGCACAGGGTGGAAACGAGTGGTACGTCGATATGGACGACCCTAAAAGCGACCTGCGGAACATAGACAACGTTCGCTTCAGTCAGAACTCTGACGGCTCGTGGAGGGTCTCTGCCGACGAGATAAGGATGGAGGCGTGGTCGCCACCAAACGAAAAGTGGCTCAGCGTAGAGATAACGGCATATGCCAAGATCGAGAGCGGCTCAAACGAGCTTTTGCAAATGTATTCGCGCGGCGGTCACCACTCGTCAAGGGATGAGTGTCTCGGCAGCGCGTACAAGGCGAGGCTGTATGGGGACGGCATGGCGGCGTGGAACAAAGAAGTCACGCATCCCGCCTATGCTGGCAACCGCGCAGAGACTCGTGCAACCACAGAACCACTCGAAGATCGGTGGATTGGCTTTAAAGCTGTCATCTACAACTTTGTCGAGGATGGAAACACGTACGTCAGGCTTGAAAGCTACATCGACGACGATGTAACTGACAAAGACGGCAACCTGGTTGTTGCAAACAATTGGGAACTGGCATCAGTCTATGAAGACAGGGGTGGATGGAGCACAAACGACAGCGACTTTGATTCATCCTGTGGCAGAGAAAGGGACGAAATACTGACTCGGCCCGGCGGCACAGACACTCAGAACGTTGCAGCATGGCGGTCCGATGATCTAACATGGAGCTTCAAGTACCTCAGCGTAAGGGAAATCGATCCAACGGGATCAGAGCGGCCAGCTCCAGAAGCTCCTGAAGAAGAGCCAACTACCGAACCAGAAGAACCAATGCCCGTCAACGAGCCTATCGATTCGAGTAATCTATGTAGCACTGAATATTGCAGATTAGTTGCAAGCAAGATGTTCACTTTCAGTGGCGATGACGACTTTGTAATCGATACTGTCGAATTCGTTGCAAGAGAGCAGACATCAAGGACATCCGGAACTATAATAGTGGCAATAGTGCAGGACGGCGAAATCATTGACTCTGAAGAGATATCAACATACAGTATGTCAAAAGGCTACAATGATCTGGAAGCGGACTTTAACTTGGAAGTTACAGGGGACTTCCAAGTAGTGATAATGTTCGAAGGTGATGGTGGCATTTTAGCAAACTTGATTGCACTAGAATAAATCCTATCACAACAAAGGTGAAAACATGACAACCACATCTTTCATTCTTTCTATATCGCTTTCGCTATGTAGAATCAACAGGCATTTTACAAATAGCTATGAATTAGATATCTAATCTGCTCTTTTGTAGTCGTCTTCCAACCTAACAATATCGCTTTCGTCAAACTCGCCTGTCGATATCTCTAATATTATTGCATCTACTCCTGCGCCAATGAGTCTATGAATTGTTTTCTTGGGTATAGTTATCGTCTCGCCTGTGTGCAATGTCTTTGTGTCTTTATCGAGCTGCACCTTGATTGGCCCCTTGATCACCTTCCAAAATTCTGATCTATTGTTGTGGTATTGCAGCGACAGACGTTTGTCGCCATCTAGGTAAACGAGCTTTACTGTGCTCTTTTCATTAAGCGTAAAGCGCTCGAACCTGCCCCACGGCCGCTTTTATGTAATAGCCACC
>JBFLWZ010000169.1:0-4585 GCA_040757615.1 Thermoproteota archaeon | reverse complement strand
CCCAACACAAAGAGCGCGTCCAACAGGAGCAGATGGGGGACCGGCGGCCCAGGGTGGACCATCAAGGCAGAATTCAACAAGAACAAGC
This sequence comes from Thermoproteota archaeon, assembly GCA_040757615.1. Lineage (GTDB taxonomy): Archaea > Thermoproteota > Nitrososphaeria > Nitrososphaerales > Nitrososphaeraceae > Nitrososphaera. The sequence continues at coordinate 4,497 of JBFLWZ010000169.1, read as the reverse complement.
ACTCCAGAGGCGCGCTTTCAATGGCAAGGGCGCAGGATCCAAACAGCGCCGGCTCGCAGTTCTTTATCGTACTAAAGGATGCCAACTTTTTAGATGGGCAGTACACGGTGTTTGGGCGCGTAACCTCAGGCATGGATGCAGTCGACAAGATAGCTGAGCTGAAAAGGGACGCGGCCGATGCACCGATTGACGCGGAGCAGGCGAGAATGGTCAAGGTAACAATAAGCGACTAGCTTGAAGCGGCGATTATAGCCTTTAGCGCGGTCACCCACGCTTTTTTGTTGGTGGTTTCGCTTATTCCAAGCATCCTGTTGATGGCAAGACCGTCGTAGAGGGCAACCAAGGCTATCGCAAGGTTTGCGGCGTCGACATCTTTTCTTATGAACCCGGCGTCGATCTTGGCCTTGATGTTCTGCATGACGTGCTCGTGGATCTTTAGGTGGAGCTCATACATCGACTTTTTCAGCTTTAGGTTACGAGCCGACTCGGCCACCATCTCGAGCATGACCCGGTCGTTGTCCTGTTCGCGCCTTCTGATGTTGTCATAGATCTGCTCCGCGTCCGAAGCGACGTTCTCCCTCTTTACGAAAAAGCCGGCATCTTCCTTGTCGCTCTTTTGTATGTTGCGTTCGCAGATTGCTATGAAGAGGTCTTCCTTGCTCTTGAAGTATAGGTAGAGCGTGCCCTTGCTCAGTCCAAGCCGCTTTGCAATATCCTCCATCTTTGTTCTGTCATAGCCAGACTGCGAAAAACTCTCGATGGCTGCCTGAATTATTTTTTCCTTGAGCTCTGCCTTGTACATGCTTGTTACTTTTGGCATGTCATGACACCCTTCCAGCTTGCAATGACATTGACAAACCTACTGAGTCTAATAAGGATAACTGACCAGTCAGTCAGTTTAAACGGTTATTCGCCAACCTCAACGTCAGAATGAGATTCTCGGTGGTGCCTGTCGGCCTCTTCCTTTGTCAGGAACTCTTTTGCACAATCCCTGCACCTGAAGGTGCCAGATTCGTATTCGGCCATTGCCGTGAATAGGCTCTGGTTGCTAATATAGCTAACAGCAGCCAATCTTATTAATCGAGGCCGCCATACCTGCCCGGAGCAGACTTGACAATCAACTATGAGTTCCTCGACTCCTTCTGCAAGCAGGTCATTGCAAAGGACAGGTCCATCCGCTGGGCGGCAGTCGTCAACAAAAATGGCGTGATCCTGACCCAGAAGGTCAAGGAGGGCGTAAATCTATTGCTTACTGAAGAGGAAAACGAGCAGTATGCCGCAAGCGCGATTGCACGGCAAAAGACCAGAGGCAAATTCGAGCCCAAGATAGGCAAGATGGTCTATGCCTTTGGTAGGTACGAAAGGCTGCACCGGGCCACGATCCCGATCAATGAAAATTACTTCTTGCTAATTACGCTCGAAGTCGAGGAAAAGAACTTTGATTCGATAATAATGGACAAGATCATGCCTCTGATAGCAGAGAACAAGAATCAGCTCATCACAATGGATGATTCCATCTGATTATTGGTGCCCGATGTTCGACTCAAAGCTTTCTGGCGGTCTTTGACGATTTCGCTTTTTCAGCTGGCAAAAAGCAAGATAAAGCATATTTTCCTCGTTTCCTGATTTGTCTGGCACGGATGACTCTCGAAGGGCATTGCTACTTATCTTTTGGGCTTGTCAGCCTGCATGCCAGAGTTCTCTTTCCTCTTTGCAATATCCAAAATTGCAGAAAATTTGGAAAAGATCTGGACATGATCTGGAAAATGGCTTTAACAAACAGCCATTATATACAGGCCGCATGAAAAGGAGCATTATTGTCGTAATCATTGTTGCTGCTATAGCCGTGCCGGCAGGCGTGTACTCCGCTTCCCCGCTCTGCAAACACCATCATAGACGAGCCGGCTCCGATGATGGACAGCATGATGGAAGACGAATCAATGCAGGACGCTGCCATGACAGACAATGATGAGACCATGATGAATGACAAGGACGACACAATGATGGAAGGGGACAGCAGCATGATGATGGAATCATCAGACAGTTTTGTGGGCGTCGGTGAACGCATACACGATGTAGAAGGATTTGCCAGAGTGGTCTATGTCGAAGGCGGAAGCGATGTGTTGAGACTTGAAAACCTGATGGCAACAAATGGACCAGACCTGTATGTGTACGTTGCGACCGATAAAGAGGCGTCGGACTTTGTCAGCATTGGAAGGCTCAAGGCAAATAACGGCAACCAGAACTACGACATCCCAGAAGCACCGACCTGTCAAAGTACAACACGGTGCTTGTGTGGTGCAAGCAGTTTTCAGTGTTGTTTGGCAGCGCCGAGCTGACATCTTGCATGTCCACCTAACTTTTTTTCAACGCCCTGTCCAGATATTCAGGATTTTCCTGTAGCGCCTTGTTGTATGCAATGTTGGTCAGCCTGTCTGCCTCCTTGTTTTGTTCTCTTGGCACCCAGATGATCTCTACGCCCGGAAATTTGCTCTTTAGCAGAACGACTTGTTTGTAGAGGGGGATGATCTTTTTAGCCTTTATCTTGTACGTCCCGTTCATCTGGTTTACGACAAGTTGCGAATCGCTTTTTATCAATATTTTTTCAGAAGTGAAATTATTGGCAACGAGCCACTCAAGCGCCTTGGCAAGCGCCGTGTACTCGGCCACATTGTTAGTTGATTCCGGAGAAAATGGTTCCCCTGCAACCCCGTAGTCGCTGTGGATCGTCTTACCGTCCCGCTTGACTGCAAAAGCATAGCAGGCAACACCGCCGGGGTTTACCGGCTGGCAGAGTCCGTCAAAATATACTTCGATCAACAAGAGTCATTGATTGGCGAGAAATATGTCCATATCGCTTTCATTATGTCATAGAGCTTTCTTCAACATGATTCAAATAATAGCAAGTGCTAGAAGAATATAGCAATACATGAGCGTCGACCTTGCATTCATTGGCACTTCGATAGGCTTTGGCGGCGTCGCCGGCTTTCTCATTGGCTATGCGATCAAAAAGGCGATCAAGATAATGCTCTTCATAATCGGCTTGTTCTTTGCGGCTCTCGCATACCTCAACTATCAGGGGATTCTGACGATAAACTGGGACAAGCTGAATACAAGCGCGTCAAACGCGACAGCGGGACTCGGAAACGCCACAGGCCAGATCGCAGGAATCTCTGATCAGGTAGCGCCTACGCTGGTAAACTTTGGCATACCTCTCACGGGCAGTTTTGCCGCCGCCTTTGTGCTGGGCTTCATGAAGGGCTAGTCAGGGAAAATAAACCAGTTTGTAAATTTGTCAACTGTCGATGCCTTATCTTGCCACTAACCCAGAAAGGCAAGTGACACTTTCAGACGCATATTCGAGCAAGAGCAAGGCAGAGCTGGTTGAGGAGATAGTACGCCTCAACAAAGAGCTCAGGGCAAAGAACGAGGAAATTGTGATGTTGAAAAAGAGGCTCCTGCTTTACAAGTCGATCAAGTGAACTACTATCGGAGAAGTCCGATAGCCTCTTCTTCTTCCTGCTTCCTCGACCGCTGCACTGCGATCTCTACAGAGGCGTAACTTCCCGATGTTCCACCGGTAGTAGCAGTAGTAGCAGTAGTAGCAGTAGTAGCAGTAGTAGCACTAGCGATTCCAGCCCTCGCTAGAGGATGTTGATAGCAGCATTGCAGTCCCTGTCAAGTACAGCTCTGCATTCTGTACAGGCATGCGTACGTCCTTACAGCAAGTGACTTTGGTACAGGGTGTGCTGTGTTGTCCGCACCTTGAGCAGTCAATTGAGGAATATGCAGGCTCTACCTCTACTACCCTGTTAGCTTTGTACTGCAGCATATGCTTGAATGTAGTAGACCAGCTTGCGTCCAGTATCTTTCTTGATGCAAGCCTGTGGTTCTTCTTTGTCAGGTTTGTTTGCCACTCTCAAGCGTTCCAGGAATATGAGATCATAGCGGCTGCTGTAGTACGTTGATGTCTTGTGCAGGAAATCCCTTCTCTTGTTGCTTATGCGCTCGTACAGCCTGGCTAGCATATGTGTCATGCTTTCTTGTAGTTGCTGCTGCTGCTGCCAAGCTGCCAAGCTGCCGCCAAGCTGCCTTCTACTAGATACCTTGCGGTGAGCCCTCCTCGGTGGATTTAACATCTTTGTCAGAAACTGCGGGTTGTCTTCTTCAGCAGGGTCATCAGAGTCATGGCAGAACTTTACTATTCCAACATCAATGCCCACAGGTTTTCTGTACCTGATTACTGTGAAGGACCCGCGCGGCAGCTGGCATGCTACTAGTGCATACCGCCGCTTGCCAGCCTTGCTGCGGCATATGGTTACCTGCTTGACGTTGACAGCAGCTTTCTATGGAGTACAATCATTATGCTGCCTATCTTGGAAAGTAATAGCTTGTCACTCTCGAGCCGAAAGCCAGACTGGCTGTAGGTAAATGAGTTGGAATCTTCGTTCTTTCTGTACGAAAGCTTGACGCCCTTTGCCACCTTTCTAGCTGCTG
>JBFLWZ010000168.1:0-4599 GCA_040757615.1 Thermoproteota archaeon | reverse complement strand
CCCGCAAGCTTGGAATCGGCCGAGGAAAGCGACTCTGTCACAGTGTTTGTACAACATGTTGAGGAAACGGAAGGGGCTCTGGAAGAGTCGCTGGTTCCTGCAGAAAGCGCAACAACTGAATGGGCAAGTGAGTGTGACGATCAGGCAGACTGTATGGGCGATGATTCTGACAACACCTTTGCCACTTCACAGGACGTCGGAAGCGTCAACTTGTTTGAATTCGATGAATTTGACGTTGAAAACGCCGAGATCGCATATGTGACTGCCGTGGCTACTGCTAGGACAGACGAAACAGGTTATCTCTCGTTTGTCGGCGCAGACGCCGATGATCCTGAAGACCAGTCAGAACCGGACGGGGCGGTTTCAGTCACTTCCAGCTCGTTTGAAGAACACGAATTCGTGTGGGAAGAAAACCCGGTAACAGGTAGCCCCTGGACGTTTGAATCGCTGAACTCATTTTTGGCAGGATATGCATATGGTGATGGCCAGTCGGGCATCGAAGTAAGCGAATTTGAACTGGTTGTTACTTACACGGTGGAGGAACCGCCGCCTGAACCAGAACAGGAACCAGAAGAACCTGAATCCGAACAGAATGGTGAAGTGCCAGTCAACAACACGGAAACTGAAGAGATTATGCTGGAAGAAAACCCGGAGCAAGTCCCCGAACAGACTGAAGAATCGCCTTCGAATGAAATTGGTGAGTAGAACGACCAAGGGCAGAAACGCAATTTTTTACTAAATTTTCTTATAATCCACGTTCCATAGCTCGTCTTGTGCATGGCGGGCAAGAGCTCGTTGACTGCGTCAAGAGCCTATATGCGATGGGCCTGACTACTTCAGTCTCGGGTAACCACAGCATCAGAACTGGCGGCTGGATGTGGATTACTCCTTCTGGCGTTCCGCGCTACAAGATGCGATCTGCCGATCTTGTCAGAGTCAATTTGATGACGGGCAAGATAGTTGGCAAAATCAAGCCAAGCATAGAGCTTGAAATGCATCGGAATATCTACAGCAGCCGCCCAGACATTAATGCTATCGTGCATACACACAGCCCCTTCACGATCGGGGTTTCGATTTCTTCAAAATTCAGGCATGTGATAGAGGAGGCCAAGCTGGTGATAGGCGACCCGGCGATCATTGCAAACAGCCCCTCCGGCTCGGCCGCGCTTGCAAAGGCAGTGTCGGAAGAATTTAAAAAAGGCGTCAAGGTTGTGGTGATCAAGAATCATGGCGTAGTTGCAGGCGGCAGTAACTTAGAACATGCCCGCGCGATAGTAGAGTCGCTTGAAGAATGGGCGAAAATACTGACTGTTGCGCAGGTGTTTGGTGGCCCATTGGACTGGCTCGACTAGACGCCAAGGATCTGTTTGAGAAGGGCCCGGTAGTCGACCTTTTCCTTCTTGCTTCCCGGAGATGGCAGCTCAAAGATTAGAGGGATCGGCCTCTTTGCGCGTAGGCTGGTCAGTTGGTAGCGGATCTCCTTGCCAATGTCGTCGCTCAGGAGGACCAGCCCAACTCCGCTGTTTTCATCCATCCTGTTGATTTCGGTGAGTGCCTCGGTCGGCGTTTCAACCTTTACACCCTTGACTCCGGCTAGTTGAAAACTGGTGACGAAAACGCGGCTTCCTATTGCGACTATTCGCATCCAGTCCGCCTTTAATTCCAGTCCCTTTTTATTTCTTTAGTTCTCCGCATATGCCCCTAATTAACAGCTGACATTTCATTTGACAGACATCAAAAAGCAAGAAAATCTGTAAACCTCTGTACAGTTCTTGTATATTTAAAGTTGCAACCATGCAAATTGATTGAGCTTATAAATCTGCAGTAGTTTTTTGCTACCACCAAGTGCGGCGGGCGATCAGTGTATGCGCATGGCAGAATCCACCTCATAGGTCAAAGGATAGTCTTCTCTCATTGATCATGTAAGGGCAGATGATCAGCTTGTTATAGCCTTCAATGCCAGAAACTGCAATGAAATGGATCAGCAGTCATTTGTAGCAATTATCGAGGTGAGAAATTCGACGGGTGTGACAGAGAATCTGGGCTGGTAGTCTGTCGTATTAGAAGCGAATGGGCAGACGCAGATTGGAATATCGTGGATTCCCACTCATGGAGATAACTATGAAATCAGGGCATTTGCGATAAGCGACTTTGATAACCCAGAAGTACTATCACCTATTCGGAGCTCCCAAGTGACTATTGCAAGTGCCCAGAGCACTTTTCCATTAATTATCGGGAACAAGACTTTTTACGTGCAATACAGCTTTGCTTCTTCCGACGGAATGATGCAGGATATGAGAACACATACATCATATCCGTCAATAGTTGCCGATGTATTTGTCCAGCATGACACGACTGTTGACATTGTTCTGCCAAGGAAACTGCTAGAACAGATGGAAGTAGAAAGTGGATACCACTATTGTGTAGGAAACGGATTTGTTGTCTTTGTAAAGGAAGTGCTTGTGGATTCCTATCAACGCAATCTTGATGACATGAGCCAGATTCTAACAATTCCACTCAGCTCCGGCTCAAATACCTTGGAAATAATAGGAGAAGACCTGCTTCAGTCCCCACCAACCTGTCTCCACGTAGGACTTCCCCACTATACGTTTGCAAAAGACCTGCCGGGAGTGCAGGTCGATACATGGAACGACGCAGTAGTTATTGCCAGGGACTATCTAGCTCAAAGCAACGTAGAAGAGGAAAAGAGGGCAGCAAAAGGAAATCCACTGGGCTCTGTAGAACTGGTGTATGTTCACAGCAACGGCACGGCATTTACAGTGAACAGGTATGATGACTTGCTTGAAGATGCGCGTCCTCACTTCAACTACACGCCAACGGATAGCTATTACTGGATCGTGACGCTGAACAGAGAAGAAATACAAGAATACGAAATACCTCGATACATATTCACAATAGACGCCCAGACAGGCGAAGTAAGGGATTTGCACCTGGTTAAGTAGCCAAAGGCTCAAAAGCAACCTAATGCGCACTTGTTCACGATTGGGAACTCGCTTCTCTGTCCTGATTATTATTGCCATGGTTTTTGGCGTCTTATTCTCTCTTTTGTATGCATCAGGAAATATTTCAAGCAAAAATTCAGACGCCTTGTTTACAGTACTTGAAACCAAGAAAGCAGAAGCTTCCATATTCAGGCTAGATAATTCAGAAACAACATGCTTTAGACTGAATGATGATGATCAAATTGTAAAGAACTATTCTTTCTCGAGTGCTGTAAGGGAAGCAGATGGTAACGCAGAACTCCGCCCTGAGCCTATAAACAACAGATTTGGTGGATTTTCAATGGGAATCAATGCAACCGATATTATTCCATTGATACGGCAATATCAGGAGATTTTCAATCATACCACGACAGCTGTCAGCATCCGCAACTACGCCGACGAGACTCATATGTTTGAATGTAACTTTACATACAATGGGAATCAGTATTATCTTGTCATAGAGTTCCGGTCGCTAACTGCAATTAATGAAAAGGATGGCTTTGTGGCTATAGATGTCAGAGATAATGGCACGGCGACATCGCAACTGATAACATACTACACATTCAACAACACTGCTATCTGGACCAACCATCTTGACTCCCCTGTAACACTAACTGTCACGACGCAAATAGACAATGAGGATATTTTGCTGACTACACAGATTCCTCCTGGCAAGTCATGGGATTATCGCTTGTCGCCAGATTATAGCAGTGCAAACGGTACGCTATACTTCTATCAGGTTAGAGAATCGTCTTCCAATGCTGTTATAACTGATGGTGTGATTATCGTCAAATACTACCCAAAATGCATGAGTCAAAGGATTGCCAAATCCCTATATTCCCAGTCTGGGATAGCTCTGAAATTTCCAGACTATTTGCCAGATGGTTACTCGTACATCTGCGGGATCCACTACTACAACGATGTGATAATACAGGCATACTGGAATAGGACAGTGGATGACCCATTGGCAGAAACATTTGGAGAAAGCAAGGTCTGGGATTTTCCAAACTATGCATTCCATCCAGAGGCGTTGGACAATGGAGTTATCCAACTAATTGCAGGCAGAGCGGGCACATTTACAGGATACTCTGATGCCAATGAGAGGTTTGAAGACATTAAAGATAATAGAGCTTACCTTGACCAGCAGCTCATTGAAGTCTGGAATGTCCACGATGGAAAGAGATATGGCGGCGTAGCCTACAGGCACAACATACTCGTTGAAAAGGACATCAATATCGTCGAATTGTATGATAAAGACAAGAATGAGTTTTACTTCCTTAAGGCAAAACTACCGCTGAGAGAGCTTGTCCTCATGGCAGAAAGTCTGAATAGTTGATAAACGAACGAATATTGCCCAAAGGCTCAAAAGCAAGCGCAATTATCGCAATTTAGCGTCATGCCAAAAGAATGTCGCACCTTTGTTGCCATCATCTTTCTTTGTTGTTACGCCACCATCCCTGTTAACGGGCTATTGCCAGTGTACGCACAAGCAACAACTCATCTTACCGTTAACGTCGAGTCGGATACATATTCAATTGGAGATACGGTAGTGATAACAGGCAGACTAGATGCCACCGTAATAGACCAGCCGCTCTTG
>JBFLWZ010000167.1:0-4626 GCA_040757615.1 Thermoproteota archaeon | reverse complement strand
CTCTTGATACAGGTACTCGATCCCGAAGGCAACAGGGATAGAATCGATCAGATAAACATGGCAGCTGATGGAGAATACAGGTATTCATTTGTGGCAGGTGGATTGATGAATACAGTAGGAGTCTACAAAATACAAGTTAGCTACAAAGGAACTATATATGTAGAAACATCTTTTGTATATGATTTTCCTGATCCTCACAGCCTATATCGAATAGTTATTGACGGTCAGGAATACTTTATTCAGTATCTTATCACGGGCAGAGGAAATAAACTCCTCAATATCACCACAGATTTTAGTAGAAATGCCACATTTCCGGGCGATGCATGGCTCATTGTATCTCTATCTACACAGTCAGATGGCACCTTATCTTTGAAATTCCCAAAGGAATTTTTTGATGTTAATAATGAATTTATGGCATCCATAGGAGGAAGAGAAACTAAGGTTAGAGATGAGGGTGACGAAATCAATAATGTCATAAGCATAGACTTTGAGGCAGGAACGAAGGAAATCAGGATCGTAGGAGACCATGTCATCCCTGAGTTTGGATTGGTTTTTGTACCACTACTGTTGGCATCTGCGTTTGGATTATCCATAACATATAGTAGGTTTAGAAGGTACTAGCCAAAGGCTCAAAAGCAACCTATCATCTTTCATTTCCAATCATTGGGCATCGCAGGTTATGTCGTTGGAATAACTATAGCTGTCGGTGTGATAATTATGATGTTTTACGTCGCTCCTCGGGAACTGGTAGGTGGCAATTCACATGGACCCACCGGTGAAGTCGAAGAGGCTTATTCAGTTGTTATACTTCCTCGGAGTGCGTCGCAGCCAGACTCTCCAATGAACTTTGAACCTTCAAAAATCACTGTCGTTATTGGTTCAAACAATAAAGTCATATGGATTAATGATGACTTTGCAGAAAGCACCGTCTTGGCAGACGACAACAGCGACCAGGGGTTCTTCAATGCTACCCACCTTCACGGCACAGACAGCCCAACTGCTGGCGCCTCTCTGCATCAAGGCGAAGTATTTGAATATACTTTTAACAAGACAGGCATCTACGACTACCATTGCAGTATTCATCCATGGATGTATGGCACCGTAGTTGTTGTAGAACCTGAAGAGTATGCGGAGCTGACTTCAAAAACCACCACTACCTATAGAAACTAAGTACTTTTGCTGGCAAGTCTGCTTGTTTCTGTTTTCAACACATGAACCTCTCGTTCGGGCCTCGCCTCATCGTTTATTGTCAGCTCGCTCATTACTTCTAAGAATCCGGGCTTGCGATTCCTGCCATCCATGCTCACAGTACCATGCAGCACGAGATCGTCGGGATCGTCAGGTCTGTAGTAATTATCACGCAATCCCTGCAGCTTGTGCCCTTCTATCATGTCTAGCCACTTGTCGTCAAAACCAGCGTTTGCGAGCGACACTTCAAAGAACTTGCGCATCCCATGCAGCATCTTGGTTTTGTGTCGCATCTTGCTCGGTGACGGCAGTGGTTTTCCGTCTTCGCTGACCTTGGCAGAATTTGGAGTCCGGACACCGCTTAACACTGCCCGCTTTTCTACGATATCATATACCGTCTCGTCGCTTATTGGCAGCACGTTATTCACTGCCTGCTCACGGTCCCGGACGTTCCATTCCTTTCGAACCAAGAGGCTATAGATTCTGTAATGACTTCACCCAACCGTTCTCTGAACCGCCGATATGCCTCGACAGCCTAGCGAAACTCTGGTGTACAGTACGTCACATACTCTTCCTCTTCACCCGCGTACACCCTGATGGCATAGATCCCCCACTTGTCAAGTGGCGTCAGGTCACCAAACGTCAAGCGCGGGATCGCGCCCCTGCGCATGCCTGTCGAACACAGGGCAAGTATTACGACGGTCTCTCGCTCGTCTGCGCCGGTGAGCAACTGTCTTATCTGCTCTCTGGTGTAGGCGACATCTTTGTTCTTCTTAACAGTGGTGCCTCCTCCCTTGCCCACCTTCTCGTAGATAAAGTCCCAGTTGAGGTTCTTGCGATTGTTGCGGTAGAACTTGCGCAGGGGTATTAGCCGGGCTGACCGGATTGTGGTGGTTGGCAGCTTTTCCACAGTCTTCATGTGCCTGATGTACTGGATTATCCTGTCTTCGATCTCTTCTGGCGTTCCGTTCAGGATCTCGGCCACTTTAGTAACTTTTAGGTAGTCATGGCTGAACCGCTGCAATCCCCACAGGTAGTTGTACTTTGTCCTGTCAGCGTCGATGGCATCTAGCATGTTCTGTACACATGGCTCGCCGATGTCGATCTTCCACTTGTAGCGCAAGTGGAAGGGCGGCAGCGGCAAATGCGATGATGGCGTCAACTTTTTATCAGACTGTGTGGTAACAACTGGTGATTCCATTTTTCAGGTCACGGCTCTGGCTCCGTGCTTTTTCGTGCATTTAAGGTTTTGTCGCTAGTGTGACGCGTATGTTTTGCGTTTTTTCTTTAGGATAGGAAACCACTTATACTGTCGCCTGCTAGATCAGGTGAATTGGCTGCAACAAAACCCATGATCCTGATGATAATGATCGCCTCCTTTGCATCCGCAGGCCTTGCGGTGTTGCTCGCCCTTGCGACTGGCGGAGGCCCGATGCTTATCATTTCTGGTCCCGGCTTTATCGTCGGCGCGTTCTTTGCGTTCAAGTATGCCAGATACGACAAGGTAAAAGCAAGAGAAGAAGAGTACAAGCGCAACAAAAACAGGCACAAGCACTAGCCCGCAAGAAGGATGTAGATCACCACCGCGCCAAGGCAAGCGAAAAGGACCATCGTCGCCTTCCACATGCCAAAGCTCGCCTTGTCGCTGATGTCCCACATGCCGCCCCTTATGTTGTTCGGGTTGTACTTTCTTTTGATCTCGTCGTAGCTGTAGACGGTCGAAAAGTCTGCCGGCGGAGTCCAGCCCGGAGCGCGCTTGGGCGTGCGGAAAGCAGTGTTGTCATAGTTCTTCCTCGCCTGTTCGTTGGAGAGGATTTCATAGGCCTCTACTATCTTCATGAACTTTTGCCGCGACTCCTCGGAGTTGCCGTTCTTGTCAGGGTGGTATTTCAGCGCCAGATGCCGAAAGGACTTTTTTATTTCGTCTATGCTGGCTGTAGGGCTTACCTCGAGTATGTCGTAGTAATTCGGCACGTCATACCAAGGTCGGGACAACTAAATAATTATTATCTTCATGGCTTTGAGCGTTCGGCTCTTTCCTTGAGCGCCCTGTTCATTTCTTCAAAGCCTTTCCGGATATCGGTATCGAGGCTGTTTCCAAAAAAGCCGGTCAGCAGGCCGTCAAACACTTCCCTATGCACAAACCTGACTTTTCCTTCTTGCAAAGGCTCAATAGTAAAGATGTGCTCCCCGTTCAGCAGCCAGCTCTTGCCCATCCAGCGGAGCTCACGCCCGTTATCGACCTTTGTTACAGTCGGCTCGTACTTTCTTTTCTTGCCTGCTGGCGTCTGTATATGGATTTCGATCTTGCTGCCTTGCTTCGTTTGGCCGGTTACCTTGTTTATGAAAGGATTCCATTCTTCGTACTTGGCAAAGTCAGCAATGATGTCCCAAACAGTCTCTAGGCTGGCACTGATCTCTATCTCTGTGTGGAGCTCTTTCACAATGTTACATCAAGGTGCATTTTATAATTAGTTTCTGCTTGTGAACTCGATCCTTATCGAGTCGCCCTGCCTAAGCGGTATATCGAGAAAGCTGCCGTCAGTGTGAAGCTCACCGTTAACGTAGACCTTGGTATCATAGTTACCCAGATCATTTCCTATCCAATAGTACAGAAAATGTCCTAACGTGAACTCGTGCGGCCTGCTATATCCCACGTGGATGACGTTCTGCTCAAGCGTGTGGATCGGCCTTATGCAGTTATCTTCCATACCTACGCCGACAGGAACCCGTACAGGAAATCCGTTTTCAATCGCGGTGACAGGGATAGACAGCTGGTAAGGCTGGTCTTCAGGGTTTTCAATGCACTGGTAGATTGGGTCCTGCGAGCGGAAATAGCCTGTGAATGCCATCGTGCCAAGCCCGGCACCAACAACTATTGCGGCAAGAATGCCCATTGAAACCAGTAGCTTTTTCCGCTTTTCAGGCCCTTCAAACGCCATCTAGATCAGATCGCGCGGCGCGTGATAAATTCCTAGTGCAATTGGATGTACGTTGTCAGATTGTCAGGGTACAGGAATGCAATCAGCACGCCAGCAGGGCTTGATGTAAGCCAGATAAGGACGCTAGGTACTGCAGCGCAAACTAGGATAGTGAGAATAATCAGCCACACGGCTGTCATCTTTTCGACCATCGATTCAATTCACTTAAAGGGCGTTATATAAGTCTTCAACGGGCTATCTAGGCTTGGCCGATGCTGAGTTGAGTTGATTCCTCATCTTTTCCAGCTCCAGCATGAGCTCTTCGTTTTCATCCTCAAGCACTTTGAGCGACGTAAGCGCTTCTGCGCTTTGCGCCCTGAGCGCCTGATTGTCCTTCACAAGTTTCTCGTACGACTGCCGCAGTTTGTCATCAGATACAGCCGGCTGCGGTGATGGCGAGGCTGGCGCGCTCTTGATTGCAGTCTGGAGGCGGACATTTTCAGCCTTTAGCGTCTCT
>JBFLWZ010000166.1:0-4650 GCA_040757615.1 Thermoproteota archaeon | reverse complement strand
TCTGATAAATGGCGTCTACAACAGAGTTGCCAACAACATGTACGAAATTGTCCGGATACCCCTCTCTCACCAGATTATCCCGGTTAAGCTTTGTCGGGGCAAAAAAGAATTGAGTACCGGCGGAGCAGATCCAAGTGTCAATCTGTTCTGGGAAGGGTTCTTCCCTTGCAAGGAACCACTTGCCGTCAAACTGGCTGCTGACGAACTCGCGAACATCTGCCCTTGTAGGCTCTTTGTTGGCTTTTAGCCGTTTGATCGCGTTAGGACTCATGGATCGGAGACCGGCCTCATTCTGTCCAACTTTTTGCCCCATGCCAAACACCCATGCAAGCGGCGCAATCCCCGCCACCAGAGTGTCGCCGTGCACGATTGGCAGTAGCGATTCTGAACCAAAGTGCTTGCGGCAGTACCTGCCAAATGAGCCGAACTTTATTATCAGCTCGCTTGCCTTTTCCATCAGGTCTCCCCTTATCTGCAGGTTGCAGCCGACAAACTGCTGCAGGTTGAACTCTTCTATTCCAAATCCAAGCACGTCGTCAAAGTGCTGGCCGGTGTTTATTACAAAGACCGGCAGATCTTCCTTTGCGGCTTCAATTACTAGCGGCGCCTGCTTGTAAAAGTCCGGCTTTGTGCCAGTGACTATGGCAAGCACAGGAGTTTTGTCTTTTCGCGCTTTTGCAAATATAGACTGGAGGTTTTCAGATATCTTTATGGGCAGCAGGCTGCGTGAAACGTCGATCTCTGTGACGCTCAACGAAGATCATCCAGATTGCTTATCCGTCTCTTTTTCAATGCAGCAATAAGCAAGCTGCCCACTATGACCACTCCGGCTCCGGCAGCCATGAAAAAGTAAGGTGCAACACCTACAACTCCCACGATGTACTGGTCAGAGATTTGCGTCAGCAACTGGAGGCTTGCAACCATGCCGGCAATCATTATAATGCCAGCGCCCAGAAGCGCTATGCCCCCTATCTTGGTTCCAAATGACTTGCCCATGCCATACGCAAAGCCGGCTAAGGCCAGGCTTGGAGCTGCCGAGATAAAGATGTTCTGGAGCATCAGGCTTCCGGGGTCTACTACCCGTTCAGGACCTTCGCCTTCAGGTCCTATCAAAAAGTTGTAAAAGGAGAGCAAGAGGGCGACAAACATGATCGATAGCCCAAGGGATGCAAGAGATGTCCAGTCCTCAAGCTTTAGGTTCATTATATAGCAGGATATTTTCTGGGTTTGGTAATTAAATCATACTATGCCGACTAGGCCGGCCAGCTCCTTCCTGCTCGCCGAGCCGAGTATCTCTGCAGACTTTTCCGGCCTAATGTTGTTGACGAAAACCCCGAAACCGCGCTCCAGTCCTGACCAAGTGCCTAACTGTGGATATACTTCAATATGCCAGTGGATCTGCCGGCTGTTCTTTTTCTCTGGTGACAGATGAAATACCAAGTTAAAGGGTGAATCCTTAAGTGCCTTTGACATGCCGCCAAGTGTTGCCCGTAGCATCAGTGCCAAGTCGTTGATCTCTTTTTGCGTTATCTTTGAGAACGACGTAATGTGCCTCTTTGGATAGATCCAGAACTCGTACGGATAGGTGGGCGCCCATGGGCAGAACGCGAGGAAGCTGTCGGTTGCTAGAATCTGACGCGGGCCGCTTGACTCCACGCCTATTATGTTGCACGCAGGGCAGTTGCCGTTTTCATTCATGAACCTGTGCGAGCCCTCAGCTTCCTGTTCTATTACAGGCGGTATCGTCGAAAATGTAACGATATGAAGGTGAGGATGCTGTATCTGCGCGCCCGCTCCTGCGCCACTGTTAACATAGATCGAAACATAGGTCACGCTCTTTTGCGTGTAGAGCCACCTTACTCGGTCCTGAATCACAACAAGCACATTGCCCCATTGCTCTACTGACATCTGAGAGAGGCTCTGTTTGTGATCCGGCGACGCAACCACTATCTGATGGTATCCGTATGCCGGTTCGCTGTAGAGGGGCTTGTCGCTATAGCTTGTAGTCGCGCCGGTAGCTACAACGGGGTTCTTGCTCTGAAAGACCCTGACTGACCAATCCTCTATGACCGTGTCTTCACTGTCAGATAAGCGCTGGAGCATACCATCCTGCACGACCAATGCGAGTAGTGCTGGCTCGGTCATTGACTCGTTGCCCGGGCAATACGGGCATTTGGTGCCTTCAGATTTTTCTCCGGCAGCCTGGCCAGCTTCTGGCACGACAACAAATTTGTCAAGGACATAGTCTTTGCGAAGGTCTCCCAAGTCTTTGGAAATTCTCTTGCTGCTTTTAATTAAAGGTTCTGTATAAGCTCAGTTGCCAAGCGAAAATTCCAGAGCCTTCATGCACCGCTGGCAGACATGCCTGCCGCGTTTTACAATCCCAAAATTATTGGTTTTTTCACCCTTGTCGTCCACGACAGTGCGCTGGCAGAACATGCACTGTTCCAATACAGAGCAGTTGCATATTCTTGCTTTTAAAGATGGATAACTTTTTGTCAGAGCCAGTGACAGATTCAGCAAATGCTCCTCGACAGCGATATTAGAAACGTCATTGAAACTGTGATCGAAAACGACTTGGCAGCACCAAAGGTACCTAAAAGCCGCGTTCCAAAGTTAAAGCTGACATGGAAGTGCGACCATGCTCATGACTTTCTCTACGGGCACAGGATAGGCTACTACAATGGGCTGGCAGAAGGCATGGTGTTAGAGAGGCACAGGCGCCAGCTGACAGAAGAAGAGGATAATGAAATCTTTGAAATCATCGAGCCATATACTAGAGGTCTGAGAAAGTACTTTTCATACTACAAGCGCATAAGTTCTGCAAGATCATCTCACAAACAATAAATTGACCAAAGGTTCTCCCGTCGATATGAAAGACATCAGGCTAGTCTACGTTTTGCTTGACGGCATTGGTGACCTGCCCCACCCATCCTTGAACGACCTGACGCCTCTTGAGGCGGCATATACTCCAAACCTTGACTCGCTGGCAAGGAACGGAGCAATGGGCAGAGTCATTAGTGTAGGCAAGGGCATTGCGCCCCAGTCCGACATTGCAGTTTTCAACATGCTCGGCTATAGCTTCAAGGATGGCAGCTATGTTGGCAGAGGGGTCATTGAATCCATTGGTTGCAACATCGACTTTCGCGATGGCGACCTTGCGCTCCGGGGCAACTTTGCGACGGTCGACGACAAACTGAAAATAGTCGACAGGCGGGCAGGCAGGGTGATCAGCATCGACGAGGCCAAGGCAGTTTGCAAGACTCTGCGCGATAACATCAAGTTCAGCGACAAGGATGCCTCCGTGGCGCTAGAACCGACTGTTGCCCACCGCGTAGTCATTAGGCTGAGGCATGCCAAGATGAAGCTTTCTGACAAGATAACCAACACCGACCCTGCTTATGACAAGGTCGACGGCATGGGAATAGCAAAGGATACATCAGGAGAGATGTTTGTGCAAAAGTCGACTGCAGAAGAAGACAGCGAACAGGCAAGGACTGCTGCCAAAATGCTAAACGAGTTCACGACGCAAGTGGTGCGGCTTTTGCGTGATCACCCAGTCAACAAGGCAAGAATAGCAGCAGGCAAAAAGCCAATGAACTGCATTCTGGCCCGCGATTCAGGCAACAGGTATCCTAGCGTAGACCCAATAAACAAAAAGCATGGCATAAGTGTCGGCTGCATAGTTGACATGCCTGTCGAGATCGGAATTTCAAAAGTCCTTGGGATGAAGATGTTCCAGGCCGGTGACGTCAACGCCTATGAGGAAAAGGCAGAGGTTGCGGCAAGGAGCCTAAAATCAGTCAACGCTGTCTATGTCCACATCAAGGGGCCAGACGAATTTGGACATGACGGTGACGCGCGCGGGAAGAAAAAGAACATCGAAGACATCGACAAAAGATTCTTTGGCACGCTCATCAAGAAGTTGAATGATGATGTGGCCGTGGTAGTTTCTGGCGACCACTCTACGCCCTGCGTAAAGAAAGGCCACAGCGACGACCCGGTGCCGCTGCTGATATCCAGCAACAGGGTCAAGCAGGACGGAAGCGCGAGGTTTACCGAGGATTACGGCAAGCGCGGCAGGCTGGGCCTGCTGATGGGCGCAGACGTGCTTCCCACAGCGATCAAGATGCTCGGCTAGTATGCCGTTCCGAGTATCTGGAACAGATACTTTCTGTAATATATGACCAGCACCAGACCGACTATTGCCGGCGTTACGCCATACATCCAGTGGATAAAGATCATCACGAAAAGCCCGATTACAAGCATGGCAAGGCCGGCTAGCGGGTTGACATATTCTAACTGCAAGCAGGCAAACATTAGGGTATAAATCTAGAAAAGCCTTTTGCTATGTCGTGTTTGCAGCACTTCAGATCCTGCCCGAAGGCAGCGTCAGAGATGAAACTACGTTTTTCATCCTGCTCGCGGGTCTTGCAGTGCTTGTTGGCGCCGCAATATATCTGAGGATAAGGAGAAAAAGAGAAGAAAATTCATCCTGATCACACGGGCACTATCAGGTACAGGCCTGAGACAAGGCTAATGAGCGTCCCGACGACTGAAGCCGCTTTTGACGATTCTTTCGCAGGATGATAGGTGTGCACTGACTTGTCGTTTTCTTTTTCGCAACTGGTGCACTTCCACAAAACAGCT
>JBFLWZ010000165.1:0-4681 GCA_040757615.1 Thermoproteota archaeon | reverse complement strand
GATATAGCCCCTGTATCTTTCCGGGTTGACGTCGCAGCAGTCAACATAGACTTCGTCTGCTCTGATGTTGTTAATGACAGAAGCCATCACTCTTGCTTCGAGCCTGTTGAGCTCGCGGAGCGACACGCTGCCGTCGACTTCGGCCGGATCCACCTTGCGGATGCATACCGAGTCTGCGACCTTCATTATCTGGCCGAAAAGCCTGGCGCGGGCCTTGGGCGTCAGGAGCTTTGAGTCCTTTACACCCATTTCAGACAGCTGGGTGATCTTGGACTCTGTAATGGCAACTCCTGCTACAACAAGTGGGCCGATGATGGAGCCACGGCCCGCCTCGTCAACTCCGCCTACCATAATGCCGTCCTGCAAACGCAAATTATTCAGTATGCTGATTTACAGGGTATTTATTATCACTTGCGTTGGTAAAACAAGAATACGTATTTCTGCTATAAATATCGCATACGTGCAGCCCTAGCGTGGCAGATTTCGTCAGGACAGTGGAGGGCAGGACAACTTTGCTCGTGCCACAGTCGTCACTTACCGAAAAGGTCCCACCCAAGACGCCTGCCTTCTTTAACCCGGCGGCAAAACTCAACCGCGACCTCTCTGTTCTCGCATACCGGGCATTTGCCCCATCGCTTTCTCGCAAGACGTTTGCCGATTCGTTCACAGGGGTAGGTGCAAGGGCACTGCGTGTTGCTGTAGAAGTGCCGGAAATAGATCACGTCTATGGCAACGATATCAACACCATTGCGATAAAGCAGGCCGAGGAAGCGGCCAGGATCAATTTGGTCAGCGAAAAATGCCACTTTTCAATCGACGAAGTATGCAAGTTCCTTTTGCACGGCGACAGCGAAGGCGAGCGCTTTGGAATCGTCGATCTAGATCCGTTTGGCACGCCGGCAAAACACATCGACTGCGTGCTGCGGGCGGTTCTGGATGGCGGCCTGATTTCAATAACCGCGACGGACACTGCGGTGCTCTGCGGAGTGTATCCCAAAGTGTGCCTGCGCCGCTACTATGGCAGGCCGCTCAACAACAGCTATGGCAATGAAGCTGCAATCCGCCTTTTGATCTCGCTTATGGCACTAACCGCCTCCCGGCTCGAGCTGGCAATAAGGCCTGTGTTCGTCCACGCCACGATGCACTATTTGCGCGTCTATGCGTCAGTATCTGTGAGCAGCAGCGAGGCAAATGACGTTTACGGAAACATCGGCTATGTGATGCACTGCTTCCAGTGCGGCCACCGCTTTTCTGCAAAGGAATATGCTGTTGAAAAATGTGAGTTGTGCGGGAGCATAATGCGAACAGGGGGCCAGTTGTGGATCGGTACCCTGCACGATAAAGAATTTGTGAAAAAAATGCTCAGATATCAGCCAGACAGGCAGAGCAAAAAAGTGCTCGACTTGGCTGCCGAAGAGGCAAGCAAGATACCTTACTATTTCCGGGGAGACGAGATCTCGGAAAGGCTAAGGACAAACCCTCATTCCATACAAAAGATAATTGAAAAGTTGCAATCCGCCGGATTTGTCGCGTCAAAAACTGCGCTCAACACAGGCGCGTTCAAGACGGACGCAAGGATAGACCAGATTCTTTCAGTGCTAAAGTAGCTTAGCTAGCTAGTTGTTAATCGGCATGGCTGCCACTGACTGATCGACCAGGTCGCGCCAGTTCTGGTAGAGCGAAGAGTCAGGGTTGGTCCTGTCGTCGTCAGCCACCTTTTGAGCCATTGCGTCAAGGTAGGCGATGTAGGCGTCCAGCGCCTGCACGTAAATATCATAGCTCTCCTGCCACTCTTGCGCAGGCTGCCTGCTGTCAAGGCGCTGCCGCAAATCCTGTATCTGAGATTTGGCAGAGGCGATTTGGGTGGATATGTCGGAAACCGCAGAGTCATTGTCTTTCCACTGCTCGAATTTTAGGTCGATGTCTGATGCGAGGTCGTTGTGCCGCGAGTACACGTCGCTTATCACTTCGCCGTCTGTCCTCGGGACATCGGGGGCGCTGCTCTGTGGTATGTACCAGATCAAAAAGCTAGATCCGATTATCGCTG
The DNA here is from genome assembly GCA_040757615.1 of Thermoproteota archaeon. Lineage (GTDB taxonomy): Archaea > Thermoproteota > Nitrososphaeria > Nitrososphaerales > Nitrososphaeraceae > Nitrososphaera. Next base: position 2,634 of record JBFLWZ010000165.1, on the reverse strand, counting down.
CGGCAATGCCGATGGTGAGCGCAATCCCCTTCTTGCTAGTCAAACCAGCATAGCTTTTGTGCCCTCCAATAAAAGCGTGATGTCATTGGGATACTGTTGTGTCTTTTGTGATGACAGAACCAAAGGATAATCAAATATAACCAACCGGTTTCAGATTTGTTGAATGAGCTCTGGACAGACGCCGCCAAACATCGGCAGGATAATCTACAGGGAGAGCCTCACGCCCGACCTTGCAATAATCAGGTTGCAGCCGTCAGACGGAAGCCCTGTGCCTGATTACAAGGCGGGCCAGTTTGTCGCCCTCGGCTTAAAGCTTGACGGCGACGATGATAAGATAACCTACAGGGCGTACTCGCTGTCCTCTCCGCCAGAAGAAAAGAGATACTTTGAGTTCTACATAAAGTGGGCGACAGAGCCTGTGATGGGCAAGTTCACAAGCGCGCTCTTCGAGATGGGCGAGGGCGACGAGCTTTACTGGCGCAAGCCCGCAGGCGCGTTTACGATAGAGGAGAAAAAGGCTGACGGGACACCGGACATGCGCCGGCTGGTACTCGTCGCATCGGGGACCGGCCTTGCGCCGTTTGTCAGCTATGCCCTTCACCTAAAGAGCATCGGATCGAAAAGACAAATCGTCTTGCTTCACGGAGCGAAATACGCGCAAGAGCTTGGGTATCGCGAGATCTTTGAAAAGATGGCCACATCAGATCCAAACTTCAAGTACCTGCCGACCGTAAGCAGGCCGGACCACCCTCAGTCAAAAGGCTGGCATGGTAGCACCGGAAGGGTGGAAACCTTGCTTGGGCGAAAGCTCGAAGAAGCAGTTGGGGAAAAGGTGACGCCGGAGAACTCGTTCTTCCACATCTGCGGCTATCAGGGGACGATAGACTCAGTGGTAGCGATCCTGAGCCCGCTTGGCTTTGTCACAAACAGGAACAAGCGCAAGGACGGGTCGTTTGACATCAAGATCGAGACGTACGGCTGACAGCAATGCTCATTATACTGTACATCCATAGAGCAGCTGTTGCCGCAATTCGCCGCAAGAACGACACGCTATCAGGGCTCGATCATGGTTGACATCTGCGACCTTGACCTGATAGGAAACAGGCTGGAGCAGGACGGCCTCGTCATCAACCTTACAAAGGAATACTACCAGCAGGATATAATCGAGCAGCCGCACGCGCAGGAGCTCTTGCAAAAATGCGACATTGCGAACCTGGTCGGCGACAAGATCGTTAAACAAGCTCTTGACCTTAAACTGGCAAAAGAGGTCAGCATCCGCAAGATCTCTGGCGTGCCGTTTCTGATGATCTACAAGTTCCAGCACAAATAAGGATAATAATGATGGAATGCAACTTTTTGCCATTGTCAGAAGACCATGACGATCTGCCAAAAGAGGAAGGGCAAAAGGCCATGGCCCGCGCCGATAGGAAGCTGTCCCGCCAAGAGCGCGAGAGCAGGCTGCTCGTCAAGCGCTCTGAAGACTATGAGGTCTTTGACAACGTCTTTGATGTGCCGACCCTGATGGTCATAAACGACCTCAAGGACAATGGCGTGATTCGTCAGGTACAGGGCTCGCTTGCCGCCGGCAAAGAGTCCAAGGTCTATGTCGCCACGGCGCCGGACGGCTCGCTCCGCATACTAAAGATCTACCTTACAGTGAGCGCCGAGTTCAAGAAGCGGATGCAGTACATCGCCGGCGACCCGCGGTTTTCAGACATCAAGCGGGGATCGCGCAGCCTGATAGCAGCGTGGGCGAGAAAAGAGTTCAAGAACATGCAGGTGGCGCATGCAGCCGGCGTGAGCGTGCCTGCGCCGATAGCAGTGAAAAAGAACGTGCTAGTGATGGAGTTTATTGGCGATAGCGAGGGCAGCCCGGCTCCATCCCTGGTGGAATCGGAGGTTACTTCTGACGACTATAGGCAGATTATGGAGCAGATGGCCATCCTGTATCAAAAGGCAAGGCTGGTCCATGCCGACCTCTCAGAGTACAACATATTCAAGACAGACAGGGGAATGATGCTCTTTGACTTTGGCTCGGCGGTTGACATACAGCACCCAAATTCAAAACAATTTTTAGTCCGCGATGTCATGAACATTAACAGATTCTTTGAAAAGCGCGGGATCGAAGTCATCGACGCCGCGTCTGCAGTAGAAAAAATCAAAGGTGAAAACAAATAATGAGCTTCCAGCATACGTTGAAAATCCCAAAGGACAGGATTGGCGCCATAATAGGCAAGCGCGGCAAGGTAAAGCAGCAGATCGAAAAGAGGTGCGGCGTGGCAATAGAGATCGACAGCGAGAGCGGCGACGCGACTATCACAGGCACCAAGCCGGTAGAACAGATGGAGGCATTCCGGGCAGTAGAGGTCATAACCGCTATTTCTAGAGGCTTCTCCCCTGAGAGGGCCTATCGCCTCTTTGAAGACGACGAAATATTGTTCCAGCAGGTGGACCTGCACGACTATGTCGGCCGCTCGCCAAACGCTCTGGAGCGCATCAAGGGCAGGATAATCGGAGAGGGCGGCAAGGCCCGCAGGATGATAGAGGAGCTGTCAGGCGCGCATGTTTCAGTTTACGGCCATATGGTGGGAGTCATTGGCAAATTCCACGAAGTCAAGCTTGCGACCGACTCGA
>JBFLWZ010000164.1:0-4686 GCA_040757615.1 Thermoproteota archaeon | reverse complement strand
TGTTCCTTCAATTTTCCTACTGCCTTTTTCACACGGGCCTTGACATCGGCTGACACAACCTTGCCATCGATGATTTTCGCTACCAAACATCTAGCCGGGAATCTACACACACTATTTTGCCTTTCTGTGTGTATTCCTTATTCTGAAGTATATTCTAGTATATTACCCACTGGTTTCTTATATAGAGCTCACATTATAGAATAACTAGGAACAATGAAATATAGAAGCAGGACCGAAATCGCTTCGCGAATCCTAGAATCGGCAACTGGTGGCGCTACAAAGACCAAGATAATGTACAAAGCATTTCTATCATACGCACAGCTCAAAGAATACCTGTCGGTGCTTGAGGAGAACGGGTTATTGGCACATGATAAGGGAGAGCAGTTATACAAGACCACAGAGAAAGGCATGCGCTTTCTGGATATCACAAGCTCGCTACAGGGCATGATGGAAGGGATTCCGACAACCGAGGAGTCAAGGAAGTAACCCCTCTCTTTTTTATCTACTCCTTATGAGCAATGTTTTGCATGTATTCTGTTGTTGAAGAATATGATGCCGGTGGGCCTGGGACACGAGGCACTTGACACTGTTCTGATCGTCAATCCGAACTCTTGCAGTGGACTGACTGGCAAGAACTGGAAAGAGCTTTATGCCAAGATAAAGAAAATCTTTGGAAGGGACATCAAGGTCGTTTTCAGCAAAAAGCAAGGCGATGGAACGAGCCTCGCAAGAGATTATTTGAGGAAAGGCTTTAGCAGGGTAGTTGCAATAGGCGGCGATGGCACCATAAACGAGGTTGCCAACGGCTTTTTCGAAGAGCATTCCGGAATCCGCGGATACAAGCTCAGGAGGATAAACCCTGATGCCATAATGGGCATCGTGCCATGCGGGACACGCAACGTGCTTGCCAAATCGGTTGGGTTGCCTGCGGGTGTCATAGAATCATGCCAGAATTTTGTAGGCGGTATGCCAACAAAGATTGATTTGATAGCAGTATCTGCTACCAACCCAGATACGGACTTGCGTACTCCTTCCAGAGTCTTTCTCAATGCCGCAGAAATAGGCCTAGGAGCAGAGATCATTGACAGATCAAAGAGGGTTAGGACCAAATTGAAGAACAGGCTCGTGTCCACCGCTGCGGCCATAATCTCGACCGTGCCAAGTTATGAGAGCAACCTATGTGACGTCTTCATAGATGGACGGAAAAAGTCTACCAACATGACTATGGGAGTCATTGCCAACGGGAAATTCTTGGGCGGCAGCTTTATGGCAGCGCCCGAAGCCAGCGTCGTTGACGGCCTACTCGATCTTGTCATCATGAAGGATTCTGGGAGTTTCAAGATGCTAGATGAACTGCTTAGCATCAAGGATGGCAACTATGAAAAGGAGAACAACATTCTTTATGCAAAGGCAAAGAAAGTAGTCATAAAATCAAACGAAAGAGAGGTGACAGTCACGATAGACGGCGAGCCTGTTGGAATCCTGCCGGCAACGTTTCATGTTTTGCCAAAAGCGCTTACGATAGTAATTTAGTCTTTGTCTATCTCTACCTGTTCGAGGCGTTGGAGAGCGTGCATTATCTCTTTTTGCAGCTGGTCAATGCTCTTTTCCTCAGCCTTGAAGGGCTTTTGTTCAACAGGAGCTGTCTGAATCTTTGAAGTCTCGGCAATTATCTTTTGCACCTTTGCGTCGACCGCGTCATGCTGTACGCCAGATCTCAGCGCCAGCAGCTTTTGATCCAACTCAGAGATCTTGTTTTCAAGCAGAGATACTAGGTTGTTACGCAGTTCTGTCATGTCTGCAAAGTCTGCCGCCGGCTGCACCAGAGCAATCCTTTGGTTGAGAGAGTCAAGCTGCTGCTTGTACTTTAGCAACAGCCTGTCGCGCTCTAGCCTATCTATTCTTCCTTCCTGCGAAGCTTCATAAACGCGGGTAATCGCCTCCGCGGCGAGGTTCTTCTCGAACAACAGTGAAAGCAGCTCTGCACGGGCCGTGCCTGATAACTGTCGCTGCTTTTTGCCATCCTTTGCACGAGAGATCCTCTCAATGAATGCAGCCGATATCGCCCCCGCAACAGATGTGCCTGCTATAACGGCGATTTCCGCGGACATGATAGATTGCCTTTGGGGATGCTAGAAGAAAAGCTTTCTGTTTGTATCAGATGACCTGCCGCTTAATCCAATCGTACTTGCGCATCCTTGCATCAGGATAGCCGCACTTTGAGCACCTTTTGCCCCTCTTGTGGTACGAGTTGTGGCCACACCTCCTGCAGCGTATGTGCGTCTTTTTGCGGGTGAATTTGCCCATCGAAGTGGTGCCTTTCGTCATTTCTCAAATTCCTCCTTGCAGCTACTTTGGCGGCGGCGAGATTATCACCACATTGTCGCCCCTGACAACAATGGTGCCAAGATCGTTAGACTTGCCTTCTTCAAGGATTTCAACAGAGTCTTCGAGCAACAGGTTCATGTGCTGGTCAAAGCCATGCAGGTTGCCCCTGATCACCTTGCCCCCCTTCAACTTGATAAGCACGACTTTTCCAAGGCTCTCATCCAGAACCTTCACCGCCATATCTACAGACATATATCTACAGGTAGAGCGCAATGTAGGCATATATTAAAGTTAAACTGCAGCAACGCATGATTATTCAGCCAAGCTCCCTAATTGTCTTGGCAAGGCCGGCGGTGATTTCCTGAATCAACTCTTCTCCTTTTGCAGCCGTGGCCTTCCTTGGGTCTCCCCATACGCCATTGCCCGTTATCTTTGGAAACGAGCCGGGGACATTGGTGATGCTGCTATACGCCGCCTTCGACTTTGACAGTTTCTTGGAGTTGGGCACTGCCAGATCCATCCGGACGAGCTCGGGGGTAATTGCAAGCACCAGTGAGGTTTCTACTTCGCCTGCATGATCGAACTCGCTCTTCATCATGTGCCAATAGTGGATGGTATGTACACGTACGCCCTTCGGCAGCCTGCCATGCAGTTCTTGTGCGAGGTACTGTAGTGCGCCCATGTTGCCATGATGGCCGTTTAGGATTATTATCTCCTTTACATTGTTTTCAGCAAGCGAAATGCATGCATCGCAGAGCATCGTAGAAAGCGTCGAATTGCGGATAGAGACGTTGAACATGGGCTTGTGCTCGAATGAAACGCCGTACGAGATCACCGGCAGTACAAATGCTCCGACCCGCTCTGCAGCCATCCTTGCAACGTATTCTGCAATGAGCGAGTCTGTCGACACCGGGAGATGCATGCCATGCTGCTCTAGCGAGCCGACAGGGATTATCGCCCGCCTGATCTTTTTTTTGAGCGCCGCTCTGTAGTCGCGCTCGCTCATACCAAATACCGGCACCGACATACCTGAAAAACAGAGCTGGCCGCATTAACTACTTTTTGGTTTTCTCGTCCTCGCCCTTGACGTATACCTTGCCCCAGTATACTTCGAGCTTGTTTTCAAGGTAAAGTTTCACTGCTTCGAGTAGCGTGGCTGCCTCCATTTCTTGGCCCTTTCTCTTGATGGTGTCGAGGGTGTCGTTCTTTGACACCTTGAATGATTCCTGGCTAATAATGGGTCCTTGGTCAAGGTCTTCTGTCACAAAGTGAGCTGTGCAGCCCACAATTTTCGCGCCTCGCTCATATGCCTGCACATAGGCGTAAGCGCCGGGGAACGCTGGCAAAAGCGACGGGTGGATGTTGATTATCCTGTTGGGATAGCGCCACACAAAGTTTGGGGTTAGGATGCGCATGTATCTTGCAAGGACTATTAGGTCGATATTGTACTGATCAATGAGCTGCAGGATCCTGTTTTCGGCCTCGGTCTGATCGGTGTGCGCCACCGCGTGGAATGGTATTCCTGCTGCATCAGCCATGGACTTGAGCGAGTTGTCGCTTCCGACGATGACAGGGATGTTTGCCTTAATCTCTCCCTTTTTCTTTGCATCCAGCAGCCTTTCAATACAGTGAGGCTCCTTGCTTACAAATATCGCCACGTTCTGCAGCCTGCTTGGCTCTTGGTAGTGGACCTTGATCTCCATGGCAAGCTTTTTTGCCATCTGTTTTAAACCGTCGTCAAGCTGCCTTCTGTCGATTTCTGCAAACGATGCTTCAAGCTGCATGCCAAAGAGGCCTCTGACAACATTCTGGTTTATCTTTTCGATGTTGCCGCCGTTTTTGAAGATGAAGTTGGTAATGTCTGCGACGACTCCTTTCCTGTCCGGCCCTACGACCGTGACCTCGATTATTGTCTTGCCACTGGCTGCGGCCATTGCGGATTCATAGCGTTGTTGAAAGATAAATAAATCTTCAGATACAATGTCAATGCTTAAATAATAGCTTTGTTAATTGAGAGTGTTGGACGTTACGGCTTCAACAATGATTTTTGAGGTACCCTAGTTGATTCTTCTTTATCTACTCCCCTGAGGCATAACAAATGAAGCCACAGCCAAGACAGCAAAAACCATCTTCTGCAAAACCCCGTAAAGACTATGACTACAACAAGCCGATAGGCAAGTGCATGGTCTGCTATACGCTATCCGGCTGGCACTGCTACGACTGCAACAATGACTTTTGCCAGATGCATTTTCAGGATCACAAGGAAAAGAACCTGTGCAGAGCAGCCTAGCCCGATTGGCAGATATAGCCTCTTGTTCTTTTGATCCGCGTGAAAAGGGACCTGCTCTTGCTGATTGG
>JBFLWZ010000163.1:0-4693 GCA_040757615.1 Thermoproteota archaeon | reverse complement strand
CACTTCTGCGAGGATTGCAGGATCCATCTCCCGCCGGATCTCTGACGCAAGCCCCGTCGAGACCTTGGAGATGGCGTCGTGTATCTCTTCCAAAGCTGCTTCGGCTGTCGGCATTATCTGCTCAAGATCACCCTTTATGTCGCTGACTGACGATGCGGCGCTGTCCATTATCATGACAAATTCTTCCAAAAAGCGGGCCGACTCGATCTTTTCAGACATCTCGTGCAGGATCAGTTCGCCGTTTTTGACAAGTTCAAGCACTCTTGTCAGCTCTTGGCAATCCCCCTGCTTTTGACTGAGCGCATAGTTGATGCGGGACTCGAGCCTTGAGCGCAGCATGCCCATCGCGTAGGCGTTGCGCTGCAGGTTTGACAGTGTAGCGTTCGCTCTCTCCTTTAGGGAAGCGCTCTTCTTGAACAATACCAAGGCGCGAGTATTGAAAAATGAGGAAAAACAGGACAGTCAAAAGATGTTGGCAATTACCATAGCTTGCCTAGCCGGCCCCAGCCAAAGACCGGGCTAGGCAAGTTTCTGCGGTATCGTTGGCAGGTCTGGGATGCCGGGGAATTCTTCTTTCATTTTCTGTTCTACCGCAAGCGACGCCTCGTCTATCAGGCGCACCGCTTCTTCGTTTGCCGTCTCAAAGTTGATAGTGTAACCTCCAACCTGCCCTGCGTCGACCAGTATGCCGCTCAGCAGCTCGGAGATTATTCCAAGCTCCACCTCCATCTCGGGCACGTGCGGAGTCAGCGACGACCGGAGGTTCTTTACCACCGACATGGCAGGACTCAACACGATGACCAGATCGCCAAAGTCGGACGCCGATGCCAGCCTAGCGACTAGCTTCTCAAGCGCCACCTTTGACAGGGACACCACCCGGGACACCTGCCTAGCCCTTGCAAGTTCCGACGAGAGCACGGTGGAGTACTGGGCGTTGTTCTCCTTTATGGAATCCACCAGCTTACGGAACACGTCGTCGTCCTTCGACTTGAGCGATGTGTGAAGCTCCTCAAGCCTTGCAATCTGGACCTGGATCTTTTTCTGCACCGCGTCCAGACGGGGTTTGAGCGGCCCTCCCGGCCTTGGCGGCGAAACGGTTTGATCGTCATTACTGAGTATCGACTCTGACTTGACCCACCTTGAATTCATGCTGGCTTTGCATAAAGCATTTGAAATAATACTTGCCATGTACCGGAACGTTTTGTAACTGCGGTAACAGGGATGGGCGGTAACAGCTTGACATTTTTTCGAACTTGGGCGCAATCTATTTGACCAATCGTTTTACCTTCATTTTCCATTCTGGAAGAGTGTGCTTACAGGTGCAAATAGCGACCTTCCAGGCAGCCTGGAAGAGTTTGGGCTTTCAAAGTATGAAGCAAGGGCTTACCTTACAATGATAGGCAAGGGATCGCTTGCTGCGAGCGAGATAGCGTACTATGCCAACCTCCCACGTACAAAGATTTACCAGACGATAAAAAAGCTGGAGAAAAAGAGGCTGGCAGTTGTTTCCAATCAAAAACCACTTATCTGCAGCGCAATCCCGCCAGAGGAGGCCTTTTCCGAGATCGTCAATCTGCACGAGCGCAGGGTGAAGAACATGAGAAAAATTGTCGACAGATTGCAAAAGATAAACGACGAAGGTCAGCGGCCCAAAGGATCGGAGGAGCGGAGATATTTCATACTGGACGCAAATTCGGCACTTGAAAAGATCGGCAGCCTGATTGCCGGCTCACGCTCATCGATAACTGCAACACTTGACCAGTGGGGACTGAGGCTGATCTCGCAGTGCAAACCATCCCTTGTCAAGGCGGTCACCGCCGGAGTCCGCGCCCGCTTTATACTCGGCTCGCAATGCATAGGGAATGAAAGCATCTTCCAACTTCCAGAAGGCATCGACCTTAGGACCGGACAAGTGTCGTCCAACGTCATAATAATCGATTCATCCTACATGGTTTCCGTCGACAGCAGTAACGGCAGGGCAGCGCTCTTTTCCTCCACAGACTCGTTTGGCGCCCTCCAGTCAAAGGGCTTTGAAGAGGCGTGGAGCAGGGCAGACGAAGTGAAATACCTGCTTGACACCGAGCCGGCGGTGGCTGCAAAAGCGGCCGAGCTTGCAAGGATAGTTGAAAATGGACTGTCGCTACGAATGCTTGAATATGCCGTGGGCGGCGCGGACATGCCTGCCGAGCTTGTTCAGGACATTGACGAAAAGTACGGCATGAAGCTGTCAGACATGAGCGCGTCAGAAGTCATGGATCTTGTCGACTCGGCGCTAAAGATAAGCTGCCTTGGAGGATTAAAGCACGACAGGAGCAACAACATCCTGAGCCTCCAGTCGAAGGTGGACGGCAAGCACGTGTTGCCGTGGGCGCTTGTGCTCGGATCGTATTTCAGGTGCGCAGGCAACGAGCCCCGCCTTATACAGCAGGGCAAGAGCCCACGGCTCGTGCACCTCAGGCTTGCGAGGCCGGTTTGACATAAATACCGAGTACGCATATTACAGGCAGTGCAGACAATTACGATTATTGCCATCGCCGCAGCGGCTGCCGCGGCGATTACCGGGGCCATCCTGTACATCGGCCCCCTCGCCATCACAAACGACCCGGCAATCGAGCAACAAGAGCTCGTAGTAGGCGGCGCGAACCTTAGCGACAGCGGCTATCGACAAGTCAATGTCACGGTGAACAATGTCACCCTTGTTGCAGACATTGCGGCGACCAACGAACAGAGGACCAAAGGATTGTCGGTCAAGGATACTCTGAACGAAGACGAAGGAATGCTCTTTGTGTTCAGCACTGCACGCGAGCACTCATTCTGGATGAAGAACATGAAATTCCCGATAGATATCATATGGATAAGCGAGCATCACGAAGTGGTCCATATCGAGCACAGTCTGGAGCCATGCAAGCCTGACTCGTTCTGCCCGACGTACAAACCCGATAGGAACGCACTCTATGTTCTGGAAACAGTTGCGGGCTTTGCGCAAAAATACAACGTCACAGAAAACGACTATGTCGACTTCCAACTTGAAGAATAGCTAGCGCCTGAACAGTTTTACCAGCCGAGCCATCGAGTTTATCGCCACGAAAAATCCTCCCCATGCCAGAAGCGAGCTTGCCATCGACGCCTCGTACGGCTGGCTGCCCACCTGCAGGAATCCGTACTGCGCCAGCAGCCTTGTTATAGAGTATATCGCTTCAGAGACGGAGAACGTCGCAAAGAGCTTTTTTACGTCCTGTAGCACCTTTCTTGAATCCCGCTTGCTGGTCGCACGATCGAGGTACTTTGTCCGGTTGTCGACGTAGAATAGCGCGGCAAATGTAGGAATGTAAACTGCATATTCCACAGCTAACGCAAGCACGGAGTTGGCAAAGTCGCTGCTGCCAGCTTCCTCATACGCCTGCGAAACATAAGCGCTTGCTAAAAAGCCACCAGCAGCTGCTATGAGCAGGTTACGGTTGAAGAGCATTGCGTCCCTGTACTTGCGGAAAAAGCCCGGCCTGCTCATGGCAATTTTTGGAAGACAAGATCTATTAAGGCTATTCAGAGGTTTCTTCGTCCACTTCTTCCTCTGGTTCCGGCTCGACCCTTTCCTGAATCTTTTGCACCTTCCTTGCGAATACCAGATAGGTGGTGTGCCCTATCATCCTCATTGATGGCCGGGTCATGCCCTCCCTCGCTTCGATGTTCCTGATCATGAGCTCAACACAGTCAATGTCAGCATAACCGGCGCGCTTTAGTTCAGTAGCCGTCTTTTCGATCTGGTTCATGGTCGGGCAGATGGCTACAAACGCGCCGCTGCCTTTTAGCGCGTCGTGTACCTGATCCACGACGGTCCACGGGTCGCCAAGGTCGACGATGGCGACATCTGCATCACGGATGTCCACTCCCTGATGAGGGTCATGCTGGTGCAGCGTGACATACTGCAACATGCCCGCCTTCTCCAGATTGCGCTTGGCAATCTCCATGAACTCAGGGTTGACATCAAAACTGTAAATGTGGCCGTACGGCTTGACGATACTTGCCATGAACGTGGCAAGGGCCGCGCTTCCCGTGCCTATTTCAAGTACCTTTGACCCGTTCTTGAGGCCTGTGCGGGCGGCGATGTATCCAAGGTCTTTCGGGTAGACGATTTGCGTCCTGCGCTCAGACTTCATGATAAAGTCATGGATTGTAGGCTCGATGAGAAAGATCAGTTTGCCTTCGGTCGTCCTGACGGCCGAGCCATACTCCATGCCGATGGTGGCGGAAATATCGATTATCCCAAGGTGAGTATGGAGCTTTTTGTCCTGCGTTACCTTGGCGAGCCACTTTTTGCGCGGCGTATGGAACAGCATCACGTATGATCCTTCTTCGATCTTGGCCAAGATACGCGGATAGCTGGGCAAAGGGGATAAAAATCAATCTAAAATAAGAAGTACGTTCCAGTTCCTACTTACATAATAATTAACTATCGCTTCATGGCGTTTGCCTGTGATGTCCTGCAGGGGTCTGTGCAAAAAGCACCCAAACTATACGCCAGTGAAAAAGATCGACTATGCCAAAGGGATGAAAGTGTGCATCACCTGCGACAGGGCGATATTCATAGGGCTTCAGGACTACCATTGCCCTTGCTGCAACAAGAGCCTGCGTACAAAACCGCAGTATTATGGCGAAAACAGCAAGGCCACAAAAGAGTCGATGCTGCGCAGAC
>JBFLWZ010000162.1:0-4739 GCA_040757615.1 Thermoproteota archaeon | reverse complement strand
TGGTAAATAAAGTCAGGGTAGTAATGGCCAACTAAAAATTATTATCCTTCTATCTGATTGCGGAATTGTGGCCGGCCGGAGAAAAACAGAGACCCGCGACTTTGGTGTATCGAAGCGCGAAGGCCACGATTCTTCAAAATTTTACAGACGCCGGCTGTATGAGAATAACAAAGATGTTGATGCGAGAGGAGTTGAAAATGCTGTACCTGCAGAATATGTCGACAGGGTACTGTGCAAAAGCAGCGAAAGGATGGAGGAGCTTCCTGATGCATGCATGCACCTTGCGGTAACTTCGCCTCCGTACAACGTGGGCAAGACCTATGATCAGGACCTTACGCTTGCAGAATACAGGCAACTGCTCAAGACGGTATTTTCAGAAGTGTTTCGCGTTCTGGTAGACGGTGGGCGTGCATGCATCAACGTTGCGAACCTTGGAAGAAAACCGTACATACCTCTCCACAGCTATGTCATTGCAGACCTGCTCGACATCGGCTTCCAGATGAGGGGAGAGGTCATCTGGAACAAAGGCTCCAGCGCAGGCTCGTCCACTGCTTGGGGTAGCTGGTTGTCTGCTTCAAACCCGTCACTACGTGATACACATGAATACATACTGATATTTTCCAAGGGTTCCTTTTCGCGGCCTGCAGGGAAAAATACGATAAGCAAGCAGGAATTCTTGTCGTATACAAAGAGCGTCTGGGAGTTTCAAGCAGAGTCTGCAACGCGGGTTGGCCACCCTGCACCATTTCCTGTGGAATTGCCATACCGCTGCATCCAGCTGTATACTTTCCAAGGCGACTTTGTGCTGGATCCCTTCTGTGGAGTGGGTTCGACGTGTGTAGCAGCAGTCAAAGCCGGCAGGCATTTTGTCGGCTATGATACAAAGCAGGAATACATCAACGCTGCACTCATGCGCATCGAAGAAGCCAAAAAGAAGATATGACATGGCGTGCATAGCAATATAACATGCCAGAGAACGAAATCGTGTATCTAAAGTATCAGAACCTCGAAGACATGCTCAAGGTCATAATCTATTCAGCACAATCGATGCTGGGGGTCGTCCCAATGCTCTATCACATCAACCACAACAACAAACATGTCCTCTTTATCCAGACAGGAGCCATCGGCGGAGTGACCGTCCACTATGTGATCCAGAACGAAAAGCCTGCCAAAAAGTTCATCCAGCTAAAGAGGCTCTCCGGCGAATACGCATTCATTGACGGTATTGGCACTGACGCGCAGTCACTTTACGTGCCAATTCTACAGCTTGAAAAGTCTACGCTTTCGTTCCCTTCATAGAAAAAGTTTTAGGACGAGTGCACGGCTATTTTTTACATTAGGGCCAAGAAAAATCCGCGCAAGATGAGAGCCGCAAACGAAGTCTCGGATGATGAGATCAACTCACTTTTGCAGGCGATAAAGGATTTTGAGGGATATCCAAAGCTCACAGACCTTCGGAAGCTGACACCATCACTCACGCCGCTTCAGGTAAACGTGATCGTGCGCTTTCTCGAGAGATCTGGCGTGATAATCGTAGACGCCGAGGGCTATATCGTCTGGACCCAAAAAGAACAGGAACAGCTGACGCTTGGCGACGTTGCCGAAATAAGCAACGATCTGAAAGAATACCTGTCAAAACAGTCACAGTAGAGAAATATTCTATAACATCACATCATTTTATTTTTATCTGCTCATGTTAAGTGGTTTTCAAATGAAGTATCGCAGCAGGACAGACATTGTGGCGACAATACTCGAAGCTGCAAACGGTGGCGCTACAAAGACCAAGATAATGTACAATGCCTATCTGTCGTACGCCCAGCTGAAAGAGTACCTTTCGATACTGCTTGAAAATGGACTCTTGGAGTACGAAGAGGGTGAGCTAAAGTACAAGACCACCGAAAAGGGTCTCCGCTTCATGAGGACCTACAACGAAATCGGAGAGATGGTCTCGCCGGAGACTTGACCTTCTTTTTTCATACATAGTTTTTATGTTGGCTAGCAAGACCGTCAGGTATTGTCAAAGCCCATCACTTCTGACCAGATGTATCGCATCGAAGAGAATGGCCACTCTATCCTTGGGATGCGGCGGTTCTTGATGATGGAAAACGCAGGACATGGCCTGGCTGACTTTGTAGTTCACCGGTTCAAGAACTTGAAGAACAAAAGAATCGTTACAGTCTGTGGTACAGGCAACAACGGGGGAGACGGCTTTGTCGCGTCGCGTCATCTTGCAGGGTATGGCGCAAAAATAACGGTCATCCTTCTTGGCAATCCATCAAACCTTAAGAGCGAGGAGGCGAGGCTAAACTGGAGCATAATAGAAAAGATGGACTCTGTAGAGATAATATTTGGCAAGGAGCTGACCGACGAAGTAAAGAGCAGGATCACCAGAGCTAACATAATTCTGGACGCGATATTTGGCACTGGCATCAGGGGCGAAATCCACGAGCCCTATGCGTCAGCAATAGACGCGATAAACAAGTCCAAAGCGTTCATACTTGCAGTGGACGTGCCTTCTGGCTTTGACCCAAACACTGCACAGATCCATGAAAAATGCGTTAGGGCAGACGCAACAGTAACATTTCATCGGCTCAAAATAGGTCTGAGAAAGGGCAAAAAATACACAGGACCAGTTCATGTTGAATGGATAGGGATACCGCCGGAGGCAGAATCGGGCGTATTATGAAGCCGACAATCCTGCAGATACCTGTAGGCCAGATGGCCAATTTTACCTACATTATAGCGGACGAGGATAGCGGAGAGGCAGCGGTGATTGATCCGTCATGGGATCTGGACAATGTTTTCCATGTCTTGAAAAAGAATGGCTGGCGGGCAAAGTATGTGATAAACACCCACACACACTTTGACCACGTTCTTGGCAACGATCAAGTTGTTGCCGTGACCGGCGCCAAGATAGTGCAGCACAAAAACTCTCATCTGGAAAAGCACATTGCAGTCTCTGACGGCGACATTATCGAAATCGGCAGCCTGCGGCTGCGCGTCCTGCATACTCCCGGCCACTCCAAGGACAGCATTTGTCTGATACTAGACGGCCAACTAGTTTTTACCGGCGACACGCTCTTTGTAGGCAACTGCGGCAGGACCGATCTGCCGGGGAGTGATCCTGCAGAAATGTATCACAGCCTTTTAGACATGCTGGCACAACTGGACGATACACTAATTGTTTATCCTGGCCACAACTATGGATCAAGTCCGACATCTACTATTGGGCGTGAAAAGAAAACAAACTATGTCCTCCAGCCTCGCTCAAAGCAAGAATTTCTGGAATTCATGTCCGGTGGTGGCTAGACATACAGGACATTTCCGCATCTAACAAGTCTGCTCTTAAGGATTTTGCAGCAAAGAATCCCGTTTTTGTATGCGTCATCTCGTACACGGCCACGAGCGAAATCCCCGGGTTAACGGTGGCAGGAGCAAATCCTGAACTTATAAAATACACATCGCCGGCAGATGCTGAGTTCCTGCACTACGGTCGATGTAAATGCATAGAGGTCGTCCCTGTGACGCCAGACGGCAAGCCTACTCCTGCACTAATCACCAGAGCTGCACTTCAGGTGGCTGAAATCCCTCTCTTGATAGTTGATGCCGGTGCAAAGATCAGACCCTCTATTCCGTTCATATCATTTGGAATTGAACCTGGCAGAAACATCGTGAATGAAAACGCCATGGACGAATCAAATGCAAGGAAAGCCTTTGATCATGGCGCGATGCTTGGCAGACAGTTGGTCAAGATGTCCGATCTCGTTGTTATTGGCGAGAGCATTCCGGGAGGCACAACCACTGCACTGGCCGTGTTGAGCGCGCTCGGCATAGACGCGAAATTCAAGGTGAGCAGCAGTATGCCGGAAAATCCCCACGATCTGAAAAACAAGGTTGTTGAATCAGCAATAAAGAGGGCAGGTATCGCTCATTCGCCGTTTGAAGCAATCGCGAAATTTGGAGACCCGATGATACCCTCAGTCGCCGGCATAGCCAGCGGGGTACTCGATGCAAGCGGCAGGGTCATGCTTGCAGGCGGAACGCAAATGTCTGCGGTAGTTGCAATACTGGAACGTCTTGGCAGACCCCTTAGACGACTCTGCATCGGAACTACATCATATGTGGCAAAAGATCCTTCTGCAGACCTTGTAGGCCTTGTCAGGGCTGCGCGCCGCGTTCCGATTCTTTCCTGTGACCTGCATCTGGGCGAGTCAAGCAAGCCTGGTCTGCAGGCTTTTGCGAAGGGTTTTGTCAAAGAAGGAGTAGGAGCAGGCGGCGCATCGATTGCTGCCATGATAAAATCAAAAGGCAAGATCACTGCTCGTAAGTTGCTTAGAGCGATTGAAAAAGAATATGAAGCCTCTGTAGAGTCGAGGCTTTAGCCTATCATGTCTTTTACGCCTGCAAACATCTGAGCCAATGAATATAATTTTAGAACAAGGGTGTTGAGCACGAATCGACCAACCAAAGGAAATGACAAAAAAGACCCGCTGCAAATTAAGGTTTCACGCGAGCCGGCGGTCTTCGAGTTTTCAAAAGACCCCCTGCTGCAACGCAAGATAGAGCTGGTATGCGACGGCCTAGACAACGGCATGATGAGGCTGTTTTTGGAGCTGAAAGAGGATAACAAGCACCTGCTTGGAGTTTATCGACGACATGATCGTACATGAGAATCCCAGGCCAAATACAAAGAGGATCTACATCACTGATCTGGTCCTGCTGTTGCGCTATTTTGACCT
>JBFLWZ010000161.1:0-4748 GCA_040757615.1 Thermoproteota archaeon | reverse complement strand
CTTGCCACTACTACCGCAGGAAATATTGTGATTAATGAAGTGGAGCTTAATCCCCAAGGCGCTGATAGCGGTGCAGAACAAATTGAGCTTTACAATCCATCAGATAGCGCTGTAGACGTAGGTGGCTGGTCACTTGGCTCGACAGCCGGTAGTACCGTCACTATCACAATTGATGAAGGTACGGTCATTCCTTCCAAAGGGCACCTGTTAATCGGAAGGGCATCTCAGTGGCTTGATAACGTCGATGAAGGCATTATATTAAGAGATGACACGGGCGCAACGATAGATACTGCTGGTACATTCTCTGATGAAGATAACGATGATTCAACATGGCAGAGGTCTCCTGACGGAGCTGACAGCTGGATCTTTGCAAGCGGCACACCGGGTGAAGCTAATATTGGCACTTTTGTTCCCGAGCCTGAACCCGAGGCACCCTCACCATCCGCAGAAGAACCGGCACCTGCACCAGAGCCACAACCTGACCTTGAAGCGTCATCCGATGAGCTAAAACTAGTCGTTATAGATGTTGGTCAGGGACTTTCTGAACTAATTATACTACCAAATGGAAAAACCATGCTGATAGACGGTGGCGATCGCAATCAAGGAGATGCTGTCTTGTCAGCACTGCAGGAAAATGGCGTTGACAGTTTAGATGTTGTCGTAGCTACTCACCCACACTCGGACCATATTGGTGGCATGATTGACGTTTTGAATACCATAGAAGTGAGAAAGGTGCTTGACTCTGGGCAAATTCATACTACGCAGACTTTTGAGGATTATCTTGACGCCATAGACTCTAACCAGATCCCTCTTGCATCAGTTCATGAGGGGGACACCATAGACTTAGATCCTGCCGTCCAGCTTGAAGTTCTAAATCCTCCCACAACCCTGCTAGATGGAGCAGATGATGAGGAAGAATTCAACAACAATTCAGTAGTTATCAAGCTGACCTACGGCGAATTTACAGCAATTTTACCGGGAGATATGGAAGAAGAAAATGAAGCAAGACTGGCCAGCAGTAGCGTAGACCTTGATGCGGATGTCTTGGTTGCTGGACATCATGGAAGCCGCACAGCAAGCACAAGTGCTTTTCTTAACGCAGTATCACCAGCGGTTGTGCTTATCTCACTAGGTGCTGGTAATACCTATGGTCATCCACACCAGGAAGCTCTCGACAGAATGGAAGCAGCAGGCACACAGCATATTCTGATGACAGATATTGACGGGACAATAACGATTACAACAACTGGCGATGATGAGTACACCATCCGGACATCAGGCAGCAACAAGACAGTTGTAGTGCCTGAATTCGGCACAGCGATTCTAATTGCAGCTATATCTTTAATGGCATTGATCGTACTATACAGTAGGGCAAAACTATGGAAGTCATCAGGGCTAGTGTAGACCGGTTTGAAGGTGAATTCGCAGTTGTATACTCTGATGAAGATGACCGACGATTTGATATCCCTCTTCAACTGCTAACCGGCATAAAACCAGGATCCAGAGTTTTAGTATCATTGGAGAATGATTCGATACAAAGTGTCGAAGAGGATAAGGAAGCAACTGACGATGCCAGAGATAGGATAAAGAGAAAGTATCAGAAGCTCAGGGCAGGTCGTCACCTGTAGTTGAAGTCTGGCAGCTGGTAAGCGCAGGAATATGGCTGGCTCTCCTTGTATGTGCGTCTAGATGCTCTATTGAGAGCGATCGCGGCGTCGTTGCAACAAGCCTTCTTTCATATGATCAATGATATATACTGAAAATGGGATTTATTTCAAATTCATTAGCATCATTTACTATTATATACAGTTTTTACACAAAAACGATTATTACTACTAAAAAGCTCGGCCTAGCAGTAACATCGTGATAGTACTAGCTGAAATCTGTGGCTACTAGGTAGAGCCGGCTTTTATCAAGTCCTATAGCATACGGCGCCGTCAATACAAGCATGTCGCCTTACCCTGAATATGTGGAAGAAAGGAAAACCTGGATAGTGCTGCTTGATAGCATACCGGCGTCGCCGGACCTGCTGCTGGGCCAGAAAGCAGAGCAGCTGTGCAAGATGGACGGTCTAAACTACAAGGGGCTTGAGCCGATACAGAGGCTGTTCCTGACCCATTACAGGTGCCCGATATGCAAGCTCTTGCCGCTGTACCGCCTGAACCTAGCGCATCCAAAGCGGGTACGGTGCAGCAAGTGCGGCAACCGGGTCTCTTTCACCAGCGCTGGCAAGTACGGAAGGCTGAGGAAAAAAATCGCTTTTACCCTATGGATGTCGGCGGAGGGAGGCAAGAATGTATCGTAATAGCGTGGACGCGTTTACACAGCTGCTCTCCCCGGCGGTGAACCGGATATCTGTAAAGTCGGGGCGCATGCAGAACGGCATAGAGCACTGCGTGGTGCAGGTCATGCTTGCAGGCGGAGAAGAATACAGGATAGAGGCGTACGGCGAAGAAGCAGAAGAGCTGTGCAAGGTAGCGAGAGAGTACTCAGCTCGCCTTCTTATGCACTAGGTCTTTTTCTCTCTGGTTTGTGCAGGAACAGCTTGGCTGTTTCAGGCAGGGCCAGGGCATAATGGATGTGGACGCAGTCCTTTTCGTCGCAGAGGTTGCAGTAAAGGGCGCGGTCGCGCAGGTAGACTTCTGCAGTCTTGTTCCTCTTGGCGTCCCTTATGAAGAGTATGTTTCCCTCGTAGCCTATCTTTGATAGGGACGGCGCGTAGGACTGGAGGAATTTATCCCGCTCGATCGCTTCCATCAGGACAGTGTTGATATAGTCCTTAGTATTCCAGCGCTTTTTTCCTGCGTTGGTCTTCATCACGTCGTACGTTTCCTTGAATATTTCGACCGTAATCACTTCTTTGCCACCGCGCTTGACCATGCTCATGCATTTACTTTGAAATTTATAATATTTGTGGCGTGTTCCAACATGTCGGCACATGTCCCCCTCCCTCCCCTTTTCGTGCTAGCTCTGTTATAGCATGCCCTACTGAGCTTGATACTGATGTCACAATGCAGAAACCTATGTGAAAAACTGGGATACCCTTGTTTTCCATCTCCGAGCCCATATGCAATGGGCCTAAAATATTGTACAAAATGTGCGAAGTATTTTGATGTCAAAGCAATACGATGTCCATGTTGCAATCGACTGTTCAGATACCGTAAAAGTGGAAGGAAGTGAGACCGGCAATGCTAGAAGTTACCGACAACTTTGGAGCACTCTTGCTTGCGCCTGAGGATGCAGCAATAACTTGCGATGTATGTGGCTACGAGGCTTCAATCTTTCAAGTAGAAGGCAACTTTTGTTTGGATTGTTGGCAGGAAAGAACAGAGCCGCGGGTCTAGAACGAGTCGTTCCCGATCCCAATCTCGATCACTTGTTAGGATGTTTTGAGACAAGAATCAGGCATAAGAAGATGCCATGCAGATCCTGAGAAATAGAACAAGAATTCAAAAAAATGTCCATCAATCTATTTAATGCATAGATTATCCTGTTTTGCGTGCAGACAAATACTGGCTTCAATAGCCTTACGTTGCTTCTCCAGGTGCTTATTTTGACGGCGTTATCTCTGTCGGTGCCGATAGTCCCAAGTGTTCTTGCATCGAGCAATTCCGGTCCCGGGGGCGACGATGACGATAGAGACGAACGGCCCAGCGGTCAGATTACGACTCAGGATCCATCGATAATCACTACGGCTATTACAATCCCCGTTGATGCCGAGTCGCACAGTGCCGAAAACCCCTACAGCCCAAACCCTGCTGCTGTCAGCAGCGGCTCGACGGTCACCTGGACCAATGTTGACGAAGACCGCCATTCAGCAACAGCCGATGACGGCTCATTCAGCACAGGAATATTGGATCCCGGCGCGTCAGGTCAGGCCGTCATCAATGCAGAACCGGGAGCAACCATATCGTATCACTGCGATGTCCATCCTGAAATGAGAGGCATCCTGCAGATCAGCGCAGCTGCCGGAGGAAATGCACTGGCTGGCAATGCTACCGCCGCGCCGCCGCAACCCCCGGGCCAGAACAGCACCCTGCTGCAGATCTCTGAACAGCAATTGGCAGTTGGCCATTACACCACTGTATCTGAAAATGTAGTAAACAATACGATCCAGCTCGCCATCGCAGGCAATACGACGATAACCCTTCCAAATTCAACCGAAACGATAACGACAATTGATTCTGGCAACGTCACCATCACTTTCACGGAATCGGGTATCGGGATCCTGGAAGCACAGGTCTACATGACGACTGAAGATAGGTTGGAAAATGCCACCGTCACAGTAACTGAATTCTTTAGCAGCGAAAACGCTCCGGGCAGAGGGATTGCATCGTTCAGTACAGATTCCACTGGCAGGCTGGCCCCGCTTGACAGCATCGTAGCAGTCACGCTGGACGAAGATCAGCCAGACGGCAGCGCGCAGGTCTCGTTCTTTGAGTGGCACGCCGGACCCTTTATCGACAACAACCAACCCGAGGCTCCGGTAAACAACGCAGGAAATGTTACCGGTGGCAACCAGACAACCCCAACAGACAACCAGACAGCAGCAATAACCCCTGCTCCAGCGGCAAGCCCAAGCGGTGGTGACAGCGGCAGTAGCAGTAGCAGTAGTAGCAGTAGTAGTAGTACAATCGATGTGTCGATAACTCCAGGTTCTTCAAGCAAGACCGACAATGCTTACGACCCCAACCCAGTTCAGGCCAGCGTAGGCAGCACGGTGAGGTGGACAAACGACGACACCACGC
>JBFLWZ010000160.1:0-4763 GCA_040757615.1 Thermoproteota archaeon | reverse complement strand
AGTGCGGAAGCCCAATGAACTGACAATATTTTTATCGCCTTGCCGTTAATGATATGCGCCTTTGGGAATCCCTGAGAAGATAAAGGAGATACAGGACCAGATACACCGGACCCAGATCAACAAGGCGACCGAGTTCCACATTGGGCTCTTGAAGGCCAAGATCGCCAAGCTCAAGCGGGAGCAGGAGGAAAACATCCACGGCCGGACTGTTCATACCGGCGGTGAAAATATTGGCTTTGACGTAAAAAAGGCAGGTGATGCAACGATTGTTTTCATAGGACTTCCGAGCGTCGGCAAGTCCACCCTCTTGAACAAGCTCACCAACGCAAAGTCAAAGATCGCTTCTTACCATTTTACAACGCTCACGGCAATTCCAGGGATGATGGAGTATAGAGGTGCGCGCATTCAGGTGCTGGATCTTCCCGGGATCATTGAAGGCGCTTCAACCGGCAAAGGGTTTGGCAGACGGGTTCTTTCTGTGGCTAGAAACGCCGACCTTATCCTTATAGTGCTTGACGTTTTCCAGCCCCACCATTTAGACATATTAAAGAAGGAGCTGTCCGAGGCCGGCATCAAGGTGGACCAAAAGCCGCCGGACGTGGTGATCGAAAAGACATCCATAGGTGGAGTGTCAGTCCACGCGCAGGTTCCGATCAAGGTCTCTGAGCGTCTTGTCAAGGAAATCGCCAGACTCTATGGCATACACAACGGGCGCATAATCATCAGGGAACCAAACCTTACCGACGAGCAGCTGACCGACGTGCTTAACGGCAACCGCGTTTACGTACCATCGCTTGCAGTGCTGAACAAGATAGATCTTGTAAACAAGGGCTTTGTCCAAGAAGTGCAGGCGAAAATAGGGAACAACTTTATCCCGATATCTGCAGACGCAAACATCAACATCGACGCGCTAAAGGAAGCTCTTTATCAGAGGCTGGATTTCATCAGGATATACATGAGGCCGAAAGGCGGCGAAACCGACTACAAGGAGCCCATGATAATGAAGCGCGGCTCGACAGTACAGGACGTGTGCAACAAGATCCACCGCAACATGACCAAGAACTTCCGCTACGGCCTAGTGTGGGGCAAGAGCGCGAAATTTGCCGGACAGAAGGTCGGTCTGGATCACCGGCTTGAGGACGAGGATGTCTTGACCATCGTCAAGGTTCCGGGCGCTATTTGAATGGCATGACCTCGATGTCGTCATGGCCCGATATCTCTCTGTGATCCATAATGTCAGACTTGAACAGGAAGATCGATTTGCAGTACGCGCAGACGTAGATCCTGTCAAGTTTTTCCACCTCTAGTTTTGAATTCATGGCCGACACGCAAATGAAAGCACATTGAATGCAACTATAAGCGATCTGCATCAAGTTTCTATAGGGCAGTGACACTATTGCGCGATTATCTTGCCACGCATCTCTGGATGGTACCAACAATAGTATTCGTATGTCCCGGGCTCTATCGCTACAATAGCCGTGAGAAAGTCCTGGCCGCCCCGAAGAGGTGCCGTGTTTATTGGAGTTATCCCGCCATTCTCCGGCGCGTCAATCCTTAGGTCATGTGTCACGACATCATCGTTTCGCACAACCAGCTTTGCTGGCTCGTTGACTTTTACATGTATGTCCGGGTTGGTGCCATTGAAGCTACTCCTCTCGGCTATAAGGAGAATATCCTCAACTGGGAGCCTCTGTTCCGGAGGTGGATTTAGAAGGTTGCCTACCCCCCACAATGCGCCCACAGTCACGAATGAAATGGCGACTATGGCGATGATGTTGTTGCGCATCGAGAATAAAGTTACAGGATCGCCTAAAAATTCCTTTGGGATGATAAACTATTAAGAGCGATATCGGCATTTCTCTGTCACGACATACAAAGAACTTGCTGCAAGGCGCTATCGGCGATACAAGTGGCAAAAGCGCAAAGAGTCTCTCCTGCAGCGCTTGGTGGATTTCATTTTGCACACGTTCAAAGCGCTTGTAAAGGCGTTGCAGGATGCTAGGATTATCAAAAAGCGGATTGTCGAAAAGGTAAATGTTGAATAAAAAAAGAGTACTGCGAACGCTTGTCAGAACGCAGTAACTTAACTTGTTGGTGTGCTTGCCGATGCCGAACCGTCGACGAGTTCAGCAGTAGCGAACCTTGGTCCGATCTGACTGACGCGGATCTTTGCGTTCTGACCTACCTTGCCGTCCTTTACAAAGATAACAAATCCTTGTATCCTTGCAATACCGTCGCCTTTACGGCTGATTTCCGTGATTTGTACGTCGTATTCCTTACCAGCTTCGACTGGTTTCGGACCGAAATTGTCGTTTCTTCTTCCGTAACTCATACGTAAGCATCAACACGCCTGAACCATATATAAATCAAGAAGCAGGTCTACGAGCCTATCCTCATGCCGTCATCACATATTGACCGGAGGCATTCTATGGCCGAGAGCACGGCAAGGAAACTGGTCTTTGGATTCCCTGGGCTTGGCACGTTGTTGACGGTTATTCTTATTTCACCAAAACTGCCTGTAGCCAAAATTTCATGCTGGTTAGTAGTTACCTGCGGGTCTGCCACTATCCTTACTTTGGTCTTGTCGACTCCTATCCCTGCAAGGCTTAGCACTGCCGCGACATTGACGTTTGCAGGGAATGACTTGACTGCGTCAGCAGCAGTGCCTTCGTAAATGACCATGCTCTTTGTGATATCCTCAAGCTTGATCTTGCTTGTTTCAAAGAAAGGCGCGCCAGCAAGCGCCTTTGGGCTTTTCGTGGTGGTGAGCATTACTGATTCAAGGAGGTATCTGACGCTTCTTATCGCGTCAATGCCTGCTATTGCGCCTGTCGGCACATAAATCCTGCAGCCTCTTTTCGCGGCAGCCTGCAAAAGCTCTGCAAGAAAGCCGCTGTCTGCAAGCGCGCCAACGCTCATGACCATCAGGTCCTTGCCGGCTTCTAGTATTGCCTTACCAAATGTTCTTACTGCTTCTTGAGAAGCAGCTTCGATTATAATGTCTGCGCCCGAAGATAGAAACCCACCAAAATCGGGATACGCCTTGGGGCTTGTATGCAGCTTGATTCTCAGACTCTGGAGGTTATTTTCGGAAACATCAAAAAGCGCCACAAGTGAGGCGTTGGTTACCTTGCGCGAATCCACTGCCAAGGCAAGCTGGCTCCCAATGGTGCCGCAGCCTAAAAGACCGACTTTTTTCTCTGGCATCTGGTGATAAAAGAAGGAAGTTGGAAGGATTTTTACCTTCTGCCACCGCGGCGTTCGGGCTTTTTCTGGCCTGGCAGCCTCTTTTTCTCAAAGCGTTTGACGAAGTTGTCCTTGTTGCGCAATCTTGCGATCGGGCTCAGGCGTGGCTTGCCCTGAATTTTTGGCGTCTGGCCCCTTACCTTGCCGGCCTTTGTAAGTGATCCGTGTGTTGGCATTAATCTCCATCAAGGGATTGACGTTTGAATATTTATATTTGTATGCACGCGCGACCGTGCTTGTCAATTGTGGCAAGTATTGCCTGCAATTTTGACTTCTCGGGCAGCGTTGTCCTAGATTATACTACTTTAAATGTAGTGGATCTATATGATTCACTGTTTATCAAAAGCCATGACGATGCTAGATCTTGACTACAGGCGTCAGGTCCTTGCGCTGAAGAAGCAAAAGAACGCGGTGATTCTGGCGCACAACTACCAGCTGCCGGAAGTGCAGGACGTAGCCGACTTTATAGGCGATTCGCTTATGCTCTCAAAGACGGCAGCTACGACAGATGCTGACATTATAGTATTCTGCGGCGTACACTTTATGGCCGAGACCGCCTCCATCCTGTGCCCAGAAAAGAAGGTCCTGATACCAGATCTAGAGGCAGGATGCTCGCTTGCTTCCACCATCAATGCCGATGAACTGCGGGCGTGGAAGGCAGAGCACCCGGACGCTGTAGTGGTGAGCTATGTCAATACTTCGGCAGACGTCAAGGCGCTGTCTGACTATTGCTGCACGTCTTCCAACGCAGTCAAGGTCGTAAATAACATACCAAAGGACAGAGAAATCCTGTTCCTGCCAGACCTGTTCTTGGGCTCGTACGTCGCAGAAGTGACAAAGAGGAAGAACATGTACATCTGGCCTGGCGAGTGCCACGTGCACGCCGGCATAAAGGCAGAGGACATTAACAGGATGCTCGCGACTTTTAAGAGCGCTGACTTTCTCGTCCATCCAGAGTGCAGCTGCACCTCCTCAACGATGTATCATATGTCAAAGGGCGACCTTGCCAAGACAGGTCACATCCTCTCGACAGAGGGTATGATGAAGCATACGAAGGCTTCTGGCGCAAAGCAGTTCGTGGTAGCCACCGAGACAGGCATACTTTACCGCATGCAAAAGGACAACCCTGACAAGGAGTTTATCCCGATCAAGCGCGACGCAGTCTGCAAGTACATGAAAAAGATCACGCTGGAAAAGGTCTACAACTCGCTTGCACACGGTGTCTACGAGGTAAAGGTGCCGAAGGACGTCGCGGACGAGGCGAAACTAGCAATAGACCGCATGCTAGCTATTTCATAATCTCTAGGCTAAAGTCCACTGCATTTGGCGAGTGGGTGATGTAGCCAAGCGAAATAAAATCTGGCTTGGCCCGAGCATACTGACTGATGTTCTTTGCATTGATACCACCAGAAATTTCTATTTTCACTTTTTTACGAAGACCCAGTTTTGTAATATGCTTTATTGCAGCAGTAGCCTGCTTTGGGGTAAAGTTGTCAAGCATGACAATGTCGGCTCCC
>JBFLWZ010000159.1:0-4803 GCA_040757615.1 Thermoproteota archaeon | reverse complement strand
GCTTCCTCAGGTGTCCTTTGATAGTGCAGAAGCGTACTTCAAAGCTGTTGAGCAGGCGCAACAGACGCATCAGGAGCCGTATATATTTGACATCAAAAAGATCTTCACTGATGGGAATGATGTCTGTGTCTTCAACGATGTCATTGCAGGACGTGTAACCCTGTTTGCCTGTGGATGGTATCACATAGAGAACCAGAAAATACGTTCCATCAGGTTAGTTTACGACCCGCGCCCTCTTCTTCAGGTACAAAAATAATCAATACTGACTCGAGTGCTTTTTGATGTCAAGATCCAAAGTTCTGATACCCTCGGCATTGGTGGCAGTGGCTGCCGTCCTAGCTGGATTGACCCTCGCGTCATTCAATTCTGGACAGCCATCTAATGCATCTATTCAAAACGTTACTGGAATATCTGTCCTCGATAATGCCACTGATTATTTCGTTCTTCAGAGTCAACAGGACTTCTTTAACACCATAAAGGCCGGAAGGACAGGAGAAATCTTTACAAAAATAGGACAAGCTGCAACTGAAATAAAAATGGCATCGATCACAGATTACAATATTACCGGGACTGACGGAAATACTATACGGGCTCGATTTTACGATCCTGGTGTCAGAAGTAAGCCAGCTCCGCTTCTTGTTTACTTGTATGGTAGAGCGGGACCGGCAGTAAGCATGGACTCCTCTGATCCCGGATTACGGATCCTCGCTAATTCGACAGGCTTTATGGTTGCAACAATGGATTACAGATTTGCACCATTTATCGATTCGTTAGATGATATAATAGCAACGATGCGCTGGATCCATCAAAATAGTGAGCAACTTGGTGTCGATCCCTCGAGAATTGCTCTTGGCGGCGTCTCACGCGGCGCGAACTTGGCATTATCTACTGCATCGGTCCTTAGAGATTCAGACAATATCGATGAACAAAATATGGTGCGCGTCTTGTATCTGTTGAATGGCTATTATTCGCCTGACCTTCTAGAGAACAGATCTGCCAAGATGTTTGGGAACGGAATGGATCCTTGGTTTATTACTCCGCGTGATATTGAAGTGATGTTTGAACAGATACATCAAAATGAATCATCATACTATAACAATCCATTAGCATTTCCAATACTCTACAAAAGCTTGGCAGGACTGCCACCGGTCTATATCGTTGCCTCGGGAATCGATCCTCTCAGAGATGAAAGTATAGAACTTGCAGCACGGCTGCAAGAAGAGGGTCAAGAGCATTATCTTTCAGTATGGCCCGGTGTTGGACATAGCGCAGGCTCGCTAGTCTTCACTCCAGTAATACCCGAAACCCAAGGATACCTTGACTCGATGGCAGTGTATCTAAGAGCAGTTCTAAACAGCTAGATGGGTTTTTAAACAAAAAATCAACAGCGTTCTGTATCGTCTGTAAAGCCCCCGCTACAACGGAAGCATTGTTCAGACTCCAAGGCATAATTGTAATTCCGCGGTATTGCTCTAGCTGCCTACCACATGCACTGTATGAAATGAATTGATACAATGAATCGACTTGAGAAGGACACACACATAATATTCAAAGTATCTTCTAACAGACTATCTTAAGCTAGAGATATTTTTCCTGTACCCCCCCAAGAGCTCAGGCACATTCTATTGTATTTGTAAGTCTTCCAATGTCGGTGGTCTCTTCTTCCTCAATGTCCTGACTCAAGCATTTTACATACGTCTCTGCAGGCATATAGTTAGAATCAACTACGATTGTTATTTTTACGCCTCTATCGCCTTCGCCAAGATACAATCCCTTTGTAATGACATATTGAATCACTGCCTTGGCGTCGTCAACGTTTCTGAATTTAGCAAGTGTCTGTGGACTGTCGTCGATCTGGGCACGTCCGATGATAAAGTGTCCACCACTGCCAAATTTCCTATTCGCTTCTTTTAATATCGTATAGTTGCTGGCAGCATCGAATAGTCTTTTACTTTCTGCAATCTCTTCAGGAGTAGTGTTATGATCCTGAACCAATTCAAGATTCTGCACTGGTTGAGGAACCATCAAGACAGCAAGAATTACTACAAAGGCAATTCCGACAATCAGGCCAGACGTTACTGCAGACAGTGGCATGCTGTTATTGTCCTTCCCCTTCGCCACGAACCTAATTGTTGGCTGCTTGCCCTTTTCAACTTTTTGTTGCAGTCTGCACTCTAATTCTGATGCGCCATGGTCGCAGAATTATTGCACTTATTCACCTACGGTAACATCAAATATCCTTATGATGCCAAAATCGCCTGAACATCTAAGACAGGCATGAATAACGAATCCAAATTCATAGTCTCCTGCTTCCATAGGCGTCCACGAAAAACTCACCGTAGTTTGATCTCCTTGGCTCATAGTGGTGTTTTGCAATGCTAAGTATCTTGTTATTCCTTGTGAATCAACTGCCGCAGCTAGAATCAAAATAGGATAATTGTTGATCTCGCAATTGCTAGTTATGGATGCTTCAATGACTATCTGAGAACCTATGGTAGCATTTTTGATCTCGTTTCCTTTGATACTTTGTACAGTTGCATCTGTCAGTTGTAGGGTCTTGTTAGAAAGGCAATAGGTCTTTTCGCTTTTCACTGTGATTGTAGATTCACTATAGCCAATTATATCTTGAGCATAAGAGTCAATATACAAAACGTTACTAAACATAACAATAGTAATCATGCACCCAATTGCAATGGAGCTTGCTGGCATCTTTGGCAATTACATGCATAATCTAAAGATAGCATAAAAAGTCTTATGCGTATTTGATTCAGCAAGTGATTTATGTTTAATATACTCCACAGCTAAAAGGCTTGCCAGTGAACTCTGTCGCGATACTGCTGTACAGGAACCTAGTCGCGTCGATTGACAAGGTGTTCCTCATCTGGCAGGTGGTCTTTCCAATCGTCTACATCTTTATCGCCGGTTATTCCTATTCCGCCCTAATCGAGGGACGGGGAATCCCGTTAGGCTCTGCAGAGATCACATACCCTGCGTTTCTGGCGGCAGGCATGATCGGCTTTAACATGATGAACAGCAGCACGATAGCTGGTAGCATTGTGTGGAACGACAGGCGCAACGGCATGTTCCAGCAGATATTGGTGATGCCATTTGCAAGGATAGAGTATGTAGCCGGCAGCATAATCACCATAATGCTCATGGGGCTTGCAAGCGCGGGCCTCATTTTAGTCGCCGGCTCACCCACGCTCATTGGAAGCGCGGTGCCAACATTCGTCGGCTCAATGTACGTGCTATATGCCCTGATAACTGGAGCGATATTTTTTGGATCGATTGCGATAATAATATCGACGCGACTGCGAAGCAGCGAAGGTTTTAATGTTATAGTCAACAGCGTGTTCCTCTTCTTTTCGTTCGTTAGCACCGCGTTCTACCCTCCCCAGGGAGTTCCCGGCGCGCTGAGTGCTGCGTTCTATGCCAACCCGCTAACATACATCGTCGACGTTACGAGAGCAGGCATCTTTAACCAGATCGATTCTTTTGTCAACATCGAAATGGGCGTCATTGCGGCGTTTACCACGGCGGCATTCCTACTTGCCACATTATCGATGATAAGGATGAAAATCTAGACCTGCTTGCCGATTACCGAGAGGAAAACTTCCTCAAGCGTCGGAGGGTTGACAGATACGCTCTCTATCTGTATTGAATTTTTGGAGAGCATCTCGATTATTTTCACAAGCATCTCCTGAGCTTCTGCCGAGCTTATCCTTATTGTGTCTGCCGCTGGCGTTTCCACAAGAGAACCATCAGCTATTTGTTTTATGACTGGCATGACAGACTGCGCAGCTGAATCCTTCAGCTTTATTTCGACTGCCTTGACGCCGCCGTACTTTTGTTTCAAGCCCGCTGGAGTGTCGGTCGCAATTATCTTGCCGTGGTTGATGATTGCAATCTCGTCGCACAGGTATTCTGCCTCCTCCATGATGTGCGTCGTGAAAAACACCGTCAACCCTCCTTGCACATGCTTTTTCACATAGTCAAGCAGTGTGCGCCTTGCGGCCGGGTCAAGCCCCACGGTGGGCTCGTCTAGAAACAGCAGGTCCATATCGTGCATAAACTCCCTTGCCACCTGGACGCGCCTTCGCTGGCCTATCGACAGCTCGTCGTTCTTCATGTTCTTGAAGGACTCTAGGTCGAATTTCTCCAAAAGCTCCCTCGCCCTGTCCCGCCTCTTTTCGGCTTGGACGCCCCACATCAGGCCGTACAACTCGAGCGCTCTTTCCACAGTCAGGTTCGCTTCAAAGCTTGGCTCTTGGAGAACGACGCCGATCCTCTTTTTTATTTCGCGCTGGTGCTTTACGATATCTTTGCCGAATATCTGGACCGTGCCTGAAGTCGGGTGTACAAGCGTCGTGAGCACCCTCATCGTCGTTGTCTTGCCGGCGCCATTTGGCCCGAGGAACCCAAACACCCTGCCATACTCGACGTCAAAAGACACGCCATTGACTGCATGCACCTGCCCGTAGCTCCTGCGCAGATCTGAAACGTGGATGCAGGGCTCCATGTGAAAGGTCAGTGTGATGCTCTAATTTCTACATTATCCAAGGTCAGAGGCGGCACGCGCAACCACCTCTGAAAGCGCAGGATGGATGTGAATGGTCCGAGTCAGGCCGTGGATATCGGATCCAAGTTTCATCGCTACCAACACCTCGTGTATCAGTATCGAAGCATGGCTCCCGATTATGTGACAGCCAAGTATCCTGCCCTCCTTTGACGCAAGCAGTTTGACAAATCCGTCCCTGTCATCTATCGCCTCGCCCATAGCCGTCTTGATGTATGGGTAGACAA
>JBFLWZ010000158.1:0-4883 GCA_040757615.1 Thermoproteota archaeon | reverse complement strand
GTTGGGGTCTCCTCCTTGTATCACAAATCTGGGAACGATGCGGTGGAATAGCAGGCCGTCATAAAATCCGCTCTTGGCCAGCTTTATGAAGTTCTCGACCGTCTTTGGGGCTGCGTCTGGAAAAAAGTCGATTGAAATGTCGCCAAACTTTGTCTGTATCTTGGCTGTCGCCATGCAGTTTGGAGCAGAAGAGGGCTATTTGAATTGTCATGCATTAAGGTATGCAACAGATTTTATAGAATTGTAGAGCGCCAGGTACTTTAGCCCCTTGTCAGTAGTCCTGTACGACTGCCG
Organism: Thermoproteota archaeon; assembly: GCA_040757615.1. Classification (GTDB taxonomy): domain Archaea; phylum Thermoproteota; class Nitrososphaeria; order Nitrososphaerales; family Nitrososphaeraceae; genus Nitrososphaera. The sequence continues at coordinate 4,589 of JBFLWZ010000158.1, read as the reverse complement.
CCGGCCGTTCCTATCGAGCTCGGCAAGCAGTTCCTTTGCGACTAAAAGGTCGATGTATTTCCTGAACTGCGAGCTTGTCAGGTTCGCCTTGGTGAGCAGCTGGGTCTTGCCGATGCCCCCGTTTGCAGCCTCGAGGATCGTGGCAATGATGTCGGGGCTACTGCGCTTCATGCAATCCTATAGTGGAATGTATCATAAAAGTAGTTCTATTATGCCTTGCATGATTGGACTATACAAGTATTCTAGTACCTAACACCGTTATTTTTTAATTATAAAGCCTCCAAAAGGATCTGAGATGCCTTCCCAAAATCTACTTGTTGAAGATTATAACAAATTGCAATTGCGGTTTGTAATATGCGATTCCTGCTACTGGTGCGCGACCTGCTTCAGCTACGTTCCTGACAGGTGCCCTTCATGCCGATCGCGGCTATATTCCATGCCGCTGAAACCAGGGAGGCAGACAGCATGAACATCGCAGAAGGGGACGACCAGATAATCGAGGCGCGGACCTGCGGCGACCAGAACAAGCGGGTGGCGTATAAGTTCATGGATGCCTTTCACAGCCTGTGCCTTGACAAGCGCGACATTCTGCTCGCCGAGATAGGCGCATGCGAAATGCTCTTGCGCGCCTGCCGCGACGAAGATGATCGCAAGGCCGTAGAAAAGGAAATCGCCGAGTTAAAGATGGCCCTTGACCTAATGCCCTGATCACATGAAGTAGTCCTTGTTCTCCATGATGTATGGTAGAACCTTTTTGTTGATTATCGAGTCGGCCTCCGCGTCAATGTCAAACGACAGGAGAAGCAGGAACTTGTTCTTACCCGATGACTTGATTGGTATCGTTGCTCTCACTAGCCTGCCGTACCTGCTTATCGAGAACTGCAGTTCTCCTATCTTTGTCTCAAACGTCTCCCTAGTGGCAGCGCGTATTGCGGCCTGGACCGCATAGCGGGATGTCTCCTCATGGGTCATAAGCGGCATAAGGCCCTTCCTGTATGCCGTGGCTATCAGGTGCCCAAAGTGATTGGAAATGCCTGCAAAGCGAATAAAGTGGTCCTTTTCAAGCACATTCCTGCAAAAATCCTCTAAAAAGTCGTCCTTGCTGTCCCCCACGGCACTGCCCCCGAGCCTAGTTGACCGACACTTGTCTATATCCTTACCTGCCAAACTATAGTATATTCTCATGGTCTACAGCTTCGCAAGGGTATTTTAGGTAATAATGCGATGATTCATTATGCACGAATTCCTCTCACCGCTGGAGCTAAAGTACGGCCACTGTCAGTGGTGCGACAAGAGGTCGCCCCACATATGCTTCCGGTGCGGCTCTTGCTATTCATGCCACCCAAAGGCGGAGAGTGTCGAGAGGAAGAGGGTGCCTGCCAACATCAACATGAACCTGCTGACCGATATCGAGAACCTCCCCCTCTCCGACTAGTGCCGCATTGGTTAAATCGAGTCGCGCAGATCTTGGCGGTGCTTGAAGTATTTTGTCGGCTGCTCTGGCTGGAGGTACGGAAGCTGGGTCCATTCCTTTTATCCAAACACACTCTTGCCGCAGGACTACCTTTCATACTATTCACGCGTATTTGACATGGCAGCAGTCAGCATCCAGACGCCCCACAACAACATGCTAAAAAGGTGGGCGCAGGAGACGCCGGAGGGATTCCGGTTCATAGTCCGGTTGCCTCGGCAGGCTACCGAATCCCCCATATTCGGACAATTTCTGGAGGGCCTTGCCCCGATAGAAGAAAAGATTCTTGCAGTGATAGTACAGGTGCGTCCAGAGCTGACTCTAATTGGGGGCAGAAAGTGGCTGGAAGGAATTCTTGAAACGTGCGTATACCACGGATATTCTGCGGCAGTGGAATTTTCCAACGAGTCGTGGTCGCAGGACATCACTTACAACATCTTGCGAAGGTACGGCGCGACTGCCTTGTGGTCAGACCGGTATTTGGGCCCTGTGGTCACCTCTGACTTTGTCTGCCTGCGCCTGTCTGGCGGCAACGACGAAGCGTGGGTTGGAAAAATAAAAGAGCTGGCTGAGCAAGAGCAGCTAGAGTTTGCAAGCATCATAGTGAACAGCCCAGACAGGATAAACAAAATACTAAAGATGCTTGGCATGCCTGAAAGGAAATACTCTTTTCCAATACCTACAGCGTTTTCGTCGGGCGAGCCGTGGTCAGGCAGGGTTGTGATGTGCGTCGACCTTAACGCGTTTTACCCATCCTGCGAAGAGCTGCGCGAGCCAGCCCTGGCAGGCAAGCCGCACGCCGTGATAATGACTGACCAGAAAGAGAAGATAACAAAGGGCGTCGTCTCTTCGTGCTCGTATGAAGCAAGAAAGTTTGGAGTAAGATCCGCCATGCCACTTGCAAGGGCGCTTGCCCTTTGCCCGGATCTGATCCTCCGCCGGGTTGACATCCCATACTACCAGCAGGTGTCGGAGAAGGTTATGGGCGTGCTTGCCCAGTTTGCAGACGTGTTGGAGCAGGCAAGCATCGATGAGGCCTTTCTCGACTGCACAAAGACCGGAACGGCCGACCCTTACCGCCATGCGGCCAGGATAAAAGCCGCCGTAAGGGAACAGTGTGGCCTGCGAGTGTCGGTGGGCGTCGCAACATCAAAATCAATAGCTAAAATTGCATCTGACTACAAAAAGCCCGACGGGCTCACTGTGGTGCACCCTCAAAAGACGCGCGATTTCCTTGCTGAATTGGAAGTAGGAAGAATATCCGGCATCGGTCCCAAGACGCAACAGAGTCTGAAAAAGATGGGCATTGAAACCATAGGGCAGCTTGCAGCATGCGACGTGCAAAAGCTGAAGGATATGTTTGGAAAAAACGGGCTCTGGATGTGGAAGGTCGCAAACGGCTCAGATGACGAGTCGGTCCAGCCGAGGGAGGACCCCGTTTCGCTCAGCACCGAGCACACCTTGGACGAGCCTACTAGGGACAGGGACAGGATGCTCAGATACCTCAATGATCTGGTAGAGGAAATACACGACAGAACCGTCAGGAACGGCTACATGTTCAGAACCGTCGGGGTCAAGATCGTAAGAGCAGACTTTACGATAGAGACTCGAGAGATGTCATTTCCCGAGCCGCAGGTAAAACGCGAAAGCATCGTGTCTATGATCGAGCCGCTACTCTCCAAGTTTTCCATTGACAACCGCGTTCTAGCTGTAAGAAAAGTCGGGCTGAGAGTTACAAATCTGTCTTCGAACAAAGAGGAAAGTCAGGCCAGAACGCAAAGGACGATCCTGGACTACATGTCCATGTCGGACATGCCGTCGCCGGACATCTGATCCCCCATCTCTGTCCGTTCCTGCATAGGGCCTGATTCCTGCATGCCAGACATCTGGTCTGCTGCGGGCGCCATGTCCCTGCCGCCGTCCATTTGCCCCTCTGTTTGGTTGGGTTCTTGCATCATCCCGTCCATCTGTTGGTCCATCATTACGCCGTGCCCTGAAACATCGATGATGCCAAGCGCAGTCATTACGCCGGCTACTGCGAGCCCGACTCCAGCTGCTCTTGCGACCAATATCCCGCGCGACCATATCTTTTCGCCAAAGATGATGCCTGCAAAGAGTGCCATCCAAAGTATGTCCATCCAACCAAGAGCGACCATTAGCAAAAAGTAGGGCCAGCAGCAGCCGAGACAGTACAGGCCGTGGTAAGTTCCCATCATGACTGCTCCTGTAGCTCCGTTCCTCCACCTCTTCATGAAAAAGCTCATCGGGGACTCGCAGTATCCTAGGCACTTTGACTTGATAGAGCTGAACTGGTATGCGCCGGCCGCGATCATTATGCCGCCGTATACTATGCTGGACCAGCCGAAGGCTGCGACTGCGTTGTTTAACAAAAGCGACCAACCAAGGAGCAAGGCAAGCCCTGTTAGGGCCCAGACTGCAAGGTAGCAGCCTACAAAGAGTATCATCTTGGTGGAATAGCGCCCCTTGCCCTTTACCATCAGAGTAGCGCTGCCTTGTCCGTTCTTGACAAGCCTGTTGTACAAAAGCACGACGGGGGATATGGCCAGAAACATCATTGCGGCCATCCCTGCCGTCCACACCGCGACGAAAAGCGAGATCGAGAGTGCACTATAGGGTGCCATCATGGCGTCCATCATCTCTGCCTGAAAAGCCTGAGAAACGGCCCATGCCGCTGCCGATGTAGAGACCAGTGAAATGAGAAGGGTCTTTTGCAGCCTGTCCATGCCTGTTGTTGTTATCTACATATCGGGGTTTTAAAAAGTGCGTGATCGGCCGATGGTGAACTTTCTTCCCCCTGTGCGTCTATATTGTTAATCCACAGCGTTTATAGCTTTAATGGCGCATGAAACAGCCGAATGTCGACAGCTGGAACGGGGGTGACCGTAGAGAAGCTGGACAGGATTTATTTTTGCAACGAATGCAGGACAGTGTTCCTCTTCAAGCTCGATGCAAGCGAGCACAAAAAAATGACGGGCCACGCGCAAATGCGCGAAATGCCATTTGAAGGCTAGCGCTCGCATTACACTGCAACAGCGACAGACCACTTTGCACATGCGTACAGGATCTGTTCAGTAGAACTCTGCGCAGGTTAAAGCTA
>JBFLWZ010000157.1:0-4962 GCA_040757615.1 Thermoproteota archaeon | reverse complement strand
CTCAGACAGAGAGAGGAGGAGGCTGCTGAGCGGCATTATCCCGTAATACTATCCTGTAAAAAAAGGATAGATAGTATAGGCAGAGGGAGAAACCAGTGAACCGACCCAGAACTGCTGCTAGGGTGGTGGTAGTAGTAGTAGACAGGAAAACCCGATGATGACAATGGAGGCTGCCGAACTTGTTCGGTAGTAGTTCACTCTACGCGCACAAGGCTTGCAAGTATCTTGTCTGAAGGTATCTTTTGCTCGACACCTGCAGCAATGGCCGCAAGGTTCCTAATTTCAAATGCCATCAATTTGATCGACGCAAGCAGGTTTGCGACTGTAAAGACAGTGCGGTACGAGTTCATTATGCGCTTCATCGTCTCTTTCTCAAATGCTGCCTCTAGCTGCATGATGGCGTCGATGTCGTTTGAAGCGCTGCGAGGAATCAGCTCCTTGTATGCAGTGCCTGCAAGCTCGCCTATCGCTTCCTGTATCTTTTCTGTGTTTATCATGCGTTGAAGCACGTCCTTTGAAACTTTGCCCGTGGTGACTATAAGGTCGCTCACTTCGGCCGGGCTCAACCCCCAGAACTTGCCGCGGAGGACTGCAAGCACGTTGTACGTGTCCACGTCAACTCCGGCAACCTTGCTAGTGTCTTGCAGTTTGGATTCAAAGACGACTGCCCTGTCAAGCGACTTGTAGAAGGCGTGATCCAGAAAAGTATCAAAGACCCGCACGTCGCCTTTTTCCTTGTAGGCCTGTGCAGCCTTTCGGGCGTCCTCCCCGAATTCGCTCCCTGCAAGCGAATTGACCGCTTCGTCAAAATCCTTGGCGACAAGCGCCTTGACCACAAGGTCCCTGCGGCCTACCAGCTCTTCTGCCCTCAGGTTCACTTTAGGTAGCAGCTCCTCATAGGTCCTGCCCATAGCCTTACCCTTCAGAATTATCTTCAGGTTCCAGGTAATGTACTTGACAAAATAGGCGCTGAGGATTGCAGAGCCGTTTGCGATGTTGACTATTTTTGCGTGCTGGTTGACAAGGTGCTCGCGCAGCGCCGACTCGACCTTTTCGGCGGTGTACGGCTTGGTAAGTTTTGCAAGAGCGTCAAGGTAAACGGTGTTTTTCATTCTGGTAACGAGCTCGTCAATGTCTCTGGACTCTGCTAGAGTCTGGAGCTCTGTCTTGGAAAGCAGCTTGCCCCTGAGGCTGTGGGCAAGGACTGTGCCGAAAATCTTGTTTGGCATGCTGACCTTGTTAGTGTTCAAGCAGCACTCAATTCTCTTGGTACTTTATAAAAATCATTACCCTAGTCATCAAAGAGCGAGGATATCGCCTTCGAGATCCTACTGGAGAAGGCCAGCATCGCAAAGTGCAGACCAAAGCCGATTCCCGCGCTGATGCCAATGTTTACGCCCATCTCGTACAGCCCGATAAAGAGACCAAGCGATGGCAGAGTAAGGATGAGCGCCATTGCTGTGCTGACCCATGTCCCCTTGATGAGGATGTCTGGTGGGAGCTTGTCGATTCGCTGGCTTTCAAATTTCAGCGCGGTTCTGCTCATCAATATTTTCTTGAATTGTATGCAATATTAATTATAACGCGTTAAAACGCATAATGTATATTATCATAAATCCAAGAAATTAGGCTACAAGATAGTTTGAAGAAATTTTTGCAGGGGAATCAATTAAAATCAAAAATTCTGGACATATTCTACCATAGTTGCTAATTTGGCATTAGAATTTTATATATAAAAATTCTGCTATTATTGCAATAATTATTGTTGCATGCCTCATGTAGATAAAATAAACAAAGTTTTCGCTATGCCAATAAACTTAATTAGCAAGTTTGCCATTGTATAGCAAATGCAAATCGCAACGTCTTCTCTTGAAGAAAACAAACTGGACGAAAAGCTGGAAATGCTGATAGATCAGTTTGAGCGCGAAGTTGCCCCGTATGACAGGTGGTCGCGGATATCAATGATAGCCACCTCTGCCGGAGTTGTTTCATCCATAGTCCTTCCACTCTTGTTGCTTGAACCTGCAACTGCCCTGTATGCTACAATAGCAGGCATTGCGGCCAGCATCGGCCTGACGAAACTGCCGATACTGTACGCGGACCGCAAAAAGCACCAGATTTCTAGGGAAAAATACAAGCCCGTGACAGGAGTGTGCATGTGCGACCTCTACCAGTACAGGACACATCTGCACAAGATGCAGAATGCAAGCGACAACGCAGAGCGCATCAGGCACTCAAAGCTTGCCAGCTACTACAAACATCAGATGGGCCTCTAACAAAGGCTTAAATTAATTCCGGTCCTCTCATTTTTTGTTGGCTGCAGGCGACGAACGGAAAAAGGTCACGGTAGGCAGGGTTTACGCTATAAGCACACTTTTGGCCGTGATAATAGCTATTCCTGCAGTAACAGTGACCCTTGTCATGTATTACGTCATCAAAACAGACTTTTTCCTGACGCTGACTGCAGGCCTAATAACGCTATTTATCGCGATGGGCTTTGGCTACAAGTTGTCCAAAAAGTTAGCTAGACTTCCGAGCGGTCACTCGAATACATGAGATCCGCCGACTATGGCCATCAACACAATGGAGACTAGAACCACCAATCCAACGATTACTCCCATAATCGTCATGCTTGCAAGGTCCATCATTCTCACCTCCGAAGAGGTGCATGTTGGTAGCTCTGCGAACTATAAAAACTTGATCGAATGTTCAGAAGAGATTGAATTATTAGCTTCTACCCACTTCTTGTGATCACAAAATAAGGTTTTTAAAAAAGAATCGCCAATTTTTCCCATTCAACATAAGCGCTGGGCTGAAATAGGCGTAGCGCAAAATTGTACTGTGAACCTAAAGCACATCGCTTTGCAGCTTTGCACGTGCATCTGGATCGAGATAATGACCGGTGCCGGGATCACGCTCTATATGCTGTACACTGGCAGCTATGCACTTGCAGCAATCACCGTCGGAGTCTTTGCCCCTCTAATCATATTCCATTTCGCGATGGACAAGATGCCAAAGAGCAACGTGGAATGGCGACAAAGTCATACGAGAAAAATCAAGCTCCGCGTCTAGAATACCAGTTCGTCGATCGAAAGCGTCCTGGCGCAGTACCTGCACTTGAGCACTACTTTTTCCTTGTCGATGATATCGATTGTTGATCTGATCTCTTCGCCGCTGTTTGTGATGCATTTCAAGTTGGGGCACTTGAAGATGCCGACGATGGAATCTGGCAGCTGAATCTTGCGCTTTTCCACCAGCTTGTAGTCGCGGATGATGTTGATGGTCGCGCGGGGCGCAATGAGTGCCAGCTTGTTGGTTTCGCTTGTTTCAAGAAACCTGTTCTCCACCTTGATGATGTCTTTCTTGCCATGTTTGCTGCTGGGCACGTTCAGCGCGACCGTGATCACGTTTCCCTCCTTGCCGGTTATGCTCAGCGCTCGCAGAACAAAGAGCGCCTTGCCTGCTTCGATGTGATCAATGACCGTGCCGTCCTTTATCCTGCGCACAAGGAGCTGGCTCGTATCAGACATTGCACTGATGCTGTGCTGCTAAGTATATCAGCATATCGTCAATGACGATACATTGATTATTCTGTGGCATCTATAGCTGCTCGTGGGACTGTTCAGGCGTTGGAAGCCAAAGGGGAAGATGTACAGCCTGAAATGCACGCAGTGCGGCGCAGGCTTTTTGTCCAGTTATCCGCTTGAAGCTCCGATCTGTGGCAAGTGCCTGCAAAAGGCCAAGTCTCTTGACTCTACGATCGATCATGACAAGGCCTGCATAAAGTGCGGCACGCAGGGCGTGATCTATGGCAAGGAATATTGCCATTCGTGTTACTTTGGCTTCAACAAAAAAGGGTAGCCGTTGCAGCATCAAGTGTCATGAGGGATATAATGGTCTGCAACGGTCTACAGTTGGTTCCCGGTCTGGCGGACAACCGCTTGTACAAAAAAGCGCGCCAGAAGATAATGGGGTTTGTGGTCTGATTCACTAGAAAAATTCAGCATTTGGTCAGCTAGGATTGTCAGGATCGCATTAATCTATCAAAGGGGAGAGTAGCGGCACCGGCAAAATGCGCGATGCCGCCAAGGGAGAACGGGATGCTCGGGAAAGCTTTCCATTGCTCCCCCCTTTGTTTTACCGGATACCCGTTTTGACTTAAGGAACGCGCTAGTTTTTGTCATTTTCTACCACAATTTGGTTTTTAATGGCAATTGGAGCCTGTATGTGGAAAATCTCGAATTTCCCAAAAAAGGTGCGGGCTGGACAAGCTTTTACCCGAAAGTAAAGGTGTAGATCTGACAGCCCTGCCCGACGGCATCAATTACCAGCTGGTGGTTGCCATACCCTTCATGCGTCACAAGATTGTAGAGCCTCTGGCCGTCTATTGCAACTTCTCCACGCTCTGACACGTCCACTCCCCTAGAGCTGCCTGCGAGATTCTCGCCGTCCTCTGAAATGTACAGCGTCCCCGTGCCGCCGGCGACGATATTAACCACCTTGGCAGAATAGGATAGGACTATTCTGCCGGCCTGCCCCTGCAGCTCCATGCTGTCGGCATGGTTCTTCCACTGGCCTTCAAGGTATATCCTGTTTGGGGTGATCGCTGTGTCATTGTGGATAGTGTACGTTACCACTTGGTCTGGCTGGAAGCCCTCCGGGTTTCCAAGCTTGGATCTTGCAAATTGGTAGCCAAAGTACAATTCGGGTGTCCCTATCTGCCGGAAGTTGACGCTCTGTGCATCTTCAGGATTGCTGATCGATCTGTCAAAGCTCGAGTTGCTCCCCATGTACGCGGCGCGCTCTGACAGGAGTGACTGGATCACTTTTTCAGTTTCGGCGTATGCGCCTTCCCCGATGTGGTCGTATCGGATGTAGCCTTCGTTGTCGATCAGGTATTTCCGCGGCCAGTACCGGTTTTCATACGCCTTCCATGTACCCTTGTCGTTGTCCTGCACGACT
>JBFLWZ010000156.1:0-4963 GCA_040757615.1 Thermoproteota archaeon | reverse complement strand
GTGACTCTCATATGCTGAAATAGACTTTTTCCCTGTTGTTAGCAGATTCTGGCCGGACACCGAAACTGTAGTCGTGCCCTGAACATGAGATGGCATCTTGCGGATCGTGCCTCCAAGAGTCAGAGCGATTATCTCGGCACCGTAGCAGATGCCAAGCAAAGGCTTACCGTTATCCTGACACTGCTTTACAATTCTGGAGTTAATTGCGTTTATCTCTCTGTTGTTCTTGCGCCTGCCTGACAGTATCACCCTGTCACACGCCCCAAGATCCGAGTTTGTCACTCCAGAGAATTTTTTGTAGACGTACTTTACGTCAAGTTTGCTTAGGCACACCAGAATATCCTGCGTAAAAGGTGAAAGGTTGTCCACAACTAACACTGCCATCTAACCGACCTCTATTGAAATGTAGTGGCTCTCTACAATGCCATCGACCGTGCGGAGCACACCAAAGTTGACTGCAGTCGCTTCCTGCCATTCAAATATCCGCTCGCCCTCCTGCACATTGTTTGCAATGAAGGCACGGATCGCCTCTTCGGCCACTGCCCTCTCGGAATCGACTCTGTATGTTGTTCCCGCTTCCATGAAGCCTACTGGTGCAGCGACTACTGTCGGCTTGACAAGTTCCAGTCCGGCGTCCGTGAACACCTTTTCTAGGTTCTGTATCCTGTGCTGCCTATCAGGCGCCGTCTGGTTGCCTGAAGGCTGGCCTGCAGGAATATTTCCGGATAGCTTCTGCAAATAGTTTTCAAACGCCAGCGCCGGGGTGTCGCCAAATCCTACAAGGTGGGTGCCTGTATCAGACGCAGCGCCAACGGCGCCTACTGTACCTACCTGCTTGCCGCCAGTGCCAGTAAAGATCGGTATAAAGTATACTTCATAGTTTCCAACTCTGTGGAAGTTGCTCTCGCCTAGCGGCGGGTTGGCGCTTCCAAATTTTTCCTCTCTTATTTGGCTATATGACGGATCTTTTTTGAGGGCGTCCTGAGCGCCTACGGTGTTTACCAGCTTGGCCTGAGAATCGGCCGGCACTGAATAAAATGTCATCTTGCCCAGATCTTCCAAGTCATTCTGCACAATGATATAGCCTGCAATGTTATTGGATTCGGAATCCTCTTGCTGAAGCAATTGCATCCCAACGAATTCTGGCTGCTCAAATCCTGGCGGCTCTGCATATGCATAAGTGGGCAGGGACACTTCATTTGTCTGACCCCTTGGAACTTCATACACATCATTTGCTTCAATGAAAGCCCTCGGGTCGGTCACGTGGTAGGTATTGAACTTTGACACCTGCCACATGAACATCTCTTCAGGATACTTGATCTGGTCTGCCAGCCATAAGGGGACATCCCTTGTGGCACCAATGTCCTCGTACTGGTCAAGGAACATTTCCGAAAAAAAGTCATCGCCTGTGACGATTATCTGCATCGTGCCATCATAGGCGTCAATGAGAGAGTAGCCTACATGCTGCAGCATAAAACTGGAAGACGAAGAGCTCAGAGGGACATTTGACGTGTTTATCGCAACAATGAGCGGCATGAGCCAGTACGTGTCCGTTCCGTCTGTCACGGCAAATGCCTCTACCTCTTTCAGCAGGGGGTTGGTCGCTGCGCTGCCAAAGCCAAATTCGTAGACGAAATAAGGGTAGAGGAGCTCCATCCTGTCGTGTATTTCCTTGTACCTCATAACATGCATAGGCGTGCCTGGATTAGAGACCATAAAGTTTGGCTCGAACATCCAGCTCAGCGGCGGAGCGATATCCACTCCTCCGGTCCCATTGTACATGTACCCTCCAAGCTCGTCGCTTTCAGCTCTATCAACTGGATATGCCGACCAGTATGTACTGAAAAGACCGTCGTCGCTTTCACCATAGTATATTCTCCTCTGTTCAAAGAACTTGCTTTCGTCAACCACGCTTCCGTTGTTGGCTGCCAGCATTTTCATTCCCACATCGGAGTGTGTGTAGACGATGTGCTTGTAGAACCACTCGTCGTTCTGCGCCACGTTCTCTGGAATAACCGGAAAAGTGGTGCCTGTCCAGTACATCGAGCCACCAAACCTCAGAACGTCAAAATCAAAGTATTTCAAGTCACTTCTCTGGGACAACTCTTGTACAAGCCTGTCCTTCGCGTTCTTTTCATCCCAAAGCCGGATGTTGCCCAGCACATCGCTGTTTTGTTCGACCATGCTCTGTATGTCCGAGGGGGAGATTGATGGCCGTGCAACAGTATGGTTGACTATCTGCACTTGGTCCAGGCCGTGCATGTAGCGGTTGAGCTCTATTTCCTGCGCGACATAAGGGACGTTCATCTCTGTACTGCCTGCGATGCTGTTGTTGACTAGCATTATTGAGCCGGCAAGCCCGACCACTACCGCGGCAGTAAAGAGCCGGGCATACATGCGCTTCCTGTCCGGGTAGATTATCACCCTTGCGTGCCTCCTGTCGACAAGCCCGTAGACAATGAGCGCGGCTCCGAGCGTCATGGCACCGGCGATTGCGTACCTTGTGTTATAGTCAATGCCGCCCGAAAAGAACATGTTGAACCCGATCCAGAGTATAGAGACCCCTGCAATGATCTCCATCGTAGAGATGTATGAGAGAAACCGGGGTTTGCTCTCCTTCGAGTCGAGCACGTATTGGGACAAGATGTTGGCAGTGCCAGAGATGCCGACATATACGAGCAGCCGCACTCCGACTGCCGTCAGTAGCGGCGGTACGAGAAACGTGAGTGCCGGGATCATTGGTATCACGTTCTGCTTAGCATAGCTGCCGTCGACAGGCATGTCGACGAATGGGATGGCAAATACGTTGCCAAGTGATCCAATCCCAAGATCCTTTCCCTGTATCACATACTCTGTTGCCATACCAAACACGATGCTGCTAAAAAGAGGAGCAAACAGCAAGACCTTCATGAGCTGCCACAGCGCAAAGCTAGTCTTGCTCATCTGGAACTCAGAATAGCGCGAGGGCTTGCTCTGGGATTCATAGTCTCCGCGCTTTAACACGTTTATCAGACTCTTTATGCCATACCAGATCACGGAATGCCGCGCCTTGAAATTCACGCGCACGAGCGCAATGGCTGACAGGACGACTCCGGAAAGGATTGAGTAGTAGAGCGGCCTTGTAAAGACTTCTCCAAACTCTTTTACGTTCATGAAGAGGTTTACCGACTGGTTGCCCACCACCCCAAAAATGATGACACTAATAGCTGCAAAGACGGCTATCCGCACTATTCTGCCAATGTCTGCGCGGGGTGCCCTGTCCTCACTGTACGTGTCCCACAAACGAGATGACTACTGCTCAAGACCCTTTAATGTGTTTATTCAGACTGCACAGATCTAAAATATGCCTACTACAAGCAAAAGGTTGTGTTTGGTGCTAATAATATGCATTCATCAAGCCTCTTCAGAATTGGCTCGATCGTCATTATTTTTTCTTGCATGTTGTTCACGATATTTGCCAAGTCTGCAGAATGTATTATCTTGACACAAGAACGTCCGCAGATAATTGGAAACGATGACGGTTTTTGTCAAAGAAAGACGTTCAACCGGGACAGCAAATAACAATATCCTATCAATATCGCACTACTTATGACGGGGGGGAATGAATCATTTGTAATGATATTTGAAATTAGAACTGTGGATGGAGTGACTAAATATATTGCATGACAAATTGGTGTTGCCGATGGCTAGATAGCCAAGAGAGTTGGATTTTCTTGGATTCCTGAACATTCAGGTGAGTACGAGCTAAGGGTAATCGCGATAACCAGCTTTGAAGGTCCGGAATTATTGACTCATGTCGGTCCAGATAAGAGCTTGGTTAAATGACAAAAAGTCCTCCTACTCCATCTACACTTGGTCGCTTCTTGATGCGGATTTACGCAAAAATAATTAACATATTTCTACAGTTGCATGCTATTTCTAGCTCGCTTCTGCGAGCCCTTTGCATATCAGGTAGACGGCTGCATATGCTGGTAGCTCTGCCGATTCCTTTGAAATATTGAATGCCTTGCCCTTTAGCTTCAATTTGACCGGCGTCCTGACTTTGACTGCTACCTTTGAATCTCCAATCGTGCAGGCATCGACAAATGGATCGAACGAGTCAAGGTCGACGCACTTTATCTTTGCAAGTCCGCTCTTGCTGTTCAGAGTGCCGGGCATCCTGAAAACGCGGTGCACGTCAGTCGTCACCTGCGGGTCAATTCTGACGCCCATTTCGTGGGCCATCCTGTCTAGGGCAACTTTGAATGCGGTGTATCCGCCTTTCTGCTCAACCATGTGCTTTAATTTGATGACGGATGTGCCGTCGATCTTTAGCTTGTCTGCAATTCTTCTCCTCCAGCCATAGGCAAGTCCGCTCTTTGGGAACTTTATGAAAAACAGGTTCTCGACGTTGCCCTTTCTGACTCCAACGCTTTCTGCCATCAATCCTGTACCGGAAATGTATCCTACAAGGTCAGAACGGGCCTGGGGGTCGAGTGGCACATACGCACTATCGCTGACATGGATATGAAAGCCGTTATTGCCTGAAAAGTAGACGTGGATGTCGCTCTGCTGTATGCCCAGATCGCCTGTAAGGAACTCTTTGAGGCGCTTTACTTCTTTCTTAGAGCCATCGATGCACTTGATGCATGGTATCGATATATTCTCTGCTTTCCTTCCGCCGCACGCCTGGCAGGAATACTCTTTCTTTTCTTCGGGAGAAGACGCGTGACCACAATTTGCGCACAAAAGATAGGTATGGGACGAGACGCAGGGCAAGTGCAGGTCCTTGCCATCGATGTCAAATATCAGGTCGGCGCCGAGCCACTGCTTTTCCTGCATGGGGTATGTTGGAAAGCGGTAGTAAGCATTGGAGCAGTAAATATCTGAAGGAACTTCCTTCATTATCGTGGCGGTCAGCTCTTTCATGTTCCTGAATGATAGGTGCCGGACCATGCCCGGTTGTCCAAACTGCATGTAGCCA
>JBFLWZ010000155.1:0-4975 GCA_040757615.1 Thermoproteota archaeon | reverse complement strand
GTGTCAAGCGGCCCATTCAACGTCCAAAAGGCCGTCCTTGCCCGCGCGCTTGGCGGCAGCCACAGCAAAGTCTACAACAGGCTTGCCATCATTGAGCGCATCCTGCAGAAATTTACGTTCAACCAAATATATTTTGAAAATCTTGGTCTGAGTGGCGAAGAAATGGAATTTCTGCAAATGATTGCAGGCGTCCGCGCTCCTTCTAACGGAAGGAAAAAGTTGTCAAGGCTGGTGAAGGAGACTGCAAACATGAAATTGACGGACTATCTTTGATTCGTGATTTTTATAGCTGCGCTACATTGCAACTGTAATTCCCCTTTGATCAGGTCTTAGCGAAGATTCATCCACTCTGTTATTATTCGATGTGTTAATCTAATGATCAAATGAGTCTTCTGATCGAAGAAGAAGAAGCAAAAGAAGAAGGAGTGCCGGTCTGTGGCGCAAACCTATCGTCACCAGTAGTCGATACAGCATACTACATCGACGAAATACATTACAAGATAGGAAACAGGATGTACATTGAGAATGCAGACTAGAAAAAACGCCCAGGTTCCTGACATTGACGAGGATCGGGATCTAGAGCTGGAGAACATACTGGGTAACCTGATGATTGCACAGTACCAGGTGGACAAGTTGCGCTCCAGGCTGAGTGAAAGGGTCGGCGGATATGGCTCTGCAGGCAACAAAAAGTCGTCGGCGCACATATTCAAGCACAACGACAAGTGGTACAAGATAACGCTTCGGGTTGACGAGATGGCAATAAGCCAGAGAGACATGGCCGAAGAGATCAAGTAATGTGCGCTAACTAACGCACCACTTTTTTTCTTGTTTTAGAATGGTAGCACTATGCCTGAATTGTCGTTTGCATAGTGTATAAAGTTGAGCGGCACCTGCAGTTTTATCCCATCGCGTTCGACAATGACTTCAAGGTCGTCAAGCGAGTCGGACGTCTCGACATCTTCAAGCGCGTTCAGGATAACGTGGATCGACTCGTGAGAAATGAGTGCCTCCATGAAAGGCTCCGCAATCTTGCCAAAGTTGTTGATGCCTGACCTTGCCTCCTGTTCCGACTGTATTATGAGCATCGTCTGGTTGTGGTAGGTGAAATAGCCCACTATCGAGCCGTCAATGGAGCAGGCAAAGGCGAAATCATTTATCATAATAACCAAGACTGGCTGGATGAAAAATTAATCCTTTTCACCGTACAGCAGTTTCAACTCTTCAAAGCTCAGTTTCGAGCCTGATTCAAGTTTTTTCCTTGCTTCTTCCTTTACTTTGAACAGCGCATCACTTGGCAGACCATAGCCGTACTCTTCGCGTTGCTTTTTCCTCATTGCAGACATTGCATCTAGGCGGGTGTTTATCGCGTCAAACCTCTTTGCAATCTCGCCATACTTGCCAAGATGTAGGTCGCGCTCTGGCGCCAGCCTTCTCTTCGCGTCATAAAGCTTGTCAAGCTCACCGTTTATCTCTGCCACCTTAGTCCTGAGCGAGTCGCGCTCTTCGTCCAGCTGCCTAATGACGTTGCTGATCCTCGTGGATTCTTGGGTGAGCTGCGAGAACTGGTCCTTTATCGTCCGGGTGGCCTTTATGGCCTCGATCTTCATGGATGCTTCTTTTACTCTTGAGAGGATGTCGTTCTTTTCCCTCTCGCTCTTGTAGTTCTTGGATTGCAAGAGCGTCTGGTTCTTTTGCACAGTCGCCTGCAAGTCCTCTTCCTTCTCGGCTGGCAGCCTGGCCTCCATCAGGGAAAGGAAATTCTTTGACTGCGAAATCTTTTCGCTTACCGCCAAGAGCTCGGCGTTGTGCTTGTCGACTTCTTGGCGTATCTGCCTCAGCCTCTCCGTGTGGGTGTCGAGCGCGCTCCTCTTTTCCCTGATGGTGTCGGTAAGGGAGCGTAGCTGGTTCCTGTCGATCTCGACTATCTTGTCAGTGAGATCCTTGAGCTCGCCGGCAAGTTTGCGTTTCATGGCGACGAGTTCGTCCCACCCAAGGGACTGAAGATCAGTATTGTCTGCAGACAAACGCATTAGGCTTACGATGAAAATGATATAAAAATCTAGCAATTGTGGAGATTGCGCGAACGGCTCTTCTGACATGTGGAAATCGTTTCGCTGCAACCGTCGAGTATGCGGAAGCCGCACTTTCGAGACGGATTGCCCTTCTTGACGGATGCCGATTTCTGGACATATCAACGCATGGAGCTGCAACGATTTCCAGCAAAAAGATGCGGCGGGAGCAAGCTTTTACTTCATTCTACCTTTCAAATTGGCCCAATTTCCCCACACAAACGTACAATTTTTCACTTTCATCTACAAAATTGCCCATCTTTGGGTCAATTTCGTGCTTAAAAAAGCGCCTACAGAGCTATTCTTATATCGTACCGCAAAAAGCCATAATCTTAGATGGCTACAACGGGATACTGTGTAAAGTGCAAAGCAAAGCGGGAAATGAAGGGAGAAAAGCAGATTACAATGAAAAACGGCCGCCCGGCTACAACTGGTACATGCTCTGTATGCGGTACCAAGATGTTCAAGATCGGCGGTGGAGGTGGAGGCGGCAAGGTCAAGGCCAAAGCCAAAGCTGGCGCCAAGAAGAAAGGCAAGGCAAAGAAGAGAAGGTAAGGTTACGCGGGGTCTAGGTAAACTCCTAGGCACCTTTTTTATGTTTTAAAATTTGTATACCCCCTCCCCCGGTGGTGCATTACTCATTATATACTTCCTTTAAAAATGATAGGACATAATGGCTAATTCGTCAAAAAGTGTGACAGAGTTGGAGATAGAAGACATCGAAGGGGTCGGGCCAACCACTGCCCGCAAAATGAAGGAAGCAGGGATAAGTTCAGTCATGGAGCTGGCCACAGCAGTGGCAGACGAGCTCGCAACAGATCTAGGTGGGTCGAAAGAAACAGCCGCCACCTTTATCATGGCAGCGCAAAAGCTGCTGAGAGAGAGCGGTGTCCTTGACAACGAGTTCACAACAGCTGACGTAGAGCTTGAAAAGAGAAAGTCGTTGCTTCGCTGCAGCACTGGAGCAAAAGCTCTAGACGAGCTCTTGCTCGGCGGCATAGAGACTCAGGCTATTACCGAGTTTTACGGAGAATTTGGAAGCGGCAAGTCGCAGATATGCCACACGCTTTGCGTGACTGCCCAACAGCCTCCAGAAGAAGGCGGGCTTGGCGGCGGCGTGATACTCATTGACACTGAAGGCACGTTCAGACCAGAGAGAGTCGACCAGATCGCACGCGCAAGGGGATTTGACCCGGCAGAAATCCTGAAAAAGGTCGCGATATGCAAGGCGTACAACAGCAGCCACCTTGAGCTGATAGTCAAGTCGATGGGCAAGTACATCGACGACTTTAAGGCGAAGATGATAATAATCGACAGCATCATCTCGCTCCACCGCGCCGAGTTTTCAGGCAGGGGAACGCTGGCAGACAGGCAGCAGCGCCTCAACGGCATAATGCACAAGCTGGTGAGGATCGCCGAGATCTACAACGTCGCAGTCATTGTGACCAACCAAGTCCAGTCTACGCCCGACACGTTCTTTGGCGACCCGACCAAGCCGGCAGGCGGAAACGTAATTGGCCATGCGTCTACCTACAGGGTGTACCTGCGCAAGGCAGGCAACGACAGGATCGCCAAGATAATCGACAGCCCATATCACCCATACTCTGACGTCAGGTTCACAGTGAATGAAAAAGGCGTCGACGATACCGAGGCAGACGCGCCGAAAAAGAAATCGGCAAAGGACAAGGACGACGACTAGTCAGAGTAACTGTTTCTCTGACTCTTTTAATTTTTCAAGATTCCCGCAGTATTTTACCAGCTGCGACAGCTTGTCCTGAGCCTTTCCGCTCTTTACCGTGTCCCTCGCGATCTCTATTCCATCCTTGAAATCCTTTGCAACCTTGCTCACTACCAGCGCGGCAGCGGCATTCAGAGTCACAATGTCCTGCTTTTCCCTCGGCGCCCTGCCATAGATCGATTGCAGAGTGCTTTTGACAGAGTCTTCCTTTGTGCTCACAACTAGCTGCTCCGGCTTGGCCGCCTGCATGCCGACTACTTTTGGGTGGAGGCGTATCCTCTTTGTCTGCCTGTCAGACACCCAGAGAATGTCATTCTCACACGTGTTGGAAATCTCGTCAAACCCGTCATGAGCATGCACTATCATTGCCTCTTTTACATAGCCTTGGCAGACTTCTGCAAAGGTTTCCAAAAGCGACGGCTCGAAAACTCCGATGACCTGCCCGGAAATGTTGGCGCAGGGATTGCTCAGAGGACCGACCATGTTGAAAACCGTCCGGATGCCAACGATCTTTCTTGCGTTGGCAACGTGCTTCATCGAAGGGTGGAACAGCGGTGCAAACAAAAATCCAATCCCTATGGTTTCTATGCACGATTTCACTTTGTCAGGAGGGGTGTTCAGGTCAAGGCCGACGTATTCAAGAAAGTCCGCGCTTCCGCACACGCCGGAGACGGATCTGTTTCCGTGCTTGGCGACCTTGGCTCCTGCGGCGGCAGCGACTATGGCCGCCGCCGTGCTGATGTTAAATGACCTGATCGAATCGCCTCCCGTGCCGCAGGTGTCGATCAGCGGACCTTGGACATCGGGGGTTAACCTTATTACATGGTTCCGGAGGGAAAGCAGAATTGATCTCAACTCGTCAGGAGTCTCGCCCTTCATCGCCAAGGCGACCAGAAAAGCTGTGATTGCCGCGTCGGGCACAGAGCCGGCAAGTATCATATCAAGCGCCTGAGTAACTTCCTTGTCTGAGAGGTTTGTCCTTGCGACCAGCTTTCTTGTAACCGGCCGTAGGTCCGACTGGCCGCTCATCTTTTCACCATTGAGAGAAAGTTCTGGAGCATCTTGCGCCCCTCGCCAGTGAGGACGGACTCGGGGTGGAACTGGACGCCCTCAATTGGGTACTGTTTGTGCTTGATGCCCATTATCTCGTTGTCATCAAGGGATCTTG
>JBFLWZ010000154.1:0-4991 GCA_040757615.1 Thermoproteota archaeon | reverse complement strand
CTGCCTATAACTACGCTAGAGATTGAGACGCTCATAGAAGAGTACGGCAGCGACGGCTTTGACTGAATCGCTATCCCGAAGGAAACGCATACTCGTGTATGCAAGAAGGCAAAGACAAGTCTGTAATGTGCAGCAATTGCTGCAACACTTTTCGTATTAAGAATACATGAATCACTAACTAAAAAATACATACAGAAAGCCACTAGGCTACTAGCAGCATTTCCTCTATCCGGTAGAGCGCCTGATAAACATAGTCGTTTGTTATAAGCGACGGTATTTTGAGCCTCCTTGATTTCGGCAACATCGCGTTTATCTTGTATAGCATCTCTATCCTCTTATCGAGGTCTGGCTCGTTTTTGCATTTTTCAAGCAGGTCTGCGATGCCCGCATGGTTATGATCCATATGCGTAGATGAATGCCCTTGCTGGTTTATAACGGGTTCAGAGATTCTACCAGTGGAAAGGATACCGAACAATCGTTTAGAGCCGCTCTGCCGCACAATCTCTATATAATGAATATGAGCACAAAAGCACACGATGAATTTTGACAGCTATCTGCAGGCCGGCAAGATAGCGGCAAAGGTTAGAGAAGATGCCCGCAAGAAGTACCACGTTGGCTCTACGCTCTTTGAAATCTGCGAGTCGGTTGAGGCCCAGATCAGGAGCATGAACGCACAGCCGGCATTTCCCGTTAACACAAGTCTCAATGAGATAGCTGCGCATTATACTGCGGAACCGAACGATACCATAGTCGTCAAGGAAGGCGACGTGCTCAAGATAGACATTGGTGTCCACATCGACGGCTATATCGCCGACACTGCCGTGACCGTTTGCTATGATCCAAAGTATGAAGCGCTGGTCAGGGCGGCCGAAACCGCTCTTGGCGAAGCCGTGCGGATGGCAAGAGCCAACACAAAGGCAAGCGACATAGGTAGGATGATAGAAGCCACGATAACAAAGTTTGGTTATCGGCCGATCCAGAATCTTAGTGGCCACTCGCTCCAGCAGTATACGATCCATGCTGGCAAATCTATACCAAACATCTGGACTATTGGATCGTCATTTGCTCTACAACTAAACGAAGCGTATGCGATAGAACCTTTCGTCACTACAAAGGACGGGCAGGGGGTGGTCTATGAAGGAAAGATCAAGAACATCTTTGGAATAACGTCAAGAAGGCCGGTCAAGGACAAGGAGGCCGACGAACTTTTAGAGCTTATCTGGAGCAAGTTCAGGACACTGCCGTTTGCACTGCGCTGGCTTACTGACAAGTACGATGAAAAAGACCTGCGCAGGCTTGTAGAGATACTAATAAAGAAAAAGAATGTGCATGCCTATCCCATACTCGTCGAAGGCAGGGAGAAGATAGTGGTGCAGGCAGAGCACACGCTCATCCCCACAGATTCTACAGTAAACGTGATTACGCTCTAGCGCTTTTCTTCGACAGGATATTCGCCGTAAACCGCTGTGACAAGCGTGTCGGCCGAAGAACACTTTTTGCACTTGTCGCCCCGGCCGTACACATAGTCCCCTTCTTTAAACGGGCGCCTAGTCTTTTCGCCGCAGGACTGGCACGTATCTTCTGAATATATTTCCGGCACGATTTCTTTTTTCTTGCCAAACAGCGTCACTGGCCTACCCCCATCGTGTTACCGACTCCTATCACGAGGATAGTTTGACCTTCAAGCGTCTTGTCGTCTATTATTGAATAGACAGTGTCTGTTACTTTTTGAAAAGCATCAGCTATTTCTTTGCGCATAAGCGTAATAGCATCCTGCACTGACTGTTTAACAATGACCGCGTACACCGGTATTTGCATCTGAGTCGCTACCTCCTCTATCTGATACTTTTCAACGCCAATGCCACCTATAGCCGCGCCGATGCCTTCTGCGACTTCACCTGTCCGTTCTCCTTCAAGCTTGAGTGCTGCATCTATCATCACTATTGCATCAATCTTGATTCCCATGTCGCCTGCAAGCCTAGTTATGGCCTCTCCGGGTCTCCCGACAGTCCCGGCTGGTCCTTCCGCCTTGAGCAGATACACTTTTCTGCCATTGTATTCATCTTCAGTGTAAACCGTCTCCCTTGCGGCCAGCTTTTTTTCCTTCCCAAGCATCATCTTGCCGACCACCATCGGCCCAATGCCGTCGCCTATGGGCTGGCCGCGCTTGAAGGCAGACATTGCCTTTTGCAACGCTTCTGCTTCTTCGAGCAAGAGTGGCATAACCATCTGAAGCTGCACAAGGACAAAAACGCTAGAAGTGCGCTTACCCATCAGGTAAAAGTGGCGCACGATCTTGTAGATCATGTTGAGCGCAGTGGCCGCTTCAAGCATGTTCTCCACTTTTGAAATTTCCTGATCACCGGCTCCTGCGCACATTTTTTTGACCTCGGAGCGCAGCCGCTCGTCCCTGATCCTCATTATGTGATCCAGTTTGCGGACTATGCCGGATGGATCAAGGTCTACCGGCATAATTGTGAAATATTCCAAAAACTTGTCGACTCTGGCTGCAGGGTCGCTTGGCGAAGTTTTCACTATGGCCGCAACATAGTCTACAGCTTCTTTGCGCGCGGCTTCCTTCATAGTCTTTAGTTTTACAAGCGACTTGGATATTTCCCCGAGGATCATGCGCGACTGGAATTTTTGCGCATACATCATGAATATCGGGATGGTGGCAAAAGAAATGATGTAAATCCACATCATGGGGTTGTTTGGGTCGAACTCTCCCCCATTGCCTCCAAACAAACCTTCTAGTTGAGATAGAAATGAAGAGAAACCTAGCATTTGATTTGCCTTTTATCCGAGATCAAAGCGGACCTGATGCTCAATTAAAGGTTACTTTACCCTATGGCATTCGCACTGGCACTTGACCATCTTCATGTCAAACGAGCAGTCGTGGTCAGGTCCGCACGCTTCGCCTACCGGCCACTCGCCGGGGCAGTCACCATGGCGCTCTCGCTTGCAAAAGAACGTAAGCATCCGTGGCAGAATGCACGTACAGAAGATTTAATGTTTTGGATTACATCTGAATGTTGAACAGCTGCGGAGCATAAATTGAGCCTTCGCGCACCCGCTTGACCTTTGCAACCGAGAGATAGTGCGGCCACACTGTTACCATTATACACCCCTCTGGCACTCCTTCAGGGACCTCAATAACTTCGATGTCGCCTTCATTCACGCCATATTCGGCCAACTTTTCCTTTGCCAGCTGCACATGGTCTGTCGGCATCCCGCTGCTGTAGACGTAGACCTTGCCGGCGTATTCTATCCTGTCTGCCATCTTGGACAGATACATCTGCCTTCCACAAAAACGTATCTCAATCAGAGCTCGCGTCGCCGAATATGAGCTTCATTTCGTCAAACGTGAGCTTTTCGCCGCTGGACATCTTTTTGAGCGCTGCTTCCTTCAGGGCGTTCCATCTTTCCTGGTATTCCTTGTCCCTCTTGACGCGCTCCTGTATTGCCTCTTGCCTTGCAACGCGCCTGTCGTCCATCTCCCGCTGTTTTCTCTGGCGGTGCTCTGCAGCCTGCATGCGTGATTTTTTGAATGCTATTGCGTTGAGCTGGGTTTCAATCATTTCCAGCTTTGCGCCGGCTTCTCTGACCGCATGGATGACCTGCCGGCGCTCCTCGTAGAGACTTTCACGCTGGTTGATAAGATTGTCAAGGCTCTCCTTTAACTTGCCTATCTTGCTCCCATACTCTTCTTTTAACCTGAAAATCTGATTGACCTGGCTTTTTAGCTGGTCATATTGAGCAGACATGGTGTCGTACTGATCACGCTTCTTGTCTCTCATTTTCAAGGCATGCAGCTTTGTAGCAATTTCCTTTGATCTGGCTACTAGCTTGCGCTCCTCTTCTTTTGACAGCTTTTTAGTCTGGATGTCCCTCTCAATCTGCTCAAGCATCTTGTGTAGGTTGTGCAAATCTGCGCGCTCTTTTCTGGACTTTGCAGCTGCAGGGCCGACCTTGTCGTCCAAATTCCTCATCTGGTTCTTGGCCTCTATCAGGCTGTTCCGCAGCTCTACAAACTTGGGGTATTCAGCGTCCTTTTCCTCGTTGATCTGTTTTAGCTTTGAGCGATGCTCATCCAGCTGTTTTCTCTCTTCGTCTATCTGTTTCTTGACCGCTTCCAACTTGGCATTGATCTCATCGATCTTTTTCTCCCCAACCTTTTGCTCCTCGATAACGGTTTTCTTGAATTCCTGAAGAGTCTTGAGATTAGGATCGTCGGTGTTGCCGTTTGCGGTTGTTGCTGTCAATATTATGCTGCCACCATTGTCACTGTCTCGTACCACGTTGCTTACGGACTGTTATAACACCAAAAATATATTTTTTGTCATTCTGAACATGCGTGTACAGGTAATCAGCATACATTTTTGAGCTTGCCGAACCATAGTTACCCCCTACATCTTTATAAGAGCAATGTGCGTAGTGTAGCGCAGCGATGGATGATTTTGAAAGGGACTTTCCAGACTTTGACTGGAAAAACATCCCTGCCTACAAGCATCCCGGCGGCAAAGACTGCCCCTGCCCAAAGCATGAATACATCAGGGAGCAGATCAACATTGCAAAAACCGTGAGCGAAAACAACAAAGAAGTTTCTGAAGAGTTCAGGCAGAGGGCTCAGGTCACCCTAAAGTTCTGCCCCGACCATTATGATGTCTATTTCAACGAAGTCATCCCTTCGATGCCGCTGAAATACCGCTTTATGACAAAAGTAGCGTTGAAGCTTGGCGCGATTTCGATACAGAGGCTGACCTATATGCAATCAGACCAGTGCTTTTACTGCAAGTTCGGCTCTGGCGGCTTTGACAAAAAGGCGGAACTGCCTCCGGTCTAGGTGTCTATAAGCGGTGTAGCGTCGAACACCATGTTCTTAAGGGTCATCCGGCTATCGGATGAAAAACCCAGTGAAAGAACGTTGCGTATTACTATAGAGAGGTAGGAGAATTTTCGTCCAGTCTCTGACCTGTAGCCACCAAAAAATG
>JBFLWZ010000153.1:0-5002 GCA_040757615.1 Thermoproteota archaeon | reverse complement strand
TCCTGTCGATCGCGATGCTGCGAAGCTCTGGGCAGAACGGGTCAGCCACTGAAACGTGGCACACCTGACCGCCGTCGTAAAAGGTATACTGGCGCTTTTTCGTAAAGTCGATGAACTGATCCGGGATTGCAATGTCGCCGGGTTTGTAACCTTCCTGCAGGCTGCCGACAGCCGAGGGCGCGATGATGCGCTTTACCCCAAGCTCCTTGAGGGCCCAGATGTTTGCCCTGCTGTTTATGCTATGAGGTGGTATCCTATGGCCCCTGCCGTGGCGGGGTATGAATGCGACCTTTACTCCAGAATACTCGCCTATCGTCACGAGGTCGGACGGCTCGCCGTAGGGCGTATGCACCTTGATCTCGCGCTTTGAGCTAAGGAGACCCGGATCATATACACCGGTGCCACCGATGATACCAATGTCGGCGCTATTATTCGCCATGGTATGTCACCAGAGACTGGACATTGTAGCCCATCTTGCGCAGCCTGTCTGCACCGTGCAAATCTGTCAACTCTATAATGAACGCAAACCCTGCCACCTTGCCGCCAAGCTCTTCTATCAGCTGTGCTGCCGCAACTGCGGTTCCGCCCGTTGCTATCAGGTCGTCAGCGATCAAAATGCTTTCGCCTTTTTTTATCGCGCTCTCTTGGAGCTCCATTACTGCATTGCCGTATTCAATGTCGTATGACTTTTTCAGAGTCTTGCCCGGGAGTTTGCCCGCCTTGCGCACCATTACAACGCCCTTGCCAAACTTTAGTGCAAGCGCAGTTGCTGTGATAAAGCCTCTTGCCTCAATGCCTGCGACTGCGTCCACCTTTGACTTGCCGTACAATCGGTAGAACTCTTCGGCGATATAGTTGAGAGCGTCGTTTCTTTTGAATACCGGATTGATATCCCTGAAAAGGATTCCCTGCTTTGGAAAATCTGGATAGTTACCTACAATGTCGCGGAGGTCGAACTGCTTGGCTTTTGCACCCACAATAGTAATGCCGGAATATGGCTGTAAAAAAGATTGCGAACTAACTACATGCTTTATACGGCTGAGCAGCGAAATAATGCCATAGTGAATACAGAAGAAGAAGAGCAGCAGTCGCAATTCAGGGAGAGGATAGCCAACCTAAAGGACTTTAACGAGGCGTTTGAACTGGTCAAGTCTGCGGTCCTGCAAAAGTTCAAGATGCACCGCGCGGGGCTGAGCCTGATATTGCAAATGATGCCAAGCAACATTGGAGCTTACCACATGCTGGGCTCTAACGCGATAGTGATGAACAACTATTTGCTTGCAGCGGTAAAGAAAATCGCAGGCTCGACAGAAGAGTACAACTCGTACATGTTCATGGTGCTTGCCCACGAATACCTTCACAGCTTGGGCATTGTCGACGAAAACACGGTGCGCCAGATGACCTTTGACCTTTGCAAGTGGATGCTGGGCAACGATCACATAGCGACCAAGATGGCAAAGGAAGACCCTTCCGCGATATACCCGCAGCTGAGATCGCTCATGCAGTCGCAGTTCAGCAGGGATTTCCACGTAGTCAGGGACTTTGACAGGAGCAACCAGACATACATCCAGTAATGGCTCTCCGGTAAAATCATGCAAAATCTGCAAGAAAACCAGACAGTTTTTTGCCGAATCAAAGCTGAGAAAATATAAATAACATTCGGGTGCTAGTTGTTTTACAGATGCCAATAAAGAACGGGGCAGAGTATATCCAGAGCCTCAGAGGCAGGAAGCTAAAGATCTATCTTTTTGGAGAGCTTGTAAAAGAGCCGGTAGACCACCCGATGATCCGGCCGTCGATAAACGCCGTCGCAGAAACCTATGATTTGGCGGCGCAAGAGCCCGAGCTTGCCTCGGCAAAGTCTTCGCTGTCAGGCTTGCAGGTCAACAGGTTCCTGCACATCGCAGAAAGCGCGCAGGATCTCGTGGACCAGAACAGGATGCAGAGAAAGCTTGGCCAGCTCACCGGCACGTGCTTCCAGCGATGCGTAGGCATGGACGCGCTCAACTCGTTATATTCTACCACTTTTGAAATCGACCAGAAATATGGCACAAAGTATCACAGGCGCCTGATAGAGTTCGTCAAGATGGTCCAGCGCGAAAACTTGGTGATCGGCGGCGCAATGACGGATGTCAAGGGCGACCGCAGCCTTTCGCCATCGCAGCAGGCAGACCCGGACATGTTTGTGCACGTCACAAAGCGGGACAGCAAGGGAGTCTATATCACGGGCGCAAAGGCCCACCAGACGGGCTGCATCAACTCTCACTGGATAATCGTCATGCCCACCATGAGGCTCAAGGCAGAGGACAAGGACTATGCCATAGTGGGAGCAGTCCCGGTGGATGCGCCAGGCATCACCTACGTCTATGGCAGGCAGTCTTGCGACACTCGCAGCATGGAAGGCGGCGAGATTGACGCCGGCAACGTGATGTATTCCGGTCAGGAGGCCATGATAATCTTCAAGGACGTGTTCATTCCAAACGAGCTGATATTCATGGACGGCGAATACGACTATGCTGCCATGCTGGTGGAGCGCTTTACGTGCTATCACCGGCGCAGCTATGTCTGCAAGACCGGCCTTGGCGATGCGCTGATTGGCGCTGCAGCAGCAATAGCCGATTACAACGGCGTGTCAAACGCGTCACACATCAGGGACAAGCTGGTGGAAATGACGCATCTCAACGAGACGATATTTGCTGCAGGAATCGCTTCTTCGTATCAGGCGCACAAGACCGCATCTGGCAACTGGCAGAACGACGACATGCTGGCAAACGTGTGCAAGCATAATGTCACAAGATTCCCGTACGAGATCGGCAGGCTCGCGCAGGACATTGCAGGCGGCCTTATGGTCACGATGCCTTCAGAGAAGGACTTTCGCAGCCCGGATGTCGGACCGCTGCTTGAAAAATACCTGAAGGGCAGGAAGGGAGTGTCGACTGAAAACAGGGTGAGGATACTCAGGCTCATCGAAAACATGACGCTTGGAAGAAACGCCGTTGGCTACCTGACAGAATCAATGCACGGAGCAGGATCGCCACAGGCGCAGAGGATCCAGATCGCGCGGCAGATGCAGCTTGAGACCAAGAAAAAGATAGCCAAGAGACTCGCAAAGGTCAAGGAAGGCGAGGCTGCAGAAAACGTGCCCGAGTCGACAGAATACTTTGACAAGATATTTGGCAAAAAGAAAGTCAAATAATCCTTAAATATCGCTAGCGATTTTTTGCTATTACTTTGCGGTCGAAAAGGGTTATTTATCGGTTCATCGATCATTATAGATGATTTACTTCGGGGTTATGTCGATTGAAATTAAACGAAACTCAGATTGAAGATCTCACCGGTAAAGTTTTTCGCACGATAATCAGCAACGGCAAAGACGGCATACTGCAGTCTGAGCTTTGGAAAGAGCTGGATCTGACAAGCCGCGACGGCTCCCGCGTGGCCCTGCGGCTGGAAAAGCGATCGCTTATCCGGCGCGAAAAAATCCTCGAGAGCGGCCGGTGGACCTACAAGCTGTTTGCCGTCAAGCTTCCGGTTGACACGACGAGCATCGAAGCGGCACCATGTTTGACGTGCCCTGTCGAGCACATGTGTTCTCTTGACGGCTCGTACAGCCCAACGAGCTGCAATCTAATTGAAGACTGGCTCATCAACTCTTTTAACAACGATGCGACCCAGAAGCTCCAAAAACCTTCTAAAAAATGAGACTAGCTGACGCGCGCAGAGACCAGTACCGCCGGCTTGCAAAGGACCAAGGGTACCGCGCAAGGTCTGCTTACAAGCTGTTGCAGCTGAACGAGTCCTACCGCATTCTCAAAAAAGGCAGCAAGGTGGTGGATCTCGGGTGCGCGCCAGGCGGCTGGCTGCAGGTGGCATCAAAGGAGGTTGGATCTGCAGGCAAAGTTGTGGGCATCGACATCAAGCCGGTAGAGCCTGTCGCAGGCGCGGTGGTGCTGCAGGGGAACATTGAAGATCCTGCGATGCTTGAGAAGGTGGAAGAAGCACTGGACGGCAAGGCCGACATCGTCCTCTCGGATCTTGCGCCAAACGTGAGCGGCATGTGGGAGATCGATCATGCGAGGCAGATATCTCTGTCAACCATCGCGCTCGATTTTGCAAGGCGCGTGCTTAGGCAGGGAGGAAGCGCCGTGTTCAAGGTGTTTGAGGGAGACATGCTAAAAGAGTTCCGGACAGAACTTGGCAAGAGCTTTGGCCGGGTGCTCCTCAGCAAGCCATCTGCCAGCAGGCAGCAGAGCAGCGAGCTCTACATCGTCTGCCTAGACTTCAAATCATAAATTGAGAATAGTTTTAGAAGATTATTTCAATAAACCGAATAACCCTAGATTGCCGTTGATTAAATTAATTAACCTGTAAACAATTCTGTAAAGTACTGACAGCGAAGATGCCGCCGCATTCTGATTTTGAGAAGAGCATCCCCGCCAAGGAGGCAGGCCCATCAAAGGAGGCTACCCACGGCAAGGTCCTCGTCCTCTGCATTGACAGGGACGACGACATTGGCACAAAGGGCGGCATCGAGACGCCTATTGTCGGGCGCGACGCATGCATCAACGCCGGAACGAGGCTGGCAATCGAGGATCCCGAGGATGCTGACTCGAACGCGATTTTTGGCGCCGTCAAGACGTACGAGGAGCTCGTGAGCAAGGGCTATACGGCCGAGGTGGCAGTGGTGGCCGGCAAGTTCAACAGGGGGGTAGAGGCTGACGAGAAGATCAGCCTCGAGGTAAAGAGCATCCTTGAGAAGTACCATGCTGACGGAGCGGTCATTGTTTCCGACGGCGAGGATGACGAGACGGTTCTCCCAGTGATCCAGTCAAGGGTGCCTGTGATCTCGGTCCAACGCGTCATTATCCGGCACAGCAGGAGCGTCGAGTATTCGTATGCAGTGCTCGGCAGGTACCTAAAGATGCTGGTTTATGATTCGCAGTATTCCAAGTTCTTTCTGGGCGTGCCCGGGGTCCTGCTTGCAGCAGGCGCCCTTGCAGTC
>JBFLWZ010000152.1:0-5018 GCA_040757615.1 Thermoproteota archaeon | reverse complement strand
CACAGCCAATTTCCAAGCTCATTTACAGCAATGCGAAGGAGATGGTAGAACAGCAGGAATACGTTTTCGAATCGTTCTGGAACAGAGCCGTACCTGCTTCGACCCGGATTGCAGAAATAGAGGAGGGCCGGGGAAGCCCGACAACCGAGATAATTGAAAACCCTGAAAGGTCGCTTGCACTTGGGGCTGAGCTGATGCAGAAGGCAAGAGAAGAAGTATTAGTGATGTTGTCGACTCCAAATGCCTTTTGGCGCGCCATCAACATGGGCCGCATCGACATTTATCAGAAAATAATTGCAAATGACGTCAGGCTCAAGATGCTCGTTCCAGACAACGAGCAGATCCAGCAGGCAGTCAGCAACATCCGCTCGGAGACTGCAAATATCGAGTTCGGCTATCTCGACAAGAGCCTCCAGACGGGAATGTCTCTTCTCTTGGTTGATAAAAAAGAATTGATCGTATGGGAGACAAATGATGACTCCAAGGGCGACCCCTATCATGCGATGGGCAAGGCGACATATTCTAATAGCAAATCTCTCGTGCTTTCGTTGTACCAGATATATGGGATAGTCTGGAAGCAGACGGAACTCTACGAAAATATCAAGATGCACAACAAGATGCAGAGTGAGTTTGTAAACATTGCAGCACATGAGATCAGGACTCCTGTACAGCCTATTCTTGGCATGGCAGACCTGATCGAGGCACAGTTCAACGGAGAAGAGAAGGCCGTGGTGACAAAGGAGGACATGGCACTCATAATCCGCAACGCCCGGCGCCTTGAACGCCTTACGTCGGATATTCTGGAGGTAACTCGGATAGAAAGTGGCTCCGTCAAACTCAATCGTGAAACAATTGATATAAATGTGAAGGTCCTGGATGTGGCGAGGGATGTAATGGACAACATACCCGCAGGAGTGCAGCTGCGGGTCGAAACGGCGTCGGAACCTCTGCTGGTTGAAGCTGACAGGTCCAGGATATACGAAGTAGTTACTAACTTGCTCAGCAACGCAGCCAAGTTCACGACCAAGGGCGACATAATGATCAGGACAGGAAAAAAGGAACATGATGGCCGCCCGTATGCTCTTGTGACTGTCAGGGACACGGGAACCGGCATTGATCCTGAAATAATGCCACGGCTGTTTACAAAATTTGCAAGCAAGTCAGAACACGGGACAGGCTTGGGACTCTTTATCTCAAAAAGCATAATTGACTCGCATGGCGGCAGAATATGGGGCGAGAACAACCCCGATGGTGGCGCCACCTTTTCATTCATGTTGCCAATGAGGGATTAGAGGCCTGCGCTTTCTATCAGGTTGACCAGTTGGTCATACTGTTCTATAAACATCTTGCCCTTGGCAGTTATGGCAACCAGCCCGCTGACGCGGTGGATCATTCCCTTTTCTTCCAACTCGTCAAAGTGGTTCATCATCTTGTCATAGGAGAGCCTAGTAAAGTGCTGGACGTGCGTAGGCCTTGCCACTTCGTTGTGCATAGTGTCTTCTTCGATCGCACAGAGGATCTCGTAGAACAGCTGCAGTTTATGTCGCTTTTCTTGCCTCAATCTCTATCTTTCTCCTTGAAGTCGCGCTGTGCATGATATAGACAAAGAGCGCTAGGCTTGCGATCCTTGCGGCGGCCGATCCAATGAATGCAATGACGCTGTTGTCAAAGTACGCAAGGATAAGTGAATACTGCTCAAGCAGCAAGAGCGCAAACGCGGCCGGCACATACAGCATCTTGATGTTTGCAGCCCTTACAAGGGAAACTATTGCGCTCTTGAATATGTACGCGATTACTACAATGTTGAATATCCTCATGTAAAAGCTGAGGTCTGCAAGCCCTGCATAATTAAAGTAGGGCGCTGCTGCCAGCGAAAGAGTTGGCACTATGAACGGGATCACGACCATCGCAAGCGGCAGTATGGTAACAAGTACATCCCTTGGCTGGATCTTCCTATCAGAGCCGCTTGCGTCAGAGTTCTTGTAGTAGTATGAAAGCGCAATGAGTGCAAACGCCTCCGACTGGAGGGTCATCTGGATCCAAAAGAATGCTGGATACAGCAATGGGTCTGCCCTGTACATAAGGCTCGACACTTCAAATATGAATGACGCTCCGAGAAAGGCAAAGCCTACAGGCAGACCGAGAAGGTAGCCAAAGCCTGAAAAGGAGTATGATTTAAAGAAATAGCGCGAAATCATCAACGATAGCGATACTGAAATAGCAGCGATCACGACTGCGAGTGCCGGAGCAAATGCCGGGCTCACCAGTACAAACGGGTTGAGCACATTTGGATCCAGAACTGCCATGTCAATATTTTGTGTCCGCGCAAAATAAGGCTTGCTCCCCTGAAGGGAGTGGCCGGATTCGATTCATTATTATTTTCCACCCTTGATACATGAGTCATTGTCATCTTACGAGACGCTATCGGGGCATGCTACACCTGAAGGCACCAAGAAATACGTGCAATATGCTACATCTCGTGGCAGACCGCAAGCCCACTTCAAGTCATTTGATGGCCTTTACCTTTCTAGCATAGGGATGGGGACATATCTTGGACAGCCTACACAGGAAGACGATCTAGCGGTTGAAAACGCAGTCTACCAGTCTGTCAAGTCCGGCGCAGTCAACGTGATCGATACCGCGATCAACTACCGCGCAATGAAATCTGAAAAGAGCATCGGCAGGGCCCTTCTGAGGCTTGTAAAGGACGGCGTGATTTCACGCGATCAGGTGTTCATCTCCACAAAGAATGGCTACATCACAAACGATGGGGATTATCCAAACGTCGACGTGATGGAATACGTCCACAGGATGTACATCCAGACTGAAGTGATGACGGCGGACGATATCAGCTCTGGCTATAATGTAATGAACCCAAACTATCTCGCAAAGTGTATCGACAAGTCGCTGATGAATATGCATCTCACCACCATCGACCTCGTCTACATCCATAATGCATTTGAAAGCTGGAATCAGGATGTCAACATGCAGCAGTTCATGGAGATGCTTGCCAAGGCCTTTGAAGTATATGAAAGATATCGCGTACAAAACAAGATCCGGTACTATGGCATGGCCACTTGGACCTGCTTCAGAGTGCCACCTGACAACCACGAATACCTGTCATTAGAGCAGGCAGTCAAGGCCGCAGAAAGCGTTGGAGGCAAGAATCATGGCTTCCGTTTCATCCAGCTGCCGTACAACCTTGCATACAGCGAGGCGCTTTTGCTCCGGAACCAGTCCGTGGGTTCTGAGATGAACCTGAATGTTCTTGAAGCAGCAGCAAAATTAAACGTGGGAGTGTTCACCAGCATACCGCTCTTCCAAGGCAGACTGCTGGGCTCTCAGGTACCTGATTATGGCGGGTTGAGCGACCATGTAGCCAAATTGGTGCAGATCGTTCGCTCTAGCCCCTCAGTCATTGCACCGCTAATAGGTCAGAAAAAGATTGAACATATTGAGCAAAACCTGCAGGTCGCAAACGTGCCACCGCTATCAATTGAAGAATTCAAGCAGGCAGTCAAGACGCTTACCAGCCAGCAACTATAAAAAATCAGGAAACGCTTCACTGCTTGATGGAGACAACTGACATCAAGAAATTCCAGAACAGGACGTCGGATGCAGTAAGAGTTCTTGCATTTTTCAAGGCTAAACCTGGCAAGGGAAAAGAGCTTGAACAAGTACTGAGAACTCTGGTTACTCCTACACGGAGCGAGCCGGGCAACATCGCTTATATTCTTCACAGATCGACGCAAAACCCTGACGAGCTGGTATTTGACGAAATATTTGCTTCAATGAAAGCATTTGAAGAACATTTGCAACAGCCGTACATCACGTCGCTACATGCAAAAATAAATCATCTGATAGACGCGCCAGTTAATGTTAAAACATACTATGAAATCAGAGTTGAGTGATAGCCTCTTCTATGTTCTTTCTGTCTTCGGCTGCAGGCATCTGTTCCAAATATTTTGTCAAGTCATCCTTTGCACCTCGGTTGTTTCCAAGCTGCATCCTTGCTATAGCGCGGTTTTTATAGATCGGCCCGAATCTGGCAGGGTTGACACCGATGGCCTTGCTGTAGTATGTTTCTGCAAGCGAGTAATCCTTCTTTTTCAGATAATAGTTGCCAAGCCCCCTGTATGCAAGATAGTATTTCGGGTTCAGCTTGATTGCCCTTTCATAACATGGCACCGCCTGGTCCGAGTTGCCTTCATTGTACATGCCTGCGAGCAGGCACCACACCTGCGCGTTGTCCGAGTCGATCTCTGTCGCTTTCCTCATCTTCTCAATGGCGTCATTTACCCTGCCTTGCTGACGCAGCCCTTCAGCCTCAAAGCACAGTCTGTTGGATTCCTTGAACTTTAGGCTATCGTTCTTTACCAGATCCTTCATATCGGACGGAATAATCGCTATTGCAGTCATGTCATCCTGCTCCCAGTCCTGCTCAAATTTTGCTTCTGGCACCGCCCCTACCGTGTCAGGTTCAGGCACGTAGGTGAGGATTCTTCGTTCGTCAACGTTATACCCTGAAACTACCATCGCATGCTGCACAGTTCCCTGGATTCCCGGCATTATTACTATGGGTGGTATTCCTTGGTCGATCCTCTTTTTCAAATCCTTTATAGAGCTCTTGTAAATGTATGATGTAAGTCCCCTGCTTTCTGCAAGTACTATGCCATCGATCATTGCCGCCCCTTTTGAATCGCCCGCGGCCTGGGTGGAAATGTCCTCGCCCCAGTACTTGGCCACGACATTTATCACGAGTGGCAGTCTGGCACTCTCTTCGTTCTTGTTCACCAGTGGCAAGCTGATAAAATGTTCCGGCTGCGATTCCAAGGTTATCCTTATTGTTTGTTAAGCAAATAAAATCCTTCTTATATCTTGATAAAATTTTGCAGCACTGCAAGTCCATCGCTCCCGCTCTTTTCCGGGTGGAACTGCGTTCCGTAAATCTTGCCGCTTGAAAATATTTCGTGTTCGCAAAACTGCGAGCTTGCAAACGACTTGAAACCTGCAGGCAG
>JBFLWZ010000151.1:0-5032 GCA_040757615.1 Thermoproteota archaeon | reverse complement strand
TGAAGCTGCATATTATTGCGGCGTCAGCCGCATTCACTTTTTTCTTGGTCAGCGTATCGAACTATGCCTATGCCCATTCTGCCATTGACGGCGAGGCGACAGTAAAGAACGTCGACAAGTACCAGATAGCGTTTCAGCAATACCCCACGATCGCAAGCACAGGTGAAAACGCGACACTGCATTTCAGCATCCTTGACAGAGACCGCTCAAGCGTACAAGGTGTATATGCAGCGATGATGATGAAAGAAAAGGACTCTGGCAAGGTCGTCGAGCAGGTACCGTATAGGTTCTATGAGGTTGGCGATATCTCTATTCCTTACAAATTCAATGACAGCGAAGATTATGTGGCGACGCTGGTGGCGAGAACGAACGAGGAACCATCCAAGCCGCTTCGGGCGGACTTTGACATCCCGGTAGGACAGACAATGTCTTCAAGCGAGCTTCTCTTCATGGCGGTGCCTTTTGCAGCGGCACTTGCAGGTGGAATCGTTTTTCTGCTTAGGCGGAAATGATCCTCTGTCTAGAGAGTCTCGCTCCCTTCTCTCTTTTTTGTTCCCTAAGCGACTCGTTCCAAATTCTTCCTCACCATGTACTTGCGGCACATCCTTGAATCGCTATAAGGCATAGAATGCAACTATCGCCATCTTGTCGTTTCAGATAGGACGAGTTCGGGGCATACCAGTAAGGCTGCACTTTACGCTCGTCTTGGCGTTCCTACTCATCATGTGGACACTTGCAATCGGGTTCATGCCGCAGTACTCGCCCGGCCTGACTGCGGCGCAATACTGGGTCATGGGTGCAGCTGGCTCCGTCGTGTTGTTCTTCTCTGTCTTTGTTCACGAGCTGATGCATTCGGTGGTGGCCATACATTATGGAATGAAGGTGAGGCAGATCATGCTTTTTATCTTTGGCGGTGTCTCAGAGATAACTGAAGAGACGCGGGATTTCAAAAAAGAGTTCAACATCGCGATAGCAGGACCGGCGACCAGCTTTGCAATAGCCGCCGTTCTTGCAGGGGTGTGGTTGGCCGTATCAAATGCAGAGGTCGCCAACTTTCAACTGATGCTTGCAATGCAGACTATAGAAGGCGTTCTACTTTACGGCGCGATAATAAACGCTTTGGTCGGAGGGTTCAACCTGATTCCTGCCTTCCCACTTGACGGCGGCAGGGTACTGCGCTCTGCCCTTGTCAGGCAGAAAAAGAGCTTTGATGACGCAACGAGGATCGCTGCAAGGGTAGGCATTGCAATATCGTACGGATTCATGGGATTTGGATTTATCATAATGCTGACTGGCTCATTCATCAGCGGCATATGGCTCTTGGTGATAGGCTGGTTTCTAAACAGCGGGGCTCAGTCGTATCTGGCGCAGCACGAGCTTTCTTCAATACTGTCGGGGGTGCGGCTGAGGGACCTCATGAACACTCGGGTTATTGCAGTAAGGGAGGATGTTGCTGTAGATGATCTGTTGAGAGACTATTTTGGGAATCACATGAAAAGCGCATTTCCCGTAGTTGATGCCGTCGGCCGGCTCTCTGGGATGGTGATGCTCAAGGCTGCAGCGCAGGTGCCAGTGGAAAAAAGGCAGCAGACAAAGGCCGGAGAGATTATGGTTCCTGCCGGCGAGCTCGCAATTATGGCGCCTGACAGAAGGGCGGACGAAGCGCTGCAGCAGATGACCCGGACGCACATCGGCAAAGTGTTTGTCTGTGACCCGGAAAAGAGACTGCTTGGGCTCGTTAGCAAGACCGACATCCTAAGCGTTGCTAGCGAAAGGCAGGAATACAGAAAAGAACTTGAAGGCTATACAGAGCAGCGCCGAGCTAATTCTACCGAAGCGACATAAAAAAAGGAGAAAAAGATTATGTGGTGTTCTTGCCTTCGAGATGCGCTCTCAGCATCCACGCCATCTTTTCGTGCTTTTGCACTGCTTCAAGGAAAAAGTCGTTTGTAGCCATGTCATCATACTGCTCGTCGGCCTCGTCAGCATTTTTCCTCAAGGTCTTGATTATCGTTTCATGATCCTTTAGCAGGTTGGAGATCATTGTCTGCGGGTCGGGGTTCTGGCCGGGCTCTTCATTGATGCTCGAGTGTCTGACAAACTCCTCCAGAGTGCCAAGGGACTTGCCGCCGAGCTGCCTCGTCCTCTCAGCAGTTTCGTCGATCATTTCGTCGAGTGCCTCGTACTGCTCTTCAAAGAATTCATGAAGCTGGTGGAACCGCGGCCCTACTACGTTCCAGTGGTACTTTCTCGTCTTTGTGTAAAGCACATATTCGTCGCACAGCCTCATGTTTAGAGTTTCAACAAGCTTTTTCCGAGCATCGTCTTTAACTCCGATGTCGGTCTTGATATCTTTGTCCATTATCGCAGATTCTGTAGCGCTTTTTGATGCCATATGGACAATATGTCATGAAATTATTTATGAGATATACAACAAGGTGCCGGACAGCTTTATTATATTTAATAGCTTAATGCCGCCATGGCGAGGAAGGCAACCGCACGGGACGTTGACATAATTTTCAGGATTGCCGAGCTCTATAACACTGATTACGACTTTTCAGCGGCAGAGTGGTTCTGGGGCCAGTTCTACGAAAAGACGATAGAGGAATTCACAAGCAAGTACGCCCATGGCAGCAGGGAGTACCAGTACTTTGAGAGGTTCACGAGCAAGTTTGAGCTTGCAGGCCTGATGGTCGAACAGGGGTTTCTAAGCGCTGACCTGTTCTTTGACCGCTATGGTTCACTGCAGGCAGAGTGGGACAAGTGTAGACCCATAGTCTATGGCCTGCGAGAAAAGTGGAACGAGCCTCGGCACCGGGAGAACTTTGAGCTACTGGTAGAGCGGGGCAAAAAGTGGCAGGAGAAGCACCTGCCTAAGGTATGAAGAGGGGCTACAGCACTCAATCACCCAATATTGTTCTTCAACTCTTAAGGCAGATGGGGCGGCAGACGCGGCATGATAAATTCAGCTCTGAACGACAAGCTCGTGCAATTTTTCAACGAATCGCTTGCAATGGAACATGCCGCTGAGGACAGGATACGAGAGAGGATTAACGAAACCCCTGTGGAGCAGGTCCGACAGCAACTACAATATCATCTGGAAGAGACACGTCAGCAGCAAAACCGTCTGCGAGGGATCATTACAAAGATGGGCGGCAGTCCGACAACTGCCAAGGCCAGCCTGCCAACAATTAAACCAACAACGATGGACACGATATCCGGCATGGTGAA
Source organism: Thermoproteota archaeon (assembly GCA_040757615.1). Taxonomy (GTDB): domain Archaea; phylum Thermoproteota; class Nitrososphaeria; order Nitrososphaerales; family Nitrososphaeraceae; genus Nitrososphaera. The sequence goes on along the minus strand of JBFLWZ010000151.1, from coordinate 1,801 downwards.
GGAAACGGCTAAGTCGATGGCCAGCGAAGAGAGTCGGCAAACGCTTGACGCAGAAAAGGAATTGATGAGGACGAAGGAGGATGCAATAATCGAAAACGCCGAGATAATCTCCTACAAGATGCTAATGGAGATGGCAGATAAGGCGGGGCTAAAGGAGGCGTACGCCAAGCTCCAGCAGAGCCTGCAGGAAGAGGCTGCAATGGCCAACTTTATCACCGGCAACACACTGGTGTTGCTGTCGATGCTGTGGCCCAAGCTAGAGGCGCCCATACAAGGCAAGCAGGAAAAGATTGCCCAAGCCTAGGGCGACATCACTATTTTTGTAACGTCTCCTTTCTTATCGAAAATATTGTAACCCTTCGGCGCTTCATCGAGCTTCATCTTGTGGCTGGTCAGCTGCGTCGGGTCGATCCTGCCAACTTCGATCAGGTGCAATAGCTGCTCGTTGTACATCTTGACTGGGCACTGACCCATCCTGATTTGGAGCTCATGGTTGAAAAACTGGCCGAATGGAAAGTTTGAAAATTCTGTCATGTAGACGCCCGGTATCCCAACCGTCGAAAACTTTCTTGCAGTCTGCGCTATCCAGTTTATCACCCGCAGCGAGTCCTGCGGTATGTATGCAGGGTTGGAGCTTCTGTCGTGCATGTGGTGCCCGACCGCCTCATAGCCCACGGCATCTATGCATATCGCTCCTGTGCCTTTTGTCTCCTTCTTTATACGCTCGACTGGATCCTCTTTGTCAAAGTTTATCGGCTCTGCTCCAAGCTTGGCCGCCTTGTCTAGCCTCGCCGGCCAGTGATCCACCACAAACACCCTCGCAGCTCCTCTCAAGAGCGAGCTCATGGCGGCGAAATAGCCTACGGGCCCAGCGCCAAACACAGCGACATCGTCACCCGGCTGGACGTTGGCAATGTCTGCACCGAAATATCCAGTTGGCAGCACGTCGCTCAAAAAGAGTGCCTGTTCTTCGCTCAGGTTGTCAGGGATCTTTAGTGGATCGGTATTGGCGTACGGCACCCTGACGTACTCTGCCTGCCCGCCGTCATAGCCTCCCATCAGCTGAGTGTACCCGTATCCTCCACCCAATTCTCCCTTTGGATTTGACCTGTCGCACTGGGACCACAGCTGGTGGCGGCAGAACCAGCAGCGGCCGCAGCTGATGTTAAACGGCACGACCACTCTGTCGCCTTTCTTTACTTCGTCAACCCTGTCACCCGCCTGATCAACTATGCCGGCAAACTCGTGGCCGAGCGTCTGGCCCGGCTCCATACCCTTAACATTTCCATGGAATAGGTGCAGGTCAGAACCACAGATAGCCGTCTTTGTCACTTTAAGCACAATGTCCTCCTGATGTTCTATCTTGGGTTTTGGTTTGTCATCGACCCTGACGTCCATAGGACCGTGGTAAACAACAGCCTTCATGTAATCCGGCTCGCGTCATTTCTTAAAACGATTGGTGACATAATATCTGCAACAGCTTGCGGGATCCAAGTTCAGCTACATTATTCATTTATTATTCGGGCGATGCCAAGCTCTGCATGCAACCATCAGACATTGACGTTCTGCCGCCGGAAAAAATAGCGTTTATCGCCTACAACGTGGGCGTGTTCGAATCCGTGCAAAAGTTTGGCAGCCTAATAACGACTGGCAAGATAACGGGCGGGATGGATCCTGCCAAGGTGGCGGAGCTCCTTGAGAACACCCGCGCTTTTTACGACTCAGAAATGATTGCACAGCTTGTCAACAGCATGCTGGAACAGAGCGGAGGCATGACCGTGGGCAGAGTGACTGCCGGCCA
>JBFLWZ010000150.1:0-5035 GCA_040757615.1 Thermoproteota archaeon | reverse complement strand
CCTGGGCGACAATTACAAGGCATATTGAAACTCTTCCATAAATCTTAAAAAACACTTTGACATTTGCATATCCTGTGTCTACCGTCCAGATCCCAAAATGGAACCTGAAAATGGATTATATCGAAACCTGCAACTGCGACTATGGTTGCCCCTGTAACTTTAACGGCTTTCCGACCTACGGCTTTTGCAGGGCGCTGGTACTATACCACATCAGGAGCGGCAACTATGGCAGCGTGAAACTTGACAGCATCAATGTCATCTCTGCAGGATCTTGGCCCAAGGCGATCCATGAGGGTAACGGCACGATGCAACTTTTCATCAGCAAAAATACTACTGCAGACCAAAGAAAGGCGGTAGTGGACATTTTTTGCGGCAAAGCCAAGGGCGAAGGACCCTTTACCTTGTTTGCAAATACAATAAAGTATTTCTTGGCGCCACAGTTTGTAGACATTTCCGCCAAGATAGATGGCAGGAAGAGTAGCTTCTCGGTCCCGGAAATCATCGACGTTCAGGTTGAAAGTTTCAAAAACCCAGTGACTGGTGAGGAGCAGGATACGAAAATCCAGATACCAAAGGGTTTTATCTGGAAAGTAGCCGATGCCGCCAAGAGCAAGGTCATGCGCATACTCACCCCTAGCTTGAACTTTGACGATTCGGGCAAGAACGCGTTTATCTCCGTTGTGGAATACAGCGGCCCCTAGCCTGAGAGCACTTGGCTCATCAGCTGAAGCCCTTCGTCCAGCTCCTCTTGAGTGATCGTCAGAGGCGGTATGATACGCATTGCTTTCTGGCCCGCGGGAAGCAACAGCAGTCCTTTCTTGAATGCGCGTAAAAGCCTTTCGTCCCTGCTCTGTTTGCTATCAAACTCTATTCCTATCATCAGGCCAAGCCCTCTTACATCCATCAAGCCGCCTTTTCCTACAAGTTCCTTCAGCCCCTCCTTGAGATTGGCTCCCATTACCATAGCATTGTCAAGCAGCCTGTCATTTTTGATCACCTCGATTACCTTGGCACCGACTGCCATGTCGATCCTGCTTCCGCCTCCCCATGTGCTTGACATTGCACCCTGTTCGCCGGGATCAAGGCTGGTGTCATATGCTGCCATGCCTACCTGCAGAGCCTTGGCTGCGCTCATGATATCAGGCCTGACTCCGTAGTGCTCAAATGCCCACCACTTACCAGTGCGCCCCATCCCTGACTGGACCTCGTCCAGTATCAACGGCACGCCGTACCTGTCTGCACATTTGCGCAGGTTCCTGATGAACTTGCCGCTTGCAATGTTGTACCCGCCCTCTCCCTGAACGACTTCACTCAGGACGAATGCGACACTATTTTCGGCAAGCAGCTTTTCAGCCGCGTCGATCGTTGGGTCCGAGTCGCTCGTACAAAACTTTATCCGGAGGACAGGCAGCTCAGGATAGCCCTTTTTCTGCACCGGCTTACTGAAGGTAAACGACAGCGCCCCAAGCGTCCTGCCGTGGAAGGCATTAATGCACGACATTCCGGGCAATGTGGAAGGGGTGGTCATCGACATTTTCCTGTACGCGATCTTGATGGCGTTTTCGACTGCCTCTGCTCCACTGTTTATGAAAAACATCTTGAACCCTTTTGGTATTATGGATGCTACCTGCTCCGACAGCATGGCGTGTTCTTTGCAGTAAAAGTCCTGCCCTGCTATCTTATGCGCGCCGTTCTTTGACTTGTCTGCCAAGACTCCCATTATCTCAGGATGAGAGTAGCCAAGTGGACAAGATCCGATATTGGATGTAAAGTCAAGGAAGGTGTTGCCATCGACATCTTGCAGAAATGATCCGCTGCCGTCTGCTATCGCCAGCGGATAAGTAAAAGTCGAGTCATAACAGTTCCTCTTTATTGTGTCTATTACGCGCCTGGCGGCCGGGCCCGGTGGCTCAACAATAATCTTGCTCTTCATGATAATAGTTGCCAAGAGGTGGTATTAACCATACCTCGTATAGCCCCACACCTCCTCTTGGGCATTATTAATAATTACATAAAAAATACTAAATACTAGACGGCTCGATCAGGCGATGTGAAGATACTCGTAGCCGAAGACGAGCTTGACATCCTTGATCAGTATCGGCGCGCGCTTGAGGGCAACGGCCACAAAGTGACGACAGCTGCGGATGGAGAACAGTGTCTGCGGATATACCTAGCGGAAATGCAAAATAACACACATTTTGACGCCGTGGTCCTTGATCACCGCATGCCCAAAATGGATGGTGTGGAAGTCGCTAAACACATGCTCGACATGCATCCGCACCAGAGGATAATCTTTGCGTCGGCCTATGTCCGGGAGACGCTTGTCGACTCTGTCAAGCAGCTAAAGCAGGTGGTCGAGCTCTTGCAAAAGCCGTTTGACCTCGACACACTCGTTGATACGATAGAGGACAAGAACATTTATGAAAAGCTGAAAAAGCTGAACGTGAAGGTAAAGGAGATCAGGAACCTGAACCCGACGCACGAGCAGGTCAAGGACCTCCTTGAAGGGCTCGTGAAGCTGCACAAGATAAAGGTGTTCTAGGATCTCCTTCAATCAACAAAAAGTTCTTTGGCCTTGTGGCAGCTCGCCAAGTACTACGTTGGTTTCAAACATGCTGCCGTCCCTCGATACTTCAAATACAACAGGGTCGCCCGCCTGCTTTTGGTGTAGCACCGCGCAAATGTCGTTGAGTACATTGATTGACCTGCCGTCCATACTGACGATAATGTCTCCACCGATTGGTATTTCTTCGCCATCTATTACAATAGAGCCTTCGGAACCCCCACCTCTCAACCCTGCAAGATCTGCAGGACTTGATGGCGCAACAGCAATTATGAGAAAGCCGTGATCCTGATCTCGTCTTAGTTCCACTGGCGTATCCGGAGTTATGATACCTCCCGCAAGAATCCCTGTCCAAGGTTTTACCGGGGCATTAGCATAAACATAGTAGAACGATCCGGCGACTATTGCGGCTAGCAGTACAAATGAAATAGCACTGGTGACAGGGCTGTGCACAAGCTTGATCTACAAAACTGGGGCAATAACCTTTTCGACTAGAGCGTGCCGTACTCTGGCAATAACGCCCTGCAGGTCTTGCAGCCAAACATGGCAATTTTTGTTCCCTGCTTTACTGTGCTCATGTCTCCGATCAAGAGCCTGCCCTCTGCTTCGACAGACTTCATTTTCTCAACCTCACTTGCTTGGATTCCATAAATGACCGGGATTATCGTCACTACCTTGCCGCAGTTGCCGCAATAACCCTGAGAGACTTGTCTCGGGATGGTCGAATGGTAGTTAGCATGGAATCTGTTGGCCTCTTCTTTTGTTATGCCAAAGGCGTCGACAAGCCTGTAGTTTATCCTATAGTATATCGGGTCGCCTTCGTCGTGCTCGTTGCCTTTCAGGTAAGATGCGTGGAGCTCCCTTAGCATCCTGTCAATGTCGGCCTGCCTGTCCACGGCAAAAAGCCGTGCTTGACCTTATAGAAGTCTTACTGCTGCAGGCCGGACTGCACGTTCTCTACCAACTTTTCGAAATGCGCCCTTGTCCTGCCAAGTTCTTTCAGTTTTGTTTCCTCTGACTGGGCAAGGTCGTTGTTGATCTGCTGGGCCTTGCCTTGGAGGATCATGTCTGCCATCATGAACAGCCGGTGGTTCTCCTTTGCAAGATGAAGGGCGACGTGTTCAATGTAGCCCTTGATGTCTGCCACAAGCGTGTCGGCGCTACCCGACTGGAGGTAACTCTTGGCAGACTCTTCCATCTTGGCTGCGAGCTGCTTTGTCACTTCGTGTTCAAATAACATCCTTGCAATCGGACCTCCCTCCCTTGGCATCCCGCTCTTCTCAAGCGCCGGAAAAAGCGAGTCCTCCTCCTTGCCGTGGTGGCATACAATCGTAAAGTTCTTTGTAAAATCGATCATTTGTTCGAGGATGGGTGCGGGAATGGTCTTGCCACTCTTCAAGAGCGCTACGGTGGTGTCAAGTGCTTTGAGCATCTTTTCGATCAGATTGTGGTCTCTGCGCAATGATTCGGTAGACATTTTCCGCAAAAGGGTCTGAAGCAAGATAATTTATTCCTGCCGGCGATAGACTTATTCGATCGCATGACCATTGTCTTGCGTGCTGTATCTTGTTATCGATTCTGTCAAACTGGAATTCGTGGCACCGGATCTTGCGGTGGCACAGATGAAGATGCTGCAGCAGACATTCAACGTCTATCACGAGCTGGAAGAGCAGGGTAAGCTCAAGTTCGTCTATGCATTTGCAGACTCGCCAGGGGGAATAATGGTTCTGGACGTGGCATCAAACGAAGAGCTACAGCAGACCCTGTTCCTGCTTCCATCCATGCCACTTGTCAGCAGGACAGTCAGGCCGCTGACAGAGATAAAATCTGTCGAAGAAATCATCACCGAATTGGAGTCGATAGTCAACTCTATGCCCAGAAAGCCGGGGCAGGAAAGGCCGCCTGGCTAGCTGTCATAGTAGAGCATGAACTGCCGCTCTTTTGACTTGCCAGCGTAGGCGATCTCTTCTTGTTTTAGCTCGATGTGTGTTTCAAGCAGGTCGCCTTGGAAGCAAGGTCTCAAGTATTCCATGTCGCCCTTCAGCGCCTCTAATGATTCCTGCAGGCTGGCCGGGAGCAACTTGATGCCAAGATTCTTTCTACGCTGGTCGGACATCTTGTATATGTCCTCGTTGACGGGGTTGCCCGGCTCGATCTTTTTCCGAATGCCATCAAAGCCCGCGGCCACTATTGCAGAGAACGCAAGGTACGGATTGGCTGATGGATCCGGCGCCCTGAACTCGACGCGCTTTGACTTGGCGTTGTTCCTGTCGTTCACGGGCACCCTCAGCACTGCCGACCTGTTGCCCCTTGACCATGCCGCATAGACTGGCGCCTCAAAGCCGGGAACCATCCTGCGATACGAGTTTACGGTCGAAGAGGTGAGCGCCACTAGTGAAGCTGCATGGCTCAATATTCCGCCGATAAAGTACCTGCCAGACTGGCTAAGCTCTGCATAGGCGTCGTTTGGGT
>JBFLWZ010000149.1:0-5069 GCA_040757615.1 Thermoproteota archaeon | reverse complement strand
ACAATAAGATCGAGATCATTCTCCGCAACGCCAAGCGCATAAACAAGCTGACGAACGACATCCTGGACGTAAGCAGGATCAAAAGCAACACTTTCAGGCTGCAGAAGGAAAGGATCAACCTCAAAAAGCTTATAGAAGAGTCCATCCAAGACGTCCTTTTCAAGATGGCAGAGAACAAGAACCCGAACCTAAAGATCGCGTTTGAGTCAAAGCTGCCTGAAGGCAAGGACGAGATCGTTGCAGATAGGGGCAGGCTCAACCAAGTGCTTGCGAACCTTCTGGACAACGCCGTCAACTTTACTGACAAGGGCATGATAACAGTCACGCTGCAGCATGGAAGAGATCTCGGATTTATAGAAGTCAGCGTGGCAGACACCGGCAAGGGGATAGACCCTGCGATCCGGCCTAGGCTCTTTGAAAAGTTTGTGACAAAATCCGAAAAGGCAAAGGGCACCGGCCTTGGTCTGTACCTGTGCAAGGCGATTGTAGAGGCGCACGGTGGTAAGATATGGGCGGATGACAACGTCGGCAGGGGGGCCGTGTTTGCTTTTACGCTTCCGGCAAACGCCTGACCCCACATGCGCGTTTCCAGCGGAGCATGTGGAAAAACAATAGTTCTTTTATAATAGCTCGAACTAGTTTTCTACTACATCGTTTATCGATTGCAAGAGCTCTGCCCTGCTGAACGGCTTGCGCAGGACCCGCGCCTTTGGGTTTGAGACCTTTTCTGCAATGTCCCTTTGCGAATATTCAAACGCCGTGATAAACAGCACGTTAGTGTTCGGCGAAATGGCCTGTATCTCCTTGAATGTCTGAAAGCCATCCATGTCAGGCATCCGGATGTCAAGAACGACCACGCCGTACTCTTTTTTGTCGTCCTTTGACTTTTCTATCGTCCGTATGCATTCTCTGCCTCCGTTGCACACCGTCACTTCAAAGCCCCTTTTCTGGAGCACATCCTTTATCGATGTGCGGATGTCCGGCTCGTCGTCGACGACTATTGCCCTCTTTGTCTTTGTCGGGAATGCCTTTGATATGGCGTCTAGCACTTCGGGCATCGAGCTTGCATCGATAAAGCCTATCACGATCAGCGTCAGGTCGTTGTCAAGCGGTTGCATGACCATGTCCATCGCGTTGTATTGCGCGTGGATGCTCGAGTTGCCTGTCTTGTCCTTGCTTGCATTGAACGCTCCTTTGGCAATGTTGACTCTCGTGGCTGTCTTGGCAATGTCTTCGGGCGACATCTTGCGGATCGAGCTAGAGGGGCTTGTCTTTGACGCCTTGGCCACAATGTTTGCAAACTTGTCGATCACCATGGCGAGGTCTATTGATTCATGTGATTCTACAATCGACTTGCAGGCACTTTCGTAGCCGCTTGGCATAACGTAGGATTATTACGGAAAAATCATACTAATAAATTGATTGTTGATATAAATCATGAAGACGCATTACAGATATGATTATGGTGACTCTGATTCTCCACCGTTGCCGCTCTCACTGCCGCCTGCACTAGATCCACCTGATTCTTCCTCTCCACCATCAGAATCGTCGGATGTGTTTTCTTCGTTGTCAGCACCTTCGCTGCTATCGCCAGATCCTCCCTGCTCGCTTTCTGATGCTTCACTTTCGCTTGACTCATCCTGACCGCTGTCAGAGCTTTCTTCGCTGGTTTCACTTGATTGCTCTTGACTGCTTTCTGAACTCTCTTCTACAGGACTTTCCTCGCTTGACTCATTTATCTGCCCAGAGCTGCTTTCTTCAGAAACATTCTGGTCGTCTTGACCTTGTTGTTCTTCCGTTGGCTGGCCGGATTCAGATTCGCTTGGTTGCTCCTCCTGCACGCCATCGCTACCGGAATCTTCAGAGGCTGCCTCTTCTGCCTGTCCGGTGCTGTTCGAGCCTGAATTGTCTACGACTTCGCTTTCATTGCTTTCAGGTACTTCTGTTTCCGTGCTCGTGCTGTTTGAACCAGAGTCAGGAATTTCTGTTGAGGTCTGGTTTCCGCTAGGTGTTTTCTCCTCTGGCTCTGCAGATGTCTGGTTTCCTTTAATATCTTGTGGTTCTTCAGTTTTCGTGTTGTTGACTGGCACTTCATCATCATTCTGTTCTGGTTCAGTTGCTTCAGGATTCTCCTCGACTACTTCAGGTTCTTCAGGCTGTTCAATTTCGGAGATTTCTATCGGTTCTCCCGAGCCTGTTTTAAAGTCATAGGTCACGTGGTTGTTGGAGTAGTCAGCGTCATCGGTAGTAGTCGAAACATCGACAGTCCAAGTGTTGGCCTTTCCAAACTCTCTGGCAGTAGCATCGACTGTAATTACCACTTCTTGGTCCTGTTCGAGCGTGCCAATGATGCACTCGATTATGCCCCTGCTCTTGTCCATACAGAGATCGCTGTCGATGGAGTTGATCTCAAAGAGCGGCATTAGATAGAACGTCGTCAGTTTTACCCCAGCAGCCCTATCCGGGCCGTTGTTGGCGGCAGTAATGTGAACCAAAGTTCGGTCCTGTTCAAGAGCTTCAACCTCGATAGTTGCATACAGGTCGCTGACAAACACCAGCGAGCCGGTGCTCTGGGCCAACAGCATCTCTCTTTCTGCCCTGAGCTCTTCGATCTGGGCCTGTAGCTGCTCATCCCTGCTTTGAAGGTCAAAGATTGCGTCCCACAGAGCGCCTAATGGGCTGTCAGAATCATCGGCTGCAGCCAAGGGCAACTGGGCAAGTATGCCACCTGCCAGTAGGGCAAGCATCACAAAAGCTATGGTCCGCCCATGGCGCATGCTATTGCTATAGCATCTGTATTATTTAAATCTATGTTTAAATCTATTCGGTACGGGAACCGATGAACCTGCAGGTTGAGGCGCCCATTGAGCGGCATTCTGCCTCTGTAAACCTCCAGTTGCCGCCAAATGTCAGCGAGGCGGCCTCGGTCAGGGCGCCCACCATAAAGTCGTCAGCAGGAGCGTTGTCAGGCTCTTCGACCCAGAACGAGTCTTGCCAGACAACCTCGACAGAATTGCCGTCTGTCGACTTTATGTCGAACCTGCCCCACCCTTGAAGTTTTAACAGAGATAGAAAAGAAGTGATAAAGTTGTTCTCTGTCTTTTCGGCCACACTTGTCACCAGATCCTTCGTTTCCCGGGTGAAGCTCTTGCCCCATTCATAAAAGAACGCATGGACTTCGGAACCGAGTATCGTCTTTGTATATCTGTAAAGGTTGAGCAATAGCGCACTGTGCATGACAAGCACCTGCTTGTTATTCGGGTCAAGCAGCCTGCCGTTCTTCTCGACAAGAGACAGAGCATAATCCTTAAAGTTCACGCTCTCCGACCCCAGCTTGTCCGCAAGGAGGTCCGTTCTGTCAGAGTTTGAGACAAGCTTCCAGAGCTTGGCCACGCCCACCTTGCGACTAACAATTATGCCGTCGACGTTCATCATAGAGAGGTACTTTGACATGGCTCCCTGCGTGATGCCGACGAGCTCAGCGATCTTGGCGCCAGTAATACCGTTTGGATTCTTGGCAAGAATCTCGATTACGTCTTGCTTTATCTTGTCATAGTCCTGCCAGCGGTGGCGTGGACCATCATCAGGGCGCTGCACCACTATAGGATACTTAAATCTGAATTTAAATTTATTTGGCTTCTACATTGAGGCTTTCATTAAGCTCTACAGTAATCTGACGGGGCTCGCTGTTTGTGTTGTTGCCACCGTTGCCCGCAAGAGGCTCTGGCACAGCGTCCGGCGCGGAAACTGCTGCATAGGTCGCCCCTGCTGCGATTGCAATTATGATTCCGGCGACGATCGCCAACCTAGTTCCCCTGTTCACAATTCTCTATGACATTTGACTATATTTAAGAATGATGTTAGTATCTAATAATCTGAAATAGAAAAATCGAAAATACATAAAAGGGTAGAGGGGCTAGCCCTCAGTTTTACTTTACAGACCGAGATCGATCGTCCACGTTATGGTGAGCTGATCGCCGCTTGCCAAGTTGACTGAAGAGAATGTGTTTTCAGCCATCATGGTTCCGGAGCTAGAAGCCGTGAACAAACCGGCCTTTTGAACTCCAGTGTGGTTACCTGTGGCTTGGAATGTATTTGAGATCGTCCAGCTATCGGCATCTACAGTATGTGCATACGTACCCTGGGCTCTCTGAAGACCGTTTGTAGTGATTTCACCAGCTAATGTTGTGTCAGATGCTGCGGGAGCAGTGTTGTCGGTGCTGAGTGCAATAAACTCTGCAACAGAAGTACTTGCAGTGTCGTTGTCACCTAATTCTGCTGCAATAAAGTTTCTGCCAGCGTTTGTTATCAGGTTGTGGTCCTCATAGTGGTAGATCTCATTTCCATCTCTGACTACTGAAATAACAACATAGCCAGTTGCTCCGAGACCTTCGCTGAATTTGTCAGTGGTATTCTGAAGTGGCCCGCTTACCAGCAAAGCGCCAATTAAAACGGCTGCTACTGCCGGAGCAGACATTATCAGAACACTATTCCTGCGTAATTCCATGGGCATAGATAGAAACCAGTATTATTTAAATCTATATTTAAATTTAAGAAGAATCTTCTACGACGAATGAACGTGTCTTGGCATAACGCTGATCCGTTATCTGGTCACGAACGTTTACCTGAATCTCATAGTTGCCAGCCTTTCCTAAAACGGTGCTTCCACTATAGACAAAGCTCTTGGTGTAATTATAGGGTCCTTGAGATATCTCGATTTTCCTACAGTCTTGGACCTCGCCAAAGTAGGCCACTCGTTCTTTGTCCTGCTCGCGGATTACCTGAGCCTGAAAATCAATGCAGTTGGATCCATAGCCAGTAAGAGAGATAGAATAATTCATTATGCCATTGACAGGATACTCACTTTCTAGGTCTTGAAATTCTATACGCGTTGGTGTAAGATACGGCACAAATATTGCCTGTGCCTGAGCCATCGAAACAAATATGCCGACAGCGATAGCAGCCGCTGAGCCAGCAGAAATAATGACAGGCTTTTTCAACGGCGGATCTATCCAAGATTGCTTCTATAATTTTTTTCTCCACTATCATGGAACATCACATTATGCGTA
>JBFLWZ010000148.1:0-5112 GCA_040757615.1 Thermoproteota archaeon | reverse complement strand
CCGACTGGTGCTTCCGACAAGACGGCCCAAGTTGGGCCCGGAGGAGCAGAGATCAAGCCGGCTGCCGAGGAGAAGAAGAAGGCTACAAAGCCGCAGCAAAAGCAAAAACTTGCTGTTTTCGTAGAAGAACCTGCAGGTATGAAGGCCATACAGGGCATGAAGGCAATCACCCCACAGGCGCTTGCAAGGAACATTGGTGTGAAAATATCTGTCGCCAACACGTTCATCAGGTCACTTGAGCAGAAAGGCGTGATCAAGATGGTCGGCGGATATGGTGGCCACAGGGTCTACCAGCTCAAGCGCTAGGCTTTTTTACAATCATTACGTCGCCGGGCTGGCTCGATTCTACGACGCCGATATTGTTAGATATTTTGCCAACAGGGTTCATTGGCTGGACGGTCGCATCCTGAACGAACACGCATATCGATCCATTTGACGTGAGAAATGCAATGTCCCCCCTCCGGAATTGCGTCCTCTGCTTTTCTGCACCTATCACAAGCCCGGTTTCGATGTAGACGAACTTGTCCGCGTAACGGTGCACCCTGTCTTGGAGCGGCAGCCCTTTCAGGATTGCACCGCAGGTGACCGGCGCCAAGTGGCGCACAAGTTCGGCCTGGGCAGATCCCTTGTTCGCAACCTCTAGCTCCAGTTTCAGTCGCGAAACAGATCCGGCAGGCTGCACGATGATCGGTGCGTTTTGCATCTTATGAAAATGTTTCTCCTTAAGAGCAAAGAACTCGTAGACATTTCGTTGGTCAGGACAAGGAGAGCTAAGTCATACAGGGAACGGTGGAAGCTGGCAAAGGCTGCAAGGAAGGGTAGTATTAATGGGAGCGGCAAATACAGGGAGAAAAGGCGCGACTCCATCGAGGCAAAGATCTAGAGCAGGGTGCAGCGAAGCATAAATACAGGATTGTGTATCCTCATAATGTCAGAATAATATAGCCCCACTGTAGATTTTGACGAATTAGGGCAAACATTTAATTAGATATCCATTATTTTTCCCATTATTCTTGGTAGTAAAACATTCTTCTCCAAAAAAACATGCCGCGCCCAAAAAGCCTGCCGCTGCCAAGGCAAAGACTACCAGGAAGGCTAGCCTTAAGAAGAACAAGAAGGGTGCAGTTTCGAAAAAGCAGGTACAGGAGATTATCGCTTCGAAAAAGTCGTCCCGCCCTGCCGACGAAGTTGTCACTTACCCCGAGTTTGAATACGAGTTGAAGGAGATAGAGGCTCAGGGCAACAAGGTCCTTATTGGACCGCCATGGCTGACCCGCTTTGAGAAGGCGAGGATAACAGGTTCGAGGTCTCTCCAGCTGTCGCTTGGTGCCCCGCCCCTCATCAAGGTCCCCGAAGATGCCAGAAGCTCGATCACGCTGGCGGTTGAAGAGATTAACCAGAAGGCGCTCCCAATATCGATCCGGCGCATACTGCCAAATGGCATGTACCAGGACATTCCGATCGACTGGATGAAGTAATTAGATTTCTTTCAGCTTGCTTTCGTCAAAAATGTCTGACCCGTACCACCGGTAACGGAAGTAGTCGAGGCACCACTCGTGGAACACAAGGTCCGAGCTGTAAAACATCATGTTCATGTCGGTCTCGCCCTTTTGCGTAGGGAATAGCACCGCCGCGTTCTTTTCGTTCAGTATGACCGCGACCTGCACACTTTCGACCATCCTGCGTTCTATCGAGCCTTTGTTCAATAACTCATTATGTCCGAGTTTTTTCAAGAGATCCTTCCTGCCCTTTGGGATTATGACGTTCTTTGGAAAGACATAGCTGTACTTCACACCCTTTTCCTTGACGCGGCTAACAGCAGGCTCTATCAGGTCTATGGGCACTTGCGGGACTATTTCATAGATGTATTCGTCGGCTTCGCGGTAAATGTCCTTCCAGCGCTCTAAAATCGCGACTACGCCCTTGATGAACTCGCACTTGTCCAGCGCGCCAAGGCGCATGATGAACTTGATTGGGAGCTCCCCGAGCACGTGCTCTGAAAAGTACTCTTTGTGTTTTGAAAGGAAATTAAAAGTCGGAATCTGCTTGATTATTGTGTTGCCAAAAGTAGTCAGCGAGAATATGCCCTCCGGATCCTTTTCTATAAGGCCGGCGCCCTGTAGGCGATTGACGTTGCGATGCGCCTCCTGCATAGTTATGCCCAAGTCCTTGGCAATCTGCGATATCTTGGCCCTTTTTTCATTCAGCTTGAAAATTATGGCCAGCCTCTGCTCGCTTGCAAGCTCAAAGAAGGTCTTTTCTGTGTTGGCATAAGCTTCTATGGCGTCTTCAGAGGAAGGCATGCTATTGCTTGAGACTGGACATTGCTTTAAACATTCCACCTAGTAGTGGCTTTGGTGCGACTTGGCACGGTTTGTGTTCCTGATTGCGATGGCGCCCACTATGATAAATCCCACGCCGATGGCCAGAATGATATAGTCGGCAATCAGTATCGTGGCCCAGACAGGGTTTTGCATGCCGGCCCAGATGAACAAGAGTGCCAGAAACACCAGCGCGATGCCGGTGATTGTTTCGCCGTTTATCCGCTGCTTTCCTCCGCCTTCAGTCATTACCATAAGCAGTCTTGGCTGGATTATTAATAGCTTCAACCATCTTTTTGCGCAAAGTTATTCTATCACGATATCGCTCGTTTTAACAGTCGTCAATATTTGAGGATTGGGAAATCCGCTTAACAAGAACGCCCTCAGCTGATAGTTGCCGGCATTTTGTGGAGTCCAGGATATCCCTATTTCACTTTGAGCATTAGCTTCAAGTTGTCCGATCGAAAAGCCAAGGAACTGCGTTACGCCTCCTTCATCCCTTGATTCGATGATGGTCACGAATTGCAGAGGGTCGTCGCTGCTGTTTGCGGCCGTCGTTGACAGCACGAGTATTTGCCCTTCAGAGCCCTCGGACAGCACATTACCCTGCTGGTCTTTCAGGACAGGACTGGTGACACTAGGAGAAGATTGAGCCAGCGCGTTTTGAACGAATATTGGAATGATGATTGCCGCTAGCGCAACGGCCAGCAGGAAAATTCTAAACATGTCAGTGCTCACGCACAAGCGTTCCTCTACACTGTTCGCATACCGTTTCGTCGATATTTGACTCGATGCTGTGATGCACGTCACAAATTATGAGCGTGTAGCGCATGTAATTGCATAGCCCGACAAACTTGGCAAGCGTGCTTGGCGTGTACGCCTTGTTAGTAGAAAGATCCTTGGCAATGTCGTCGATCATGCGCATCACCTCCCTCACTGACTCGAGCTTTGAAATGAGCTCTATGTCGCCTCTTGTGCCTCTCACATAGTTGCTGACGGCAGCCTGAGTTATGCCTAGCACCTTGGCGATATCCTCTTCCTTGAGCGCATATTCCTTGATCAGCTTTTTTGCAAGAATTGCCCTGACAGCAGGAATGAGGGACTTGGCTTCAATCTCTGAAGGAAGTAGCATTCGAAGTACAGTCCAATCTTGCTTTTTATTATATAAAGGTTCTTAGTACCGCCTACTGTTTATATCAGGCACGAACCGATGGAGAAAAAGATGAAGGCAGTCTTTGTAAAAGGGCACAGCGCCGTGTCCGTCGATGACTTCAAGGCGCCAGAGATGGCAAGCACCGGCGATGTGATTGTCAAGATGCGCGCCTGCGGGCTGTGCGGTTCTGACCTTGAAAAGATCTATGGCGAGTACGGCATGACTTCCGGCAGGCTCGGACACGAACCTGCAGGGCAGGTTCTCGCGGTGGGCAGTGGCGTAAAGGAGTTTGCGCCCGGCGACCGCGTTTTCATTCATCATCATGTGGCATGCTATTTGTGCCACTACTGCAAGCACGGCGACCACACGATGTGCCCACACTACCAGACTAGCAACATCAGCCCCTGCGGATTGGCAGAACAGTTCCTAGTGCCAGAGTGGAATGTGTCTAGGGGAGGCCTGATAAAGCTGCCAGATAATGTCAGCTACGACGAGGCGTCGTTGATAGAACCATTTGCATGCTGCATCAGGGCGTGGAACAAATGTGACTTCCGGCCCGGCGACGACATCGCCGTGCTTGGCGCCGGCCCGGCCGGACTGATGCATGTTCTGCTCGCGAAGGCGTACGGCGCACGCAAGGTGTTTGTCCTTGACATCAACGACTTTCGCCTGAACTTTGCCGGCAGGTACGGAGTCGAAACGTTCAATTCTTCTACCCCGGATCTAGCGGACAAGATCAAGTCTGCGACTGATGGGAGGGGCGTCGACGTTTGTGTCGTGGCGACAGGCAGCATGAAGGCGCTATTGCAGTCGTTTGAGCTGACACGCAAGGGAGGCGACATCATGCTCTTTGGCGTGCCCCCGAAAGGATCGCAGATGTCATACGACATGAGCAAGCTGTACTCGAGCGAGCACTCGATCATCCCGAGCTATGCCGCTTCAGAGATCGAGACAAACGAGGCGCTGAAGCTGATTGCGGAGAAAAAGGTCGACATGGCTTCGCTCATCACTCACAGATTTGATATCAAAGATGCAGCCGAGGCAGTCAGGTGCGCCCACGAAGCCAAGGATGCGATGAAGGTAATCGTGACCTCCGGCTAGATGCTATTGAGTACTTTGACGATAACCGGATGGCAGTCTGCGACCGCGTCCATCGAGATGCACAGGTAGTAGCTGTTTTCGTTTGACAGAGCGACCGTCAGGAGCTTTACCTTGCTGTATTCCGTAAGGTGGTAGTTCATCTGGCCAAGGCCGCTTTCAAACTGCTTGTTCAGCATTGATACCATCCTGCTTGCTGCAAAAGAGCTGGTGAACCCTTCTGTTCCCTGCACAAGATTCTCTTCCATATGGTTTGCAGCGATCAGCGGTGCCTGTATATCTTTACGGTACTCGCCTACGATGAGCTTGCCGCTGCCTTCTATTACTCCGGCGAATCTGACGTTCTTGTCGGCTGTCAAAACCGCGACGCACAACTCGTGGAAATATTCGCGCTCCTCCATCTTTGCTTGAAAAATCAGGAAATTTTATGGTAATAATAATCTAAGTGTCCTAAAAATGAAACTTAGACATACACTACAAGTGGTATTATATCCCTTGCAGGAGCTTTTGCTTGTCCCTTTTGTTTCTAGGTCTTGTCCG
>JBFLWZ010000147.1:0-5114 GCA_040757615.1 Thermoproteota archaeon | reverse complement strand
CAGTCAACGTCAAGCAGGTGACTATATGCAGGAAGAATTCAAAATGGTACGCAGTCGTGGCATGCGAGCTGCTGCGCAGGACGTTTTCAACCTTCATCAAATACAGAAAGCCTGTAGGGATAGACGTTGGGATTGCAAAGTTCTTCCATGACTCTGACAACCATATCGTCGGCAATCCGCTATTTCTGAACAAGATGCTCAAACCATTAAGGAGAACTGATACGATGCTATCCTGCAGACAGAAAGGCTCGAATAACTGGAAGAAGATAAAGATCAGATTACAGATACTTCATGAACGAACAAGAAATAAGCGCAATGACTTTTTGCACAAGCTGTCAACAGAATATTCAAAGCAATATGACATCATATTCTTGGGACGGTTATGCACTTTTAATATGGTAAAAAACCATCATCTTTCACGTTATATTCTTGATAGCAGCTGGCGTACATTCGAGATGATGATGCTCGATTACAAAGCAAAGATGGTTTTGCTGGAGTACCCGCACCATATACAAGCGTCAAATGTTGCAGATGCGGACATTTGGTTCCAAAGTCGCTGGTAGTGTATACCCATCGCTGCAATAACTGCGGTCTCGTTATAGACCGTGACTTTAACTCAGGAGTCAATATAAAGCAAGATGGAATAAAGCTGTTAGAACTACCGGTGAAACGCCGGGAAGTTACGCCTGTAGAGATTCTGGGCGAGTCTGTGAAGCAGGAATTGGTACTACCGGTCGTATACCGCTAGTGTTCACAACTATCTGCCTGTTTGTTTTATATTCCCCTTGGGGCATTTTTCTTTTAGCAGCTTGGCAAAGACGATATTTGAAAAGATCTGGGACAGCCATGTCGTTTACGAAAAGGAAGGTGGACCCGCGTTATTGTACATCGACCGTCATCTGGTACACGAAGTCACGTCGCCACAGGCCTTTGACGGACTGCGCACGAATGGCAGGCGCGTCAGGCGAACCGACCTGACGTTTGCGACGATGGACCATAACGTCCCTACAAGCGACAGGTCTTTGCCTATAGTCGACCAGATATCATCGGTGCAGATCCAGACGCTTGCGCAGAACTGCAAAGAGTTTGGGATCACGCTATTTGACATGCACAGCCCCGATCAGGGCATAGTGCACGTTATCGGCCCGGAGCTCGGGCTGACCTTGCCGGGCACCACCATAGTGTGCGGCGATAGTCATACCTCGACCCATGGCGCGTTTGGCGCGCTGGCGCTTGGCATTGGCACAAGCGAGGTGGAACACGTGCTCGCGACGCAAACGATGTGGATGGACAAGCCCAAGACTTTTGCGATAAACTTTGAGGGCAATCGCAGGAACAGTCATGCAGTGACTGCCAAGGACATGATACTTTACGTGATAAGGACGATAGGCACCGCTGGAGGAACCGGCACGGTCCTTGAATACCGCGGCAGCGCGATATCTGAGCTTTCTATGGAAAACAGGATGACGATATGCAACATGTCAATTGAAGCCGGAGCGCGCGCAGGCTTGGTCGCGCCTGACAGGACGACATTTGACTTTATCAGGGGAAGACGCTATGCCCCAAAGGGCGAACAGTTTGAAAAGGCGGTTGAATACTGGACAGACCTTGGAACAGACACAAACGCAAAATTTGACAAGTCCATAAGCATTGACGTAAGCGCCCTTGCGCCGCAGGTCAGCTGGGGGACGAATCCTGGAATGGTAGTTGATGTCACAGACACCGTACCGCGTCCTGACGAGTTTGCGAGGGGAAACGAGAATGAATACAAGGCCGCAGTCCGCGCCCTGGAATACATGGCTCTAAAGCCCGGCACCCCGATGACGGACGTCAAGCTTGACAGGGTGTTCATCGGCTCGTGCACAAACTCGCGGCTTGAAGATTTGGTTGAAGCATCAATGATTGTTAAAGACAGAAAGGTCTCACCAAACGTGCGGGCAATGGTCGTGCCGGGGTCGCAACAGGTCAAGGCGGCAGCAGAAAAACTCGGCCTTGACAGGGTGTTCAAGGATGCCGGCTTTGAGTGGCGCGAGTCAGGATGCAGCATGTGCCTTGGCATGAACCCGGACATACTTGCGCCCGGCGAGCGCTGCGCAAGCACCTCAAACCGCAACTTTGAAGGTCGGCAGGGATCAGGCGGGAGGACGCACCTTGTAAGCCCTGTTATGGCAGCAGCTGCAGCAATAGAAGGGCACTTTGTAGACGTGAGGGAGTGGCTCTAGTTGGAGCCCTTTACCGTGCTCAAGAGCAGGGCCACACCCCTTGATAGGGTCAATGTGGACACCGACCAGATAGTGCCAAAGCAGTTCCTCAAGCTGGTCAACAGGACGGGCTTTGGCAAGTACCTGTTTTACGACTGGCGCTTTGACGGAGACGGCAAGCCAAAAAGCGACTTTGTGCTAAACAACCCAAAATACGCGGGCCGTCAGATCCTGCTTGCCCGGGACAACTTTGGCAGTGGAAGCTCCCGCGAGCACGCCGCGTGGGCGATACTTGACTATGGCTTTCGGGCAGTAATCGCGCCTTCATTTGCGGACATTTTCTATAACAACTGCTTCAAGAACGGGATACTGCCAGTCAGGCTCAAGCCTGATGAAGTGGACTATTTGTTCGCGAACGATGACTTGGACATCGATATCGACCTTACAAAGCAGATCTTGGTGGCAGGCGGCCGCAAGATGCACTTTGACATAGACGTGTTCCGCAAAAAGCTCCTGCTTGAAGGCCTTGACAGCATAGGGCTTACATTACAACTCGAAGAGCACATCGCAAATTATGAAAGGAACAAGCAGATGTTTCTGCCCTCGGCCTGAGACAAGATTTTTATCCCAAGCCCTTTGAGCAAAGGTGAAGGCAGTTGGCCGGAATTGTCGCCATCTACAGCCATGGCGCGAACAACAAGAACATCATCTACTACCTTGCCCACTCGATGAGGATGCTCCAGCACCGGGGCAAGGCCTACTGGAAGATGATGGTTGGCAATGCCGCAACAGGCTCCGAAGGGTGGCTTCCAGCAGACAGCGAGATACTGCGCATAGCACAGAAGGAGAAGCTGCACGGCAACAACGGCATAGGCTACCTCTCAAAAAGGCCGCCGCCTTTTCCAAGCATGTCCAACATCTGGGTCGCGTTTGACGGGTTCTTTGTAGATACAGAGAAACTGCACCTGCACCCATACATCGGGCCGGCAAGAGATTCCGACTCACTTTTCAAGATTTACCACATTTTTACGCAACTATTAATCCATGGGAAAAACCCCGAAAGGGCGGCAGAATTCCTTGATAGGCACCTGAGGGGCAACCTGATGGTGAAGGTTGGCGAAGAGATCTATGCTTACCGGGACAGCACTGGCTTCAAACCGCTTGTGACTGCGACCAACCGCGACAAGACGCTCCACATCATTGCTTCTGAAAACTCACTCCGAACATCGCTCATTGATATGGGGTTTGCCGACGTGCCTCCAGGCCACCTGTTAAAGATGAGCAAAAAAGGGGGGCTTGAAGTTCTTGCCAGCATGCCGACCATCAAGATGATGATGGACCCATTTGAGTTCATCAGGGAGTCAAACGTGGTGGCTACGATCAACGGCAAGAGCGTATATCACATCCGGAAGAACATCGGCAAAGAGCAGGCCAACTTTCTTTCAAAGGAACTGGACATTGACTCTGCCTATGCCGAGCCGGACTATACTCGGCCAATGACACTTGGGTTTGGCATAGAGTATCAGAAGCATTCCAAGTCTTTCGAGTTTGCAGAAGGTGTGATCAAGGACAGGTACGACGACGCCGACCACATGATAGACTTCTCGGAGCAGGTCAGCAAGAACAAGCTGCTCACCACAGGCAGGTCACTCAAGTTCGTCATGCAGAACCTCGTGCAGGGCAAAAAGATTGCCACAGTGCAGGGCACGATCCAGACAGGCAGCACCGCCAGAGAGACGATATACTACCTGAAGAATGCCGGCGCAAAACGCATAGATGTTATTGTAAGCTATGTCCCAACCGTGGACGGGAGGCAGGTCGGGCTGTACACACAGAACCGCGACCTCGTGGCAAACAAGTACGTGGGGGAGGTGTCATCGATAAACGAGCTGAACCGGAACATCGCAAGGGAGATCGGCTCTGACTCGGTCTATTACAATTCTCCGGCGGTCCTTGCAAAGGGTATCGGCCTGCCGGAGAACAACCTATGGTTCCCCGAGTGGGTAAGGTTCCTCGATTACAAATGAAGCTGAGCGACATCGATCCAGGCAGGACAAGCCGGCCGCCTGACAAATCAAAGGTACTGTTGGAAAAGGCCTCACAGAAGAATCAGGGCTTTATCATACGAAAAATCGAGATGAGGCAGTACATAGAGCGCAGGGACGAACGGCTTGGGGAATACTCTCTACTGACAGCCTTAGTTGAGACAGACAGAGGAACGGTGGAGATGAAATATGACGAAGGCTTCAGGGGCCCAGACGCGCTAGAGTTTGCCGTAACGTTGCTTACCCAGTACGTCGGGCTAGCGTCGCTAATAAACCGCGCGCTGATAGAACTGCAGCGGCATTAGCGCGACAAATCTTCATACTCTGCTCTAGAATAATCATGCTTTCATAAAATATAGCCAGAGAATCCATCACAAGCAAGTGGCATTACATAGCGGCATAGCAAAACTGGGCCTTCTCAACAGGGAAAAAGTGTGCACCTGCGGGCACAATATGAAGTACCACATACAGGGAATGTCAAAGTGCCTGTTTGGAGTATGCGACTGCAGCCGCTATAGTTCCTAGAGCAGTTTTTCAGCCTCGCTGAGGGCATTGACTCTGACTGACCAGTCAAACTCCTTGTTCCACGGCTGGTTGAAGAGTATCGCTGACTTGGGCGGGACGATGTCTATGAGGTTTTTTGGGGCGTCGTCTATCAATACGTCGAATGGGTAGTTTGCCTTGGGCACTGCGTCGTAAATGAACAAAAGCTCGTCGGTGTAGATCTTGTGCATGTCAAGCCACATGGCGACATATGGCGCAGTTGGCCTTTCCCTCTTGGTTATGACCGATATCCTGTAGCCCTTGCGGTGGATGCGCTTTGTCACGTCTCCGATGCCCTGCTCTGTCGGAGGGATCTCGCGCCATC
>JBFLWZ010000146.1:0-5146 GCA_040757615.1 Thermoproteota archaeon | reverse complement strand
CAGTCAACGTCAAGCAGGTGACTATATGCAGGAAGAATTCAAAATGGTACGCAGTCGTGGCATGCGAGCTGCTGCGCAGGACGTTTTCAACCTTCATCAAATACAGAAAGCCTGTAGGGATAGACGTCGGCATCACAAAGTTTACCCATGACTCTGACGACCACTCGGAGGATAATCCGCAGTTTCTGACAAAGATGTTAAATCCGCTGAGAAGAGCTCACCGCATGGTATCTAGTAGAAGGCAGCTTGGCAGCAGCAACCGCGAGAAAGCAAGATACATGCTTGCAAGGTTGTATGAGCGCATAAACAACAAGATAAGGGATTTCCTGCATAAAAAATCAGCGTACTATGCCAGCCGCTATGACCTGATATTTCTGGAGAGGCTGCGAGTGGCAAACCTGACCCGGAACCACAGGCTTGCATCAAGAAAGATACTGGACTCAAGCTGGTCCACCTTCAAGCAGATGCTGCAGTACAAGGCCAACCGCGTTGTAGAGGTAGAGCCTGCATATTCCTCAATTGACTGCTCAAGGTGTGGACACCCAGTACCAAAATCACTTGCAGTACGTGTACCCATGCATGTACAAAATGCAATGCGGCGATAGACAGAGACTACAACGCTTCTCTCCATATCCTCCAGCGAGGGTTAGAATCGCTGCTACTGCTGCTACCGGTGGAGCGCCGGGAAGTTACGCCTGTGGAGATCGTACAGCGGTCGATGAAGCAGGAAAAAGAAGAGGCTATCGGACAAGTCCGGTAGTAGTTCACAGCATTAGAAATCCGCGCTGTGCCTTGTACGCATAAAAACAAAAATATTTTCAGTGATTGCTCAGGGCTCTTCATTTCTTTCCCTTGGAGTTGCGCCTTTTACCAAGTTGGTTTTATCGTCTGTGGTGAGATCGTAGATCGGCTCTGGCGGCGGAGGCGCCTGGCTAATGTCGGTGTCGCCTTTGTTGCGCGTTTCTTCGAGTCTTTTTGCGTTTTTTTCGCTCATCAATTCCATCTGCTCAGCAATAGATAAGAAAGTTACAGGATGCACGCGACATCTGTTGATACTGTTTGCACTGGAGGTTTACTCTGGCCCTACATCGCTGTCTACTGTGACGCCAGCTTCCATTCATGAAATATTCAAGGTAATTGTTGTCGTCGCGGTCCTGCTCTACTCTTTCGTTGCCATTTCTTAGGGTCCGGAGCTTGGGCGAAACAACGGCGATGACGCTCCAACGCGCGACGTGCCAAAAACCGGGTTACATCATATTTAATAAATGGCAGTTACAATAATAGAGGAACAAGATCCAAAAAGACCGCCTGTATGAGCAATCATAGGCAGCTATCGAACCTCCGTAATTGGCGCAAGGAAATTCCAGCCGTTGCAAGGGATCCAAGACCAAACCTTAATAGCATTAGCAGATCACCCATGACTTCGTCATTGCCCCAAAGCACGGAGATGGATCCGGTGGACAAGGCAATACTTGCTTCGATCTACGCAAGTATGCTTGGCCCTTCAGTCACTGCCTACGACAGGATCAAGGCAAGGGTACCGCTGAGTCAGGAATTCTACAATTCAAGGGTCGGCCACCTTGTCAAGATGGGTCTCGTGGAAAAGTCGGATCCAAGCAAGCTGACGTTCATTGGGCGTGACGCGCTCAAAGTCGTGTTGGTAGGCGGCGTCTTTGATCTGATCCATCCCGGCCACATCCATACGCTCAAGGCAGCAAAGGCAGAAGGCGACGTGCTGGTGGTTGTTGTCGCAAGGCAGTCGACTGCACAAAAGATCAAGAAGGACAGAAAGATCTACCATGACGAGAGCCTGCGCAAGGAGCTGGTGTCTTCGCTCAACTTTGTCGATCTCGTCCTGATAGGGAGAGAGGGCACACTCTATGACACTGTCGAATACGTCAAACCAAACGTGATAGCCCTTGGCTACGACCAGGCCCATAGCGAAAAAGACGTGGCGGAAAACTGCAAAAAGCGCAACTTGAATGTGCACGTGATACGGCTGTCAACTCCGATACCGGGGTCAAAGAGCAGCACGATAAAGCAAGAGCTCGGCGACTCTATCTACGGCATCTGACCAAGCCTGACCCGCACCTTTATCCTGTCGCCGTTCTTGATTCCTGCTTTTTGCTTTATTGATTCTGGCGCGATCACTTCGAGCATCGTGTCGTCATAGTGCGTCCGCTCCAGCACAAGGACTGCGGCGTTTTCGACCACGCCGTCGTTTATCGCTGCTCGGTAGCACTTTACCCATCCATATGTCCTAGTGCCGTCGCTAAAGCCGTCTAAGAAAATCGACGGGTGCTTGCCCAGCTCACGTCGCGCGTTCATATATATCGGATCTGCAAGCTGGACATTTAGCGTCCCGGGGTAAGGTTCGTATCCAAGCTTTTCTCTGAACTGCCGCCTGTAGCCTTCGAGAGACATATAGTAGGCACCCTCGCCCATCCCCGACACGATGCGGCCCTCAAAATCGATGGTCGACGGCGCAGACTCGAGTGCGGACTTTAGCGAAGAGAGAAGCGTCTGTATCTCTGAATACCCCTTGTCCGTGACCCTGACTACGAACTTTTGGCCTTTTTTCGCGCGCTCGATATAGCCCGAGTTTTCGAGATCGAGCAGGTGTTTTGACGCGGCCTGTTGCGACCGGCCTATGCCTTTGCCAAGCTCGGTGGTCGTAACTTCGACAAAATTGTGGCGCGCCCCCTTTGCCAGGAGCTCGACCAACGTCAGTATGTGTTGTAGTTTGATCTCGGGCATTAGCGCTAGTTGCTTATCCCAATGTCTCCAAAGGTTCTGACGCGGACATCCGCAGGCTTTTTCAGCTCGGCTGTCCTGTGTCCAACGATGTACTCGATGCCTGCCTTGTCGGCAGCGTCCACGAGCCTCTGAGTGACAATGCCGTCTATTACCAGCAGCTTGGCGCCCTCTGCGGTGTCAAGCCTCTTGATGACTTCAGACACTGGCACTTTGAGCAGAGTGTTCATAGAGCCATCCAGAACTACTGCTTCAAGCGTCTCGTTTATCTGTGGATAAACTCCTCTAACGGCAGTAAGTATCTCTGGCTTGTCTTCGGCAAGTACTTCCTTTGACGACTGCAACGGAGCCGGCTCGGGAGGGGGAGCGCGGTATTCTTCGCGCGGCTCACGATCGCGGTCCCTGCGCGGATGCCTCCTGTCGCGGTCACGATCCCGATCCCGATCGCGTTCGTGATGTGTATGGACCTGTTGCGGCTCTGCTACAGAGAGTGCGTCCTTCAAAATCTCTGCCAGCTCTATTGGCGTGCATTCTTCGACTTCTTTTCCAGGTGGCGCCCGGAGAACCTTGTCGATCTTGACGACGCCGTGTAGTTCTTTGAGTATGAGGTCGCCGGCTCTGTCGCCGTCCAGGAACGCGACCACGCGTTTGCCGTCCGTGAGCTTTGTCACGGTCTCGTCAATGCGCGCGCCTTCAATTGCAATGGCATTGTCAAAGCCTGCGCGGAGCAGGTTTATGACGTCAGCTCTTCCTTCAACCAAGATTATCCAGTCAGAATCGAAAACTCCGGTTCCGCATGCCAGCTGGGCCTTGCCAAAGCTTGTGAGCTTGCCCGGCTTGCTTGCGTCATAGACGTCCTTGAGCATCTCTTCCCCTTCGCTTATTGTCTTGGTAGCCCAGTCTTGCACGATCTTTTTGGCGCGGTCGACGATTACCTTCTTTTTTATCGCTCTGATGTCATCGATGCCCACAAGATTGAACTTGGCCTGAAATGGTCCGACCTTGTCAATGCTCTCAATAGCCGCTGCAATGAGCGCAGCGGTAGAGATATCGGTGCTCATGGGTATCAGGGCGTCTCCCTTTGCCATGCTGCCCTTGGTGTCAACGTTTACTTCGATTCTTCCAACTTTTGATACTTTTTGCAGTTCATTCAAGTTCATTTCTGGTCCGAGGAGACCTTCGGTCTGTCCAAAAATAGCACCGATAATATCGGCCTTCTCAACCAAACCATCAACTTCAAATTTTAATTTGACATGATACTTTACGATACCTGTGCTAGGCAATTTGTTTCATAACCTCGTAGTTTTGATATGTGAAACATTTTTCCTTGCTTGAATATAAGTGCTTTGTGAAGTATGAGAGCAATAGCTTATGTGTAAAAGTACAGATCTTTGCGGCTGCCGGTTACGCCGGACAGGCGCGGCGCATAGGTTGCCAGATCTTCGACGTGTCTCACCTTGCCGTTTGTTATCCTAGCAAGGGCCCGCTTGTACGAAAGGCTCACACTGTGCCTGCGCGACTGGAGCTGTGACACCAGCCTGTTTGTGAGGTACTTGCCGGTCCTGTCCATGTCTAAAAGCAGGATCATCTTCCTGTCGGCGTCGTGGTTGTCGAGAAAATCTGCTATTCCCTTAAAGTGATGGAAGACTGCGGGGTTGCCGGTAAATCCGATCATCGAGAGCGCCTCGGCGTCGCGCTTGCCCTCAACTACAATAACAGACCCTTTCTCGGATTCTTCGTTGAGCATGCCGATAAAACTGCGCAGCCGTTCGACGGTCTCGTCGTGATTGGCGTTGTATTGATAGCCCATCGGCCGGTCTTTACTTCGCAAACGTGAGATTTAACATTTTGCCCTCACATAGCTTTATGCAAAAAGCAATAATTCATAAAAATAAAATCACGAGTTCGAACGGCTATCTGAGCGTGGTATCTTGGCTTCTTAACCAAAGCCCCCCTCACATGGAATAAATAAGATGTATGATGACATAAGCTGTTGCCCAAGATACTGTCCGTGCAGAACATTGCGTGTGAGACTCTAGGTACGTTTGAGCAGATGTTCAGGTCCGACGGCTTTGAGATAGAAAAGGTCAACGCGCAGGACGGCTCTGTGCCGGCCACTTCAATGGGCTATGCCGCGGTCGTGATCCTTGGAGGCCCGATGGCAGTCTATGACAACCTGCCGTACCTACAGAAAGAACAGGATCTCATCAAGGACGCAATAAAGAGCAACACGCCGATCCTAGGTGTGTGTCTCGGATCGCAGCTCATCGCGCAGGCAGCCGGAGGCAAGGTGTACAAAGGCAAGAAGAAAGAGATAGGTTGGAGTTCCGTCTATGTAACCCCGGCGAGCAGCAACGACATTTTCAGAGGAGTAACCGATAAAACGATCAGA
>JBFLWZ010000145.1:0-5242 GCA_040757615.1 Thermoproteota archaeon | reverse complement strand
ACTTTTGACCTGACGGCCGCGATATCAGAACAGGCCTTCAAAGAGATATACGGTGCCCTCCTCAAGGGATTCAAGTTTTCCATAGCAGACAGCGGCAGCTGGAGCATCTTTACGGCGTCATACGAAGTGCAGGCGCATCTCGAAGGCGGAACGATTGACCTGCGCACCAACGGGTCTATACTGGTGAGCGAGCTTGACATAAAGTGGGACAAGCTTCGTCTGGTAATCGGCATCGACATCCCGACGATCCCAATAGGCGGGTTCTGTATCATTCCAAACCCCTTTGGAGGATGCTTAGTCAGCGCACCGTCCATTGACCTGTTCAGCGCCAGCCCTGACATCTCCATACCAATCGACCTGAGCGGGCTTTTGACTTCCGAAGTCACTTTCAGCGCTGTTCCAAAGTCGTTCTATGGCGTCGGCTCGGGCATCCCCAACAGGTGGCAGATCGCCATGGTGCCGACCTTGCCAATAGATCTCGACATAATCGACATTGCCGACACGGTCGGGGACCTGTTCAGCAACCTCATATCTGACGCAATACTTGACTTGCTCGACGCGCTCGGGCTTCCCGACTGGGCGATAGACTTTATCGACTTTGTGCTAGGAGGGATTGAAGGGATCATTCGAGACGTGCTGGACATACCCGATGATGTGGGCGAATTCCTACTCGACCTGATCGGGAACCTTGGCATATTCCAAGACCTTATCGACGCGATAAGCGAATGGATCGCAATCACGCTCTTTGAGCTGGAGGACCCGCTCGAGATCCTCCCCGCAAATCCAGTCCCGACTGCCGACAATCCAGTTGCCCCTCTTATTCCGGTAAAGATACCGATTGAATTTCTGGGTATCAAGGTAAATAGCGGTGGTAACGAACTGATAGTAGAAGGAGACGTGGGGAACTAGGCATGACAGGATTGAGAATTAACCGCGAACTGTTCAGCCAGGTAAACGCGGACAGCGGATCGCTTACCATGCTGTCCACGATCGTTCACAGGTTCTCCGAGCCCGGCGAGTACGAAGGCGTAGTCACAAAAGGAGCCGGCCTGATGACTCGCAGATTCACGGTCTCGGTAACAGGCGAGAGCTCGACAGCACAGGTTGCTGCCAGGGCGCAGCCTCCCACCCAGCCCGGCCAAGTCAGAATCGACCTGAAGGACACGATGGACGACCGTTTTGTCTTGAACGCGGGAGGGTACGCGGTGTTTTACATCTCTGGAGGGATTGGCGGCTATGTGGTGCAGGTCAGCAGGCGCGGAAAAGACAACTCGCAGATCATCGCGTTTGACAGCCGCGAGCTAAAAGACGCCGACATGCTGTCTGTCACGGTCATAAGGCCCGGCACCTATTCCGTCACAAACGCTCTCAACAATGCGAGGGCAGAGCTTATAGTGAACTATCCAGAGCCCGGCAAGATTCAGAGGAACCCCGCTCCAGTAAAAGTAGAGTGCACCGCAAACCAGATTGTGCCTGACAGGATCAGGATCGACCCCGGGCAGGGTTTGGTGTTCACCTTCAAGGCCTCGTCCAGAATAAGGATAGACCTTGTAAGGCCGGAAGACAGGATGTCGCGGCTTCGCATGAACCGGCTCCGCTCCCGGGAGCAGGCATTTGGCCAGAGAAAGAGTGAGAAAAAGGTCGTTCGCAGGTACAGGCTAATGCCAAGGGGCATGCGGAACTAGAACAACCTGCGCCGGCATCGCCATCACGTAATTGTTAAGTATGTAGCAGCGTCAGTCGCTTATACAGATGTGAGCTGTACCGGCATTGTACGAGTGCAAAATGTAGATAGGGCTTTCATCTTTGCCGCGGGCCTCTCACCTGATAAATATCATATTCTCCAATGCAGTGCAATGTCGTTATCCAAGACCTGCGATTGTAGAACCACTCTAAAAGGATGCACAGAGCTTGGATGCGAATGCCGCTTGCAACTCGGAGGTTGGTAAAGACGCAAAGGTCCAGTGCAACAAACACTGCAGGCATAAGCATCGTGGCGTTCATTGTGGCAGTCGGGGTCAGCTTGGCTTACTATCAATTTTTCTATATCCCAGAAGAGAATCGGAGGCCGGTAATTCCACAGGAGATACTGGAGCCGGAAGAAACAATCGAGGTCTCTATTGCAGCCGGCTCCTCTAACGAGGGCAATGACCAGTTCTACGTTCCTCCATCCACTCGCGCTACGCTTTCGATTAGCAACAGGGTTGTCTGGACAAACGAAGATGCAGTGCCACATACAGTGACTTCAGACACCGATTATGAAGATCCATACAGCGGAGTATTCGATTCTCAAGCTAGACCCCAAGAGGAAGGAGGACCGTTTGTAATGCCAAGTCAGACGTGCGAGTTCCTATTCACCCAGCTAGGCACCTACGAGTATCATTGTGTGCCGCACCCGTGGATGCAGGGTAAAATTGAAGTGGTAGAGAGCTTTGCATAGCAAGTCCTAATGGCCCATCTGTTGGTGTCAAGCCTCTTCCGGCACCACGACCAGCCCACAGAGCAGTATCAACATCGGGTGTATGCCAAGATGCACAATCGCCATTACGTCGTTTGGACTTGCATGGTTGTTGACCCTGTCTATTAGTTGCATCAAGCTTGCTTTCAGCCTTTCGATGTTTGTTGCATTATCGACAGTGGTAGTTGTTAGTAGTCTGAGCATATCATCGAATATCACTATTGTCTTGTTTGCAAGATACTGAGCACTCTGGTACGCGGCCATATCCACCATGGTTGTTATATTGCCTGTTGTATTTGACATCATTGTATCGTTTGACATCGGCATACCATCGTCCATAGTCAGATTGTTCTGATTGGTCACCAAATTGGACATGTCTGTCAAGTCAAATGGTGCCTCTGTGGCGTTTCCATACTTGCGAAGTACAATATTAGGGACATCTGCCAAGACTGAGGCCCAAGTCGTAGCGTTGTTTCTCTGCTCGCTCTCGATTCTTACGGTAGTAGCCTCCCCAAGATGTCATTTAACATCATGACAGTCTCATGTGCCTGCTGCACTGCTTGCTAAATCTGACCCGGAGCTGCCAGCGATGTCGTGTTTCCTTACAACTGAGCAAGAGTAGCAGTCAGGGTGTTTGCTATTCTTTCATTTCTCTCCCTTATTTCATCAGTGGCGGTATCTACCAGACTTGCCGCCTTGATCGCATGGGTCTCGGCCAGAGTTGCGTTATTGTTTTGTAGGTTGGCAACAACCAATGCGGCTTCTGCTCTTATCTGCTCTACTAGAGAGAGGAACTGGTGCTTTCGCTTGAAGAGAAGGATGGGCATAAGTAGACGGACTCAGTGGAGATGCAAATAACCCCAAAGAAATGAGGAGTCATATCAGCAGAAATGTAGCGATTCTCATTTGCTATTCATGCCCTGCCTCTTCAGGGTGGTCGCCATCTGCGGCCTCATGCTCATGCTCGCCTTCTCCTAGAACCATGATTTCGTTGACGCCTATGACCAAGGTGCTTGTATTGGGGAAAGTGATATCCGCGCCAGTCGGGTTCATGATGGCAATGTCGGTGATTGGCAGACCACCAGTGGTTCCAGTTTGATTTGCATGTGGAGAGTGAAGGTCTGCGTGGTACATGCATGTCTGGCCAGGGTTTGAAAGAGCAGGAATGTTTTCAGGCTCGACAGCTGTCATATTTGGAGCCTGCCCTATCAGAATCTGGACAGGCGTCTGTAACTGCTCATCACATGGTAGTTTTGCAGCGACGTGGCCGTCCATTATCTTGTAGGGGGTTGTATCGTAAAAGTGCACAAAGTCGTTTGCCGGAATCAATTTGTCAGACAGGTCTGCAAAGACAGAGTCTCTGACAACATGGGTTTCTTCATGCTTCCTTTCGCTTGTCATTGTCGCGTTTCCTTCATGTGCAGAATCATGTTCGGTCTGAGCTGTTGTCGTGCTTGCTAGGCTGATCGCTGCGATGGATGATATTGCTACTGCAGATAGAATGACAGACAAGAATCTCGCGTTCATAAACGTGAACGTGTTCAAAAAAGTCATAAGCATTATTGTGACTTTGCTCAGTTGATTATACTAGCTTATCTTACAGTGGAATCAATCATTATTTTCTGCCTCCTTACTTCGCAGCTTCTACCTTGCCCGCATAGACCTGAAGGACACGATGCCCGACCGTTTTGTCTTGAACGCGGGAGGGTACGCGGTGTTTTACGCCTCTGCAGAGCTTACAGCCTCAGTCAGTAAAAGCGACACAAAGTTCGCATCGCTGGCCGGCATTCTTGCTTTTGGGCTCTTAGTTTCCGGTTTGATTGGCAGCCAGGTGCTCAACTTGACAGTAGCGCAGACCAACGACAACGGCGAACAGGAAGAAGCCGATTTGATCTCGGCGCCGTTCTATCACGGCTCTGGAACGTCCACCGTTTCGGCGTCAGGCACTGCCACAGTAAAGGTGCAGCCTGACAAGTTCTCTGTAATTGTAGGAGTAGAGACAGAGGGTGCAACGGCAGAGAAAGCGGCATCAAGCAACACAGACTTAGTCGCAGCAGTCATTGCGGCGCTCAGGGAGCTTGGCATAACAGAAGAAGACATCGTCACAAACAGCTACAACGTCCACCCGGTGCATTCGCAGAGCGAGCCTGTAAACATATGCAGAGTTATTGAAGGCTACTCGTTCCTCCCAGAATGCTACGTGACAGGCGAAGTCGTCAGCTACAAGGCAGTCAACATGGTCACCGTCACGCTTGACGCAGACGGCGACGTGGACGCAGGCGAAGTGATCGACACTGCAATCGAAGCAGGCGCAACCAACGTAAGCGGCGTTTACTTCTTCACGTCTGCTGAAAGGCAGGAAGAGATACGCGGCAGCCTGGTCGGCAACGCGATTGCAAATGCAAGGCACAGGGCAGAGGTTGCGGCAGAAGCAGCATGGCTGTCCATCTCGGGCATCAAGTAAATAAGCCTCAACGACGTCTACTTCCGATATTCAGTAGAGGATTTGACGCAGCCGAGGGTGCAACGCCAATCCTGCCGGGCGAACAACAGGTGTCCATGACTGTCAGTATCGTCTTTTTCATGAGCGGCGGAACAAGCGAAAATGGCTTTGGTCAGAGAGAAGCTGCGATGGAGTTCCTGCTGACAAAGCTCCCCGAGCTCGGTATCGAAATTGACGACGAGTTGAACACCCACATGGACATGATTACGCACGTCAGCGAAAATGAGTACCATGCTGACTTTAGCGTATTAGACGTAGACGGAGAGATCCATGACGGGCAC
>JBFLWZ010000144.1:0-5255 GCA_040757615.1 Thermoproteota archaeon | reverse complement strand
GATCCCGACTCTAATGCCAAGCTCTTTTTGGAATTTCTTTTTCAGCTTTTCAGCCGTGCCGAAAGGATCGCGTGGATAGAGGATGGCGTATCCCTTTGGCACGTTTGATCTGTCGATGCCTGCGTTTGGTGCAATCATGCCATCTTTTATCGCAAGCAAAAAGCCCGGCACGCCTTTGACTATGTAATCTGATTCGCGCAGCACAAGCTCGGCCATCTTTTGATCCATGTGGCATTTTGCAGCAAGGACACGCGCCTTCTTGCTCACTCGTATCTTGGTCAAGTTGACCACTGCTCCCTCGCTCATTGACACGAACTTACTTGAAATCACCAGAATGTCGCTGTCCTTGTAATCAAAGCCTTTCAGGCTTCCAAAAAGGTCGAACCTTCCCCTCTTTACTTCAACATGCACCGGCAGGATCTCGACCAAGCAGAATGACGTAAATCGCACTCTCTTTTGTGCTTTCTGCAAAGGTTTTAATCCGTCGTTCTCGAAACCTCTCATATTACGTGAATTGTTTTGGCAGGAATGACAATCACTGAGAAGATACTCGCTCGTGCAGCCGGCAAGCAAAGGCTGTCGCCCGGCGATGTCGTGTTTGCAAAGGTCGACAAGGTCATGATGCATGACGTATCGGGGCCTGGAGTGATTAAGGTATTCAGCGAATGGGAGAAGAAGGGCAAAAAGCTGGAACGCATCTGGAACCCAGATAGGGTCTGGGTCACAGAGGATCACTTTGTGCCCGCAGCCGACAGGGTGTCTGCGGAAAACATCATTACGCTATCCAACTTTACAAAGAAATACGGAATCAACAAGCACTTCAAGTACGGCCTCGGCCAGTACGGGATCTGCCACACGCTATCGCATGAAGAAGCCATGGTACTGCCAGGCGAAGTCTATGTCGGCGGTGACTCGCATACAAACACTACAGGCGCGATGGGCACGTTCGCAGCCGGCCTCGGGCACACCGACGTCGCGTACGTCCTTATGAACGGCCAGATCTGGTTCAAGGTGCCGGAGACGATGCTCTTCAAGATCGAAGGCAACAAGCCGGCGCATATCATGGCAAAGGACATCATCCTGAAAATAATCGGTGATATTGGAACCGACGGCGCCAACTACAAGACAATGCAGTTTGCCGGCAACGTTGTCAAGAAACTGACGATGGAGGAGCGCCTTACACTCACAAACATGACCACCGAAGCAGGCGCCAAGAACGGCATAATCGAGCCAGATGAAACCACGTTTGCATACCTCCAGGAAAGAACGGACGCGAAATACTCGCCGGTGAATGGCGATCCAGATGCGCACTACTCTGAAGTTTTCACCTATGAAATAGAAAAGCTCGAGCCGACGGTAGCCAAGCCGTTTTCACCCGGCAACATCTCTGCCGCAAGGGAGCTGCAGGGGACCGAGCTTGACAAGGCGTACATTGGCTCGTGTACGGGTGCAAAACTCGAAGACCTTCGTGAAGCAGCCAAGATAATGAAAGGCAAGAAGGTCAAGATCCGAACTGAAGTACTGCCAGCTGCGCAGTCGATCTACATGAAGGCGATGAAGGAAGGGCTGATCTCGATCTTTATGGAAGCTGGCGCAATCGTCGGGCCGCCCACGTGCGGCGCATGCTGCGGGGCACACATGGGGGTGCTAGGCAAGGGTGAGATATGCATCAGCACTACTAACAGGAACTTTCCCGGAAGGATGGGACACGTAGAGTCGCAGACGTACCTTGCGTCGCCAATAGTAGTCGCAGCATCGGCAATCACGGGCAAGATAACTGACCCGAGGGATGTGAGAAATTGAAGAACACTTTGAGGGGCAAGGTCCACAAGTATGAGCGCGACAACATCGATACCGACGTCATAATCCCTGGCCCGTACCTAAAGATCCACGATCACAAAGAGCTTGCCAAGCATGCCATGGAAGGCATCGATCCGAAATTCCCGGAGAAGGTGTCGCAGGGCGACTTTCTCGTGACAGGCAGCAACTTTGGTTGCGGCTCTAGCAGGGAGCATGCGCCGATAGCGCTATCGCAGACAGGCATCAAGGCTATATTGTCGCCGTCGTTTGCAAGGATATTCTACAGGAATGCAGTAGACGGAGGATACTTACTGCCGATTGAAATCGACGCGTCAACAGTCAAAAAGATATCTGATAGGGATGAGCTGGAGATTGACCTAGCACAGAACAAGATAACCAACATTACAAAGAATGAGCAGTACTCGATGAAGCCCTTTCCAGAGTTGATCGCAAAAATTGTTGAGGCTGGCGGGCTAATGAACTACCTGCCCTGATCTTTTTCCCACCTCTCTCCTTCTTTCTTGTATCCTGCCTTTTTCACGGCAGACCATGCCACCTTGTGCGCGACCTGCTCCCTGCTCTGACGCGAGCCTCCGCGCCTCTTTGCTGGGCTCCCGTATTGTTTGAGCGCGTTCTCGTGCGCTTTTCTGTATATTTCGCGCGCATGGGTTGGAAGCGCGTCTATCGCCTTTCTAGTCCTAGGTGACAGTCTGGCGCTATCTGTCCTTCTGCCAGTTGTCTTGCGGCCAGAAGATTTCCTTGGCATGCCGCCCGTGGCTCAACATGATATATAACGAGTGCACGAAAAATTGTCATAGTGCGCAAGGGCAGACTGGAGGAGATTTTCAGCAGGGCACTGTATGCTGACGATCCGAACCTCTATTCTGTCAGCTATCGCGACTTTGAACGCATCGTAGAAGTCACACTGCCTGAATTTGTCGAGCTATCCGAAGACTTTGGAGTCATTCCGCAGAACCGAATCGTGCTTGTCAAGAAAGGTGATGAGGTACTGTACCGCAAACATGGCTGCTAGGATTCTACAACCCAACCTTCTGACAGCATGATATCGCCGGGCTTGCCTGTAGCAGTGGCATAGCGCCAGACATTGGTGTCGCCGGCGGTTACGTTTGCCTTTATCCTTGCAAGCGCCTCGACCTCTTGCTGAAGGCCATCTGTGGCAACCTTTGTCGTGGAGAACTTTTTGCAGAACTGGCAGTGGCCGTCAAGGATAGCCGCCTTGGAAACGTCAATGACAGGATACGCCCTGCATGCAAGAGGTCTTTCTGAATAGATCCTGCAACTGTGGCCACCGTGGGGAGACTTTTCACTGCTTTCGACATCGAGGAACGGGCAGAGGTCGCCATCCGCGTTCTTACCCATCATCTGGTACGCAATCACCTTCTCCGGGAATTCCTTGCCGACTGCAAGCCTAGGCAATATCTTTACCTTGATATCCAGCTTTTTTGCAAGTCTTTCAATCACCGCCTTTTCTTCGGGCAGCAAGAGCACTCCTATCTTGCCGTACTTTGCAGAAGGATAATGTTCCCTGTAGATGCAGCAATCGGAGCACCCCTGAACGCAGCTGAATCTCCTCATTTGTTTTCCTGTATGCACTGCGACTCTATGCTGCCAGGGGCAAGTTCCTCGTATTTCAAAAACGCAATGTCATAAACGGATTTTGATTTTTTCAGCAATTCAAGGTCATACTTGCTGCCGTCCTTTTTCTTGACACCCTCTTTGTAGATTCCAAACCGCAGGATCGCCTTTTTCTCATAGCCGATCTTGAACCTTTCATAGTTTTCAGATACTGGCACCTTTTTGACAAACCCTGTGTTGTCCTTGCTATATTCCGATCCGCCATACAGTATGAACCAGTAGCTGCCATCTTGCTCTACAAAGCGGAGCCTTATCTTGTCGTCAGGCCACCACTCAATGGTCTTTTTCCAGAGCCGGAATGCGGACATCTTGTCTTCAAAGAGTGGAAAGACGTTCATGTAGACGTCGTGATAACGATAGCCTACACCGACAAAATCCTTGAACCAATATGATGGCTTGCTCAACGACACATCGGCATTGTCGTCACTATGGTGAACTACCATCGTCCATTCTTCCTGCATACAGTAGTAACCTGCTTGACGTTGACTGGTTGCCTGTGCAGTACAACCTTGATGCTGCCGATCTTGGAAAGTGATAGCTTGTTGTTGCCCTCAAACCGAAAGCCAGACTGGTCGTATGTAAATGAGTTGAAATCGTCACTCTCTCTGTACGTGAGTTTTCCGCCCTTGGCAGCAGTAGCCTTTCTTGCTGCTGTAGCAACCTGCTTGCATACCATCTGCATCATCTTGCTATGATAGTTTGAAAGCCACGGGTGCTGCTCTTTCAATTCTGTCAATGCATAGTTCATGTCGTACTCT
The DNA here is from genome assembly GCA_040757615.1 of Thermoproteota archaeon. Classification (GTDB taxonomy): domain Archaea; phylum Thermoproteota; class Nitrososphaeria; order Nitrososphaerales; family Nitrososphaeraceae; genus Nitrososphaera. Next base: position 1,041 of record JBFLWZ010000144.1, on the reverse strand, counting down.
GACATATTCTTGCCAAGAAAGTAGTTGTACAGCCACCTGCAACCATCAAGCGTCTGTTCTAGCACAAGCTCCTGCTCCTTTGTTGTTGGATATAGAGGCGGAACTTGTAGTTGAGCATGATGATAGTAGTAGTATCTGTCTCATGGGCGCTACTTAAAAATATGGCGATTCATTGCCTGCCGGACAAGTCCATTGGTCCTCTCGCCATTTTTCCATAAAAGTGAAGATGAAGACAAATCGCCTATTTGATAATTCAACACTGCCTAATAGTGTGGTCAGCACATTTGCTGCATGAATACAAGGGTCCTCATACTGCCGTTAGCAACGCTCGCTGTCATCTCGATGGCCGGCGCAGCCTCTGCACAAATATCTCCCTTCTCTGATCCGGCAACTGTCCCTACTATGCCGGATACGAACAACACCCTCTTCGTAACCGGCACTGCCACGCAAAAGGTCGAACCAGACACGATAACGGTGATCTTTGCAATCGAGACAGTTGACGTGACCGCCGGCGGCGCGCTGGAGTCAAATTCGGAGGCGATAGATGCAGTCATCATAGCACTGCAAGATGCAGGAGTTGCAGAAAACGAGACCAGCACAGCCTACTTTAGCATCCATCCAAACTACAATAATACAGAGTTTGGCGCGCAAGAGCTGACAGGATATACTGTTACAAATTCCATCATGGTAAAGAGCTCTCACCTATCAAACGTGTCTGACTGGATCGATACCGCAGTCAACGCTGGCGCGAACAGGGTCGATAGCCTATCGTTCACGCTGTCAGAGGAAAGGTTGGACGAAATCCGGGCAGGCATCACACAGAATGCGATAGACAATGCACGGAACAAGGCGGACGCCTTGGCGCAGGCACTTGATGTAGAAATAACCGGGGTCAAGGCAGCGACCCTGTTCGACTTTTACGGTCCAACTGCGATACCATTTTCTCTGTCGTTTGCGACGGATGCGGCAGAAAGCACAGGAACGCCTATAATACCAGGCGAGCAGACGGTGACTGCTGCCGTAGGGGTGGTTTACAGGATA
>JBFLWZ010000143.1:0-5258 GCA_040757615.1 Thermoproteota archaeon | reverse complement strand
CACCACTTCGCCATAGACAATCGGCGGGATGCTCTTGTCGTCAAGGTACAGCACCTCTGCAGTTATGCCAGCCTTGCGCATAGTCTCAGCAACGAGGTTTGCGCATTCTACCATGCCCTGCTTTTTGGCAGACACGCTTGGCTGCCTTATCAGCGTCTGGAGGTCGGAGATCAGACCGGGCATTTCGGCATCTACAAGGGGGTTTATAGCACTCAACGTGTGTAGAGGTTTTCCATGTAAACATAAAGGTTGCCTTTCAGGCCGACTAATGAAAATATTCTAGAAGTATCTATCAATGCGTATTATATGGCTGTGCGGCCCACCCAATTCAGATAGTATTTGAAATTGTCCGGAGACAGCTTGGCGGACACTACTGGGATTGAGGTCATTCAGGACCCTTATGCGATCCAGCGTCTATACACTGCCCTTGTCCAATCCGCCAAGAAGGAGATTTTGCTGTTCCTCCCGACCACGAGCGCATTCTTGAGGGAAGAAAAGATAGGCATCATCTGGTCTCTTCTTAACACTGCAAAACGCGGAGTCAAAATTCGCGTGCTGACGCCGGCCAACGAAATCATTACTTCCAAGATGGAAGCCATGCTGACTGATAGCAGCTCCAATATCGAAATAAGGCGCATAAGACACACGGCAACATCTGATCCCCGCGAAGCCCGCACAAAGATCCTCGTCATCGACAAAAGAGAGTACCTGATAGTAGAGCTGAACGACGACTCGAAGGAAACGTTTGTCGAGGCGGTGCGATTAGCAATCCACTCTATGACCAGATCCACCGTCAAGTCGTACCTTACCCTGTTTGACAGCCTATGGGAGCAGTCAGACCTCTATGAAAGGCTGGAGGCACATGACAGGATGCAGAAAGAGTTCATCAACATCGCCGCGCACGAGCTCAGGACGCCCATCCAGCCAATCATAGGTCTGGCAGAGATGCTGGAGGAAGAATTCGCCACAGGAGCTGAAGAATCAAAAATCACGAAAGAAGATTTGGATTTGCTTGTGCGCAACGCAAAAAGGCTGGAATATCTGGCCCAATCCATTCTCGAAGTGTCCAGAATCGAAAGCAATTCTTTCAACCTAAACAGAGAGAAGTTTGACATCGGCGACAAGATAAGAGACCTAATCGCGGACATGAAGATTCTAACCCGAATGAGCGATCAGGTACAAGTTAAAATCGCGATTGCCGAACCGATTCTTGTCGAGGCCGACAGAACAAGAGTTTATGAAGTTATATCAAACCTGGTACGAAACGCAATAAAGTTTACAGACGAAGGAACCATTACCGTAAAAGTCGAAAAGCTTGACGGCGAAGCTATGATTGAAGTAAAGGACAGCGGAAAGGGAATCGATCCGGACATAATGCCAAAGCTGTTCACAAAGTTTGTCACAAAATCGAATCAGGGTACTGGCCTTGGCCTTTTCGTGTCCAAAAAAATAGTTGAAGCTCACGGCGGCAGGATCTGGGCAAAGAATAACAAGGATGGAAAGGGTGCTACTTTTTCATTCACTCTGCCACTGGCCTGAAAACGGACGTGTCCGTCATTCGCCCGGATCGATCGTGACCTTTACCCTGTCACGCCCCGTGATGGTAAATGCCGAGTCTTCACGCTCTGAAATGTCCACTATGATGCTGTAAAGGACCCATGCCCCAAAAACAAGCGAGATTATCGCCGGGATTACCAGCAAAACCCAGATGCCGCCTGCCATTGTATTTGTATTATCTTCGCTCAGGATAAAAACAATCTGGATGGAGCATTTATAACCATCCAGAGGCGCTTTTCACCCCATGTCAAACTCGATCTTCTTTTCTCCCAACTCCATAGCAGTCATTGGGGCTTCTGAAAAGCCCGGCGTAGGCAAGACCATCTTTAACAATATTGCGAAGCATTTCAAGGGCAAGATCTATCCCGTCACCCCCTCTAACCCGACAGTAGGTGGCCTTACAGCGTACAAGAGCGTGCTGGACATCCCGGAAAAAGTGGACCTTGCGGTGGTCGCAGCTCCGAGCAGGTTCACCCCTGCTGTCATGGAAGAGGTAGGCAAAAAGGGGATCAAGGGCGCAATCATTGTTTCTGCAGGCTTTAAGGAAGTAGACGAGGCAGGAGCCAAGCTGGAAAAAGAAGTCGGAGAGATCGCCAAGAAATACGACATCAGGGTAATCGGGCCAAACTGCCTCGGGATCATGAGCCTGTCGCAGAGCAACATGATGAATTCCACTTTCCTAAAGATTACTCCAAAGTACGGCGGCATTGCGCTTGTGTCGCAGAGCGGAGCTATATGCGCAGCCACAGTTGAAGACGCCGAGGCGCAGAACATCGGCTTTTCCAAGGTCATCAGTATGGGCAACAAGGTCGACATGGACGAAAGCGACGTGCTCGAGCTCCTGGCAGAGGATGCCGACACCCGGGTGATCGTTATGTACCTTGAAGACATTCGCAACGCAAGGCGCTTCATGGACATTGCAAGAAGGATAACGACTGAGAAGAAAAAACCCATAATTGTGCTAAAGTCAGGCAGGACGGCCGAAGGCGCCAAGGCAGCAGCGTCCCACACGGGTGCGCTGGGCGGCTCTGACGCAAACTATGAGGCTGCGTTTGCCCAGTGCGGAGTCATCCGCGTCGACACGATGGGCGAGCTGTTTGATCTTGCCACTGCGTTTTCAAAGCAGCCGCTGCCAGACGGTGGAGTGGTTATCGTTTCAAACGCCGGTGGCCCTGCGATCATTTCCACCGACGCATGTTCCAGGTACGGGTTAAAGATGGCAGACATTTCGTCGATCCGCGACGACATTGCCAAGGTAATACCGCCTTACGGCTCACCAAGGAACCCTGTAGACATTGTAGGCGACGCCGATTATGTTAGATTTGAGAACGTGCTCAACCTCGTGCTATCGCACAAGAACGTCGGCTCAGTGGTGACGATGTGCACCCCTTCGGCCACCCTGAACTATGACGACCTTGCAAGAGTGCTCGTACGGATGTCGAAAAAGTTCCCGAACAAGACGATACTTGCGTCACTCATGGGACTTGCAGAAGGTGTCGAGAACAGGGCTATAATGTCTGAAGGCGGCGTGCCATACTACCTGTATTCGGAACCGGCAATAAGGACGCTCAAGGCAATGTACGACTTTAAAAAATGGGTCGACACTTCTGCTACAAAGGCTCCGACGCTCCAGTTTGCCAAGGATAAGAACAAGGTCGAATCCATCTTTGAAAACGTAAAGAAGCAGGGAAGGAACAACCTCCTTGAAGAAGAAGGCTACGAAGTGCTCAGAGCGTACGGCTTTCCAACTCCAAAGAGCATCCTCGGCGCGACAGAAGACGAGTGTATCAAGGCCGCAAAAGAGATAGGCTATCCCGTAGTCATGAAGATTGCATCGCCGGACATTATCCACAAGTCAGATGCCGGCGGTGTCAAGGTTGGAGTAAAGAGCGACGACGATCTGCGCGCAGCCTTTAAGTCGATAATCGAGGGCGCCAAAAAGTACAAGGCCGACGCCAAGATAAAGGGTGTACTCGTGCAAGAGATGGTCAGGGCTGCAAAAGAGACGATCCTTGGCGCAAGCCAAGACCCGACGTTTGGGCCGGTAATAATGTTCGGACTTGGTGGCATTTATGTCGAGGTGCTCAAGGACGTGGTGTTCCGCGTCGCGCCCATCGACGAGCGTGAAGCCATGAACATGGTCGAGTCGATCAAGACGATCAAGCTGCTAAAAGGCGTCAGGGGCGAAAAACCTTCTGACCTGAAGGCGATTGCAGATTCGCTCCAGCGGCTGTCGCAGCTGGTGGTCGACTTTCCAGAGATAAAGGAATTCGATATCAACCCGCTACTTGTGCTTGAAGAAGGAAAGGGCGCCCGTGTGGTAGATGCCAGAATAATCCTAAAATAATCAGAGCTTGCTTCCGCATTCCGCGCAGAATGCAGACCCTGCCTCGTTCTGGTAGCCGCACGCGTGGCACCTTCCACCTGATGCAGGCGATGGGCCGGTAGACTTCAAGAGCACAATGTCTCCTATCTTTGAGATACTATCCCACAGGACCTGTCTGCCAGCTATCTTGAGCGCGATCTTGGCGGTGCCCGCCTCCCTCTTCAATCCGACTTCCTCCACCTTGCCTATCAGCATCGCCTCGCTGTCATAGGCCGCCATGCCCACAACTGCTTGAAGGCTTACAAATCCATCGCTTTGCTGAGCAGTAGGAGTGACTGCGATGTCTGGAGTGGCCGCTGGTTCTGGCCGAGGCGCTTCTACCTGCTGTTGCTGCTGAGCTGGCGCGTCAAACTTGCGATACTGCGCGATTGTAGAGCTGCACGTCTTGCACTTGTATTCGCCCTTTTCTATGAGAGTCACTCCTTCCCCAAGCTCTTCGTTTGGGTTCTCGTACTGAACCGCTGGCGCCCCTTCGTACTCTTTTTCGCACTTGTTGCAATAGTATTTCACGAACCTGTCCTCTTCCAGCCTGCCGATGCCGGCTAGGAATAGTTCCGGACCTCCGAGGTTGCCCTTCTTTTGTTCCTCATCCGTCACCCTCGCAATCGCATAACCGCCAGAGCCACGCAGTTTCTTTTGCGCCATGTCTTCAGCCATCATGATGTGCAGTCTTTCAGTTGCAAGTTATTTAAATCATGTCAAATTGCCGCTCCATCGGCCTTGTTTATTTTCGAGCTAATTTGACATAGTTTCTAAACAATTCTTTTACTTTTTTTAAACAACATGTCTATCAATGATATAGTAGGCAAAAGCTAGAGAGATTGCTTCATTATTCTTTGGTGAACTACCACCGAACTTGTTAGGCAGCCTCCATTGTCATCATCGGGTTTTACTGTCTACTACTACCACCCTCGCATGGTTCTGGGCTGGTTCACTGGTTTTTCCCTGCCTATACTATCTATCCTTTTTTTACAGGATAGTATTACAGGATATGCCGCTCGGCAGCCTCCCCCCCTCTCTGTCTGAGAGCACTGTGCCCTCAGACCCGGTCGGGCTACTTTTGACCATATCATTCGCCCTGCGATTGCGAGGGGTCTTCTTCTTCTTCTTCTTCTTCTTCTTCTTTTTTATGCCTCTGTCGTCGCCGCTTGACTCAGCAGCAGTAGTATTGGTTCCTGTGCAATGTCTGCGAGAGCGCCACACAGACGTCTCGCATAATCATCCCATATAGCTAGCTAAGAAGAAGGAGAAGCAAGCAAGCAGTTGCTAAAAAAATGTGACGGCGGCGGTGATTCATTTATTTGTCCACCGGACA
>JBFLWZ010000142.1:0-5289 GCA_040757615.1 Thermoproteota archaeon | reverse complement strand
AGTAGTAGTACAATCGATGTGTCGATAACTCCAGGTTCTTCAAGCAAGACCGACAATGCTTACGACCCCAACCCAGTTCAGGCCAGCGTAGGCAGCACGGTGAGGTGGACAAACGACGACACCACGCCTCACACCGTGACATCTGGAGCTAACGGGCAGCCTGACGGCAAGTTCGACTCTTCGCCAAACCTCAATCCCCTGCTGGCTCCAGGACAGACGTTTGAGCACACGTTTGAAGAGGGGGCGGAAGGAGAATACCCGTACTACTGCGCGGTCCACCCAAACATGGTTGGAACAGTCAGCGTGAGCTGACACAACCTTCTATTTTTACTTCTTGACAGGATACGAGTTAATAGTCTGTTTTGCAAAAAATAATACGTCATGATAATCTGTTCAAAACATGGCCTGCAGCAAGACAATCACCGTCAAAGCTGCAACGTCAGACGCAAGGGAAAACTCCACAAGATTACGACCTGCATTATCAGGCATTAGCAGTTTTAAACAGAACGAAACGGACTTCCTCTATTTTTTGTGGCAAGAAAAATTATGATTAGCTTAAGCGTAGTATGTATGCCGCATTCCAAATAGTATGACGATAGACGTATGATGAGGCATAGAACACATGAGCTACTTTTATTTAATGCACCATAGAAATCCTGTCCACTGTGCTGGACAAGATCAAGAAAAGGGTGAAAAAGACGCTTGAGGGCCGCGACCCTGCACATGACTTCCAGCACATTATGCGCGTTTACAGAAATGCCGAGCTCATCGGGAAAAAAGAAGGCGCCGACATGGATGTCCTGCTCCCTGCGGTGCTGCTCCACGATCTGGTGGTATATCCTAAAGGGAGCGCCAAGACTTCAAAATCGGCAGACGACAGCGCCGATCTGGCCGAAAAGTGGTTGCGCGGCTACGGCTACCCGCAGGACAAGATCGACAGGATATCCTACTGCATACGGACCCACAGCTACTCAAAGAGGCTCGTTCCCTCTACCCTTGAGGGCAAGATACTCCAGGATGCAGACAGGCTTGATGCCCTCGGCGCAATTGGCATTGCTAGGACGTTCAGCGTCGGAGGCCTTGAAAAGAGATCGTTTTACAACCCCGCCGACCCTTTCTGGAGGTCCGGGAGAGAGCTGAACGACAGGGAGTGGACGCTTGACCATTTTCAGACAAAGCTGCTGAGGCTCAAAAAATCGATGCACACAAGGACCGCCCGGGAAATCGCAAAAGAGCGGTCCAAGTTCATGGAGTCGTTCATCATGCAGCTGCAAAAAGAGATCTAGCTGTAGTCAACATAGTATTTGTAGCGCTTTTCCACTTCCTTGTTTTCGCCGGCAATCACGCGTGCGATCTCGCTTTCGAGGCTCTTTTTTGCATGCTCCCGGAACTGGTCTGCCGCCGGCGTCTGTGGGAAGGTCGAAAGCGTATGCTCGAAATGCTTCATGAATTCCACCACCTTGGCCCTGAACTCTTCCTTTGTGGGGCGCTTGTTGCCCATTATCTTGAACCACGACGTTGCGCACGCGGTAGAGTATATCTTGGCAAGGTCCTCCACCAGCCTGTCCATCTCAAAATAGTCGGGCATGACTGACAGTATTGGATCCGTCTTTGAAGTATATAATCTGCAACATTGATGGTTATGCCTATGCCAATGCCTATGTTTGCTGCATAATGACACATCACCGAACCAGTATCCAGTATACTGTTAATACGTATTAGAGATTATCATATAGGGCTACATGAAAGGCTGTGTGTTGTGGCTTACTGGCCTCCCGTCCGCAGGAAAATCGACCATTTCAAAGATAATCTATGACAAACTAAAGGCCAATGGGATCAAGGTCGAGCTGCTAGATGGAGATGAGGTCCGCAAAAACCTGAGCCCGGATCTCGGCTTTTCAAAAGCAGACAGGGAGACGCACGCAAAGAGGGTGGCCTACGTGAGCAAGCTCTTGGCAAGAAATGGGGTGATTGCGATCGTAGCGCTGATCTCTCCTTATAGGTCGTTCAGAGAAGCTGCAAGAAATTCGATAGGCGACTTTGTGGAGGTGTTTGTCAATGCCCCGCTCGAGGAATGCATCAAGCGCGACGTCAAGGGTCTCTACAAAAAGGCGCTGGCAGGCGAGATAAAGGATATGACAGGCATTCAGGATAAATATGAAGAGCCTACCGAACCCGAGATCACGATATATTCTAGCAAGGTTACTCCCGAGGAGGCCGCTAATTCCATCATAAGCAAATTGCAAGAATTAGGTTATCTAGATCGGAACTCTATTTCTGCAACAGCTTGAACGCGTGGTTGCCGCTGCCAGTCCTGAAATAGTGCATTATCCACAGCATGGCAAGCGGCTCTAGCAGGCGGGCTCCCTCTATCCCTCCGATGTCGACGCTCTCCCATCCAAACGAGTCCAGTATCTCTCTCACTGTCTTTTTTGCTTCCTCGTCGTTGCCGCACAGGAACATCGTGGGCGGGCCCCCGAGAAAATCCGGTTTGAACATGTGCGGGTTGCCAACTATGTTGAAGGCCTTTACGATCCGGGCGTCTGGAAGCAGGCGCTGCACGGTTTCCCCGCCAGAGTCGCTGTGGCCCACAGCCAGCCGCGGAGGCGCGCCCTTTGAAAAGTCAAGCGGGTTTGTGACGTCAATTACGACCTTGCCTGTAAAATTTTTCTTGCCTGCCATCTCGATCGCTGAAGGCGTCCCTTCCCAAAGAGTCGCAAGCACAACTATTTCTCCAAACGACGCTGCGTCTGAAAAACTGCCTGTATATATCTTGCCTCCGTGTTTTGTGGCCCACTGCGCGATCTTGTCAGGGCTGCGCGAGCCCACGTTGACTGTGTGGCCTGTCGCAACAAAACCCTCTGCAAGCCTGAGCCCGACTTCTCCGGATCCTAAGATACCAACTTTCATAGAGTTGTAAAGGCAGCTGCGCTTAAAAAGCTACCAGTAGTTCGCCTTTATCTTTTCAATGACGCGCTCGTGCTCGGCGCCCTTTCTCCTTGCGTACTTTTCCATTGCAGACAGCGGCACGCCTCCAAGCGTCGAAGCAAGCTGGGTAAAGAACCAGTTCTTTATCGGGTTGTCGCGCCCGACCTTGCTCATGAACTTTTGGATGCCGTACTTGAAGTTGTGCTGCCAGGTCTTGTACATGACGCCCAGCTTTGCAGGGTCCATCGTGTTGCCAATGTCGTAAAAGTCTGATTTTTCGAGGAGGCCTATTGGCACGAACGTGAGAGGGGTCGTAGTAAACTTGCTGTCTGGTTGCTCTGTCTCGATCTCGTGGATCAGCTGGATTGTCTCCCAGCTGTCCTCAGGCGTCTCGTCGTTGTCAAGACCCATGATAAGCGTGAACGCGGGCACCCAATAGTTCTCGTTGAGCACCTTGATGCCCTCCTTGACCACCCAGTGCCATTCATCCGGGCGGTACGGGGCAAGCTTCCTGTCGGCATACTTGCCAATTAGCCTTATGCTGCCAGTCTCAAAGCCGCACTGGATGCCGATGTGGTTGTCAGGCCCGGACTTGATTATCTTGGAGACATTTGGAATGAGGCGCTCGTCGGCTATTGCGCCTGCAAGGGTTCCATGTGTCGGGTTTGTGTGCTCGATGCCGGTGGCCATGATGCCCTTGAAGAGCTCTTCAATTGCTTCCCTGTTTGGCTGCATGTTCTTTGTGGTCCTCGGGTTAAGGCCGTAGACGAAAATGTCGTCGCTGTGAACCCAGGCGTTCTTTAGCCCGCCGTACTTCATGTTGACCTCTATCTCCTTCTGCACCTTCTCGACTGGATAGTAGCGCAATGGTCTTAGGGTTACGTCGCAGAACTTGCATCCCCTGCCGCAGCCGCGCATGACTTCTATCATGCCGTGCATGCTTGGGTTGACAATGTTTGGAATCTCGTCAATCGACGGCTCGTTCCAGTAGTGGATGAACCTGCCGTGAAGCGTCCTGCTGCTCCTTACAAACTCTTTGATCTCTACCTTAAACTGGCTCTTCTTGAACGGGTTGGCCATGTCAAACTCGCCGGCAATGAGGGCGTCAAAGAACGCACCCGCTGCGCCATCGATCTCTGGTCCGATGCCTCCAAGCTCGCCTTCCACAATGCCATACAGGTCGTACTCTTCGATCTTGGCAGGATCATAGTTGTACTGCCAGGTGCCCGAAGCGCCGGCGATCACCTTGGCCTTGCTGCCCGTCCTTGCCTTGGCGGCATTTATCCTGTGGTGCAGATCGCGGTTGTAAAACTCGTCATAAGACATGTTCTTGCGGCCGTAGGTGAATGTCATGGTGACGGGGCCCATGCCCAGCGGATCCATCTCGTATGTCCCGACCACTTGCGTCTCGGGACCGATGAACTTCTCGACATGATCAGGATGCGCCACTACCACATCTTCGCGGCTATAGCCGTCTCTCAACAGAGCGGCCTCGACCTTTCTCAAGCCATAAGGCGCATAGTTGGCGTAGCCGTTGGTGTGGTCAATCGGGTTGCAGATAAAGTCGAACAACACTTTTGGAGTTACCTGGTTACGCAGGACATAGTACCAGAAGGAATTGCGATCTCTGTTAAAGTCGAGAGCCGGCGCGCATCCAAAGAAGGACGCGAGCGATATCCCCCTGTACGGAGACATCAAAGTGCGATCTGCAGTAAGAACAACCTTAGGAGACCTCCCCAACGCTCTAAATCCCTATTTACAAGAAAATGATTGCGGGTGCAATTAAAGGTTTCCAATGCCTGCTTCAGCGTATGCTAGCGTCCCGCTTTTCGATGAAGTCTTGCAGGGTTTCATTTTCTAGCTTTTTCTTCAGGACATCGTGTATGTCCCTCACCAGCCCAAAGCCATAAAACGTCAGGGCCGTGTAGAGCGACACAAGCGTGGCGCCTTTTTCATACGCCTTCCAGGCGTCCTCTCCGGAGAATATGCCGCCGCATGCGATTATCGCAAGGTCGGGGAACGCCCGGTGCACGTCCTCTACCAACTTCAGCATGTAGGGAAAAAGAGGCCTGCCACTTTCGCCTGCGACTTCCCTTGTAAAATTCCTTGCAATCTTGTTCGACTTGGTGTCGATCGGCCGGGTGTTGCCTATTGTCACGACCGGCCCGCCATTTTCATAAAACACCTTGATCGACTTGATCTTGGCCTCGCGTTCGTCATCTGATGGTGGCAGCCTGGTGTACGGCGATATCTTTGACGCCTTGATCTTGCCCGGCGCGTGCGCGTTCATCAGGTCGATCATTTTCTTTGTAAACTCGGGCGTTTGCAGCGCTTTGTTAAAGTCGGTGTTTGGCGAAGTCC
>JBFLWZ010000141.1:0-5350 GCA_040757615.1 Thermoproteota archaeon | reverse complement strand
AATGACTGTCACTATCAGGCCGGCTATGGGGCCTGCGATCCCCACGTCGAACATGACATTCCGGTTTGTCATGTTGTTCCTGAGCACTATTAGCGCTCCAAACGTTGGAAGCGCCCACGGGATACCCGGGATAAAGTAAGGCCACGATGCCCGGATGCCATATTTCTTGTTAGCAAGTATGTGCCCCAGCTCGTGTATGCCAAGTATGCCCATCAGGGATACCGTATAGATGGCAGCCATCAAGAAGGGATCCTGCAGTTGTGCCGTGGCAAGGGGCGAGTCAGACCTGAATATGCCGTTGATAAAGACTATAGCGACTGTTGCAGCAAAGAAAATTGCTGGCAGCGACTGACGGAACTTGCTCGCTGGCTTTTGCCGTGGCATCCTTCCCACCGTGAGCACTATTCCGTCGTCAACCGAGAACCTCATGGTAGAAAGGGTCGGCATTAGTCGAGAAACGTATTTCGATCTCTTGGCGGCTGCAACCATGCCCATCTTGCCAAGCTCCTTCAGCAATAGTGGGAACTTGTCCTTGACCTCTGACTCGGCTATCAGGAATTCGACATGGTCCTCATGGGCGTTTCGCTGGAAGTCCTTTACCGTAAAAAATGAAGAGACTATCGGCAGAACTCGCGAATAGTCGCCATTGAGGAAACTGGTGGCCACCAGACATTTCTTGGGTGCCAATCCAATTAAAATATTGTCCCAAAGACTTGACAGAACGCCCAAAAGAGACCTGTAAGGTTAAATAGTGAGTTTCTTTCTTTAGCTGTTGCATTGCAAACTGCTCTGCGAAAAGTGGGCGACTATGTTATACGCCGCTGCGACGAAAGCGACATTGGATCCGTAATCGACATCAACATGGCCGCTCTCCCAGAGCACTACTCTGACTATTTCTTTGAGTCGATCTTGCGCGAGCTGCCCGAAGCGTTCATTGTAGCAGAGCTGAACAGCAAGATAGTCGGCTATATCATGTGCAAGATCGAGTTTGGGTTCTCCAACTTCCGCAAGTTGGGCTTTGTCAAGAAAGGACACGTGGTTTCGGTCGCCGTGCTGGAGGAGCACAGGGGCAAGGGCCTCGGCAAGGCCTTGATGCTCGAAGGCATCAACGGCGTAATGCACAGGAAGAGCGACGAGATCTACCTCGAGGTGAGGGTCAGCAACACTGGCGCAATCAAGATGTATGAAAAGCTGAACTTTGAGATAAAATCCAGGCTGCGCTCTTACTACAGGGACGGCGAAGACGCCTACCTCATGGCGCTCGAGCTCGTTTAAAAAGATTATTAAGATGCTTCAGGCGCCTTTCCGCTATGAACGTTAAAAGAAGGGGCAGCAGGGGAACTGGCGCTGCCCTTTTGGTTGTTTCAATCTTGGCGTTCATTGCATATGCCTACGCATTGCTTGGCACAGAGTGGGGCATGCTTGTGCTGCAGCTCACAGTCCTTGGAGCGGTAGCGGTGCTGCTGACGGTTCTTGGGTGGATCGGCTACACGATGCTGACAGCACCTAGAGAAGAAGAGAAATCTAGCGCCTAATCAATACGTCTGCGACTATTTGGTAGATCCTTGGGCCGACTTCCCTGACTACCCTTACGGCTAACACCTGATGATCATATTTAGCAAAGGCGTCATGCGCATCATTCAAGCCAAGCTCAAGCCCTGCCTTTTTGCTGTCTGCCTTGACGTGGGCAAAATAGTGCACGATGCCCTTTTCCTTCAGAGCAAGCACTGCAGAATCGACAAACTCTTTTGCCCTTTCTGGAAGAGGCATTAGAACTCTGTCGGCCTGCCCGGCGAACCTTTCCTTTATCACGACTGCCGCGTCGCCGCATATCGTAACTATCCTGTCCTGAACCTTATTCAATTTCGCATTTACCCTGTCAAGCTCGCTTGCTGCAGCATTGGAATCGATGCTGTATACCCTGCATGTCTTGTTTGTTTTTGCAATGACTACTGAATAGGTGCCGACGCCGGCGAACATGTTGACTATGATTTCGTTGTCGCCCACCATCTCGGCGATCCTCTGCCTCTCTGTCGAAAGACGCGGAGAAAAGTACGTCTTTGCTACGTCCACCTTGAACCGGCAGCCGTGCTCCTTGTACTCGGTCACCGTCCGGTTCTCGCCTGCGACAAACTCTAATTCGCGGAGCCTATAGTCTCCCTTCACAGCAGACACCTGCGCAAACACTGCCTTGGCAGTCTTGACATTGGCTAGTATCGCTTCTGCTATCAGCTTCTTTTTTGGCATCAGCTCGTCAGGGATCTTGATAATGACAATGTCGCCTATCTGGTCAAAAGCAGAATAGACCTGCGCAGTTTCTTCTGGGGTGAGAATGCTGCCAAGAACCTGCTTTAGCATGTGTGGCATTACTGGTTCTTCACGTAGTAATAGTTGCCAGATTCCTTTTGCTCGCGGTCCAGCCTGCCGCCCTCCTTGTTCACGCGCGGCCTGCCGGTAGTTTCGTCGCGCCTGTATGTTATCGAAAGCGCCTGGAGGAAGCGGTTCATGCCCTCTTCCTTTCTCATGGGCGCGGTTGCCAGACCATGTATGCCCGGCTTGCCCTCGAAAATCACCAGCGTATCTGCGACAAGGTCTATGAGCTGCATGTCGTGGTCTATGATTATCGCTGACTTGCCCTGTGCCCTTACAAAGCGCTGCAGGAATTTGGCCACCGCGATCCTGTCCTCGGCGTCGAGGAAGGCCGACGGCTCGTCCAGAGCATAGATGTCGGCCTCGCGCAAGAGCGACGCTGCCACCGCGACCTTTTGGAGCTCGCCCCCGCTCAGGTTCTTGACGCTCTTTTCATACAGCTTTTTGACGCCCATCGGAATGATTATCTGCTCTTCCACGTGCGAACCCTCAATCGGGCTCTGGTAGGCCGTGTACATCAGTGAGCGAACGTCGCCCTCGTAATCCTGGCTCAAGTACTGCGGCTTGTATGAAATCTTGGCGCCAACGTCTATCTTGCCCGAGTCCGGCTTGTCGACCCCGGCCAACATCCGCATGAACGTGGTCTTGCCGAGCGCGTTTGCTCCGACTATACCGACTATCTCGCCCTTGCGCACCTTCCCGGCTTCTATCTTCAAGTTGAACGACTGGAATGACTTTGTGAGATCAGAGTAGCTTGCAGTAGGGATGTCGAGGATGATGTCTTCGTTTATAGCTGCCACGTCGAACTTGAACGCCTTGTCGCGGAAGCGCACGTTTTCGGCCGGCAGAAACCCTTCGAGGAAATTGTTGATTCCAACCTTGGTGCTCTGCATGCCAGAGACAATGCCATATGCGCCTGGCTCGCCATAGAGGATGTGGACATAATCTGACAGATAATCCAAAAGCGTCATGTCGTGCTCCACCACCATCACGCTCTTGCCCTCTTCTTCTGCCAGCTCCCTCATGACCTTAGCGACTGCAAGGCGCTGGTAGACATCATTGTAGGATGATGGCTCGTCAAAGAAATAGTATTCCGCGTCCTTTGCGGCAGCAACTGCTACTGCAAGCCTCTGTAGCTCGCCTCCGCTCAGCTGCGAAACGTCCCGGCCAAGTATGTTTTCAAGCCCAAGCTGCGGCACCAGCTTGTCGGCGACCTTGCGCTCGTCATACCTGCTCAATAGTTCCTTGACCGTTCCCTTGAATGCCTTTGGAATGAGATAAACAAGCTGTGGCTTGATGCTTGCGCGCATCGTGCCGTTTGCGATTTTCTCAAAATGCGACTTCATTTCGGTGCCCTGATAATATTTCAAAATTTCATCCCACGAAACGTCCTGATCGTACTTGCCGAGGTTGGGCTTGATGTTGCCAGACAGGATGTTGACGATGCTGGACTTGCCCATGCCGTTTCTGCCCACCAGGCCGACCACCGCGCCTTTCTTTGGCGTCGGCAGGCGGTAGAACCTAAAGGAGTTGATGCCGTACTGGTGAACCTTGTCAGTTGAAAGCTCTTTTGCAAGGTTGACGATCACGATCGCGTCAAAGGGACACTTCTTTATGCAGATGCCGCAGCCGGTGCACAGGTCCTCGGAGATGACTGCCTTGTTATCCTCCGGCCGCTGGACGATGCATGCGCCGCCGGTCTTGTTCACTGGGCAGTAGATGATGCACTCCAGGCCGCATTTCTTTGGCTGGCAGAGCTCTTCGTCAAGTACTGCGACGCGATGAGTATTTTCTGCTTCAGAATTGCCCAATTGCATGTAATTTTTGCAATGATAAGTTATATAGGTAACGTTTTAACCGCTATAATGTTGCACGTTTTCGAGTGGAATAAGTAATCAGCCATAATTTCTACATTCTGATCCTATGTTAACCACATTAGAGGGGAGCTAATTCACTTGGCTGCTATCGCTTTCTTCCTTTATCTCCGCCAATTCTATTATGCTATCTAGCTCTATGTAAAGTGCGTCCAGATCTAGATAGTAGTTCACATAGCTCTGCCCAAATCAGTCAAAGTATTTCCTCATGAAATCCGCCATCTTCATCTTGCCTGCCACCTCGGCTTCATAGATGTCTCTGTGCTTGTCTGAGAAGTGCTTCAGAGTCAACCTCACCTCGTCCCCGCAGACCTTGCACCTTGCCTTGCCGAACATTGGCGATTGTTGGGCGCTCGAGTAAAAAACCATAGCGGCATTAAAGGCGGCTGGAACGCCTTCTCGTATAAAAGAATTACAGTCTATTCGCCTATCACCTTGACAAGCACGCGCTTTTGCCTCATGCCGTCAAACTCGCCATAGAATATCTGCTCCCATGGGCCAAAGTCGAGCCTGCCGTTTGTTATAGCAACGACCACCTCTCTGCCCATGACCTGCCGCTTCAGGTGGGCGTCGGCGTTGTCCTCGCCCGTCCTGTTGTGCAGGTAGCTTTCAGGCGAATATGGTGCCAGCTTTTCAAGCCACTTTTCAAAATCCTGATGCAGGCCGGATTCGTCGTCGTTTATGAAAACGCTGGCAGAGATATGCATCGCGTTGACAAGGCAGAGCCCTTCCTTCACTCCGCTCTCTGCGACTATTTTTGCGACCTGCGGAGTGATGTTGATGAACGCGCGCCTTGTCGGGGTATTGAAAGTAAGGTACTCAGTCTTGGACTTCATGCCGGCGGCTGGCCGCTGTTGGTAGTGGTATTGTTGTCAGTTGCCGGCGCACCCTTGGTATCCTTTTTGCCAAGCCTGTTGAAGAACAGGATTGCCAGAATGATGGCTATTATGATATAGTTGACAGGCGGGCTGATCACCTTGGTCACGACGCCAATGCCAGGCACGACATAGACCACCCTGCCGATATAGTCGTCCTCTCTGATCGGGTAGTCGGTCCCCGGTATCGGGGCAGGGTTGTTGTCGCCCTTTGTTCTGACTGTGCGGTCA
>JBFLWZ010000140.1:0-5408 GCA_040757615.1 Thermoproteota archaeon | reverse complement strand
CATGGCGCCTTTGGAAAACGTCTTCATTGACAGACCTTTTGGGAAGTTAACATTGTCTGGTATTAATGCCTTCAGAGCAGCTTTTGCTTCTTTGCTGCTTGAAAACTGGATGTCCACGGATATGGCGAAATCAAGTTGCCGTTGCAAATTTCGGATCACCTGTTGCCGCTTTTATGCTGGCAATAAAGTCATCAAGAGTGACAGATGGAATCCTGCAACCTGCAGCAGCAGAATGACCTCCTCCTGCTCCTTTGAACTGCTCGGCGTAGTGGCGCATTATCAGCCCGAGGTTGGCCTTCGATGTGCAGCCTAGGCATTTGCGCGATGAAAACTTGTAGGTGCCGTCCTTTGCCAAAGTCCTTACAAACAGCAGCTTGCCGCTAAGGGTGGGAGAGCCACTGAGAAGCGACGATACTGCACCCAGCATATCCTCGGCCAAGAGCCCGTCGCCATTTACAAACACGGTCCTACCGTCATCTACAAGCCTCCACTTTTCACTGAAAATCGTAGAAATGTAATTGCGAAGTGTGGTCCTGTATGACCCGACAATTTCTTCACCTGCGCTTAACATTGCATTTCTGTCGCCCATGCAAATCGCTATACCCACGCCTGCTTTGCCTATCCTGCCGCAGGCATTGAGCATTGTGGAGAACTCGCGAGCGTCTCTTAGTTGGCTCCGCTTGTCTTCTCCAGTAAGAGTGTAGACATAGCCAATAAGGTCGTCCAGCACACTGGCCGATGCTTTGTTTGAAGTAGCAACAAATTTAGCTATAGCGTCTAGAACTGCACTTTTTTCTTCCTGTGAAAGTTCGGCGGGCACTCGCCATCGGCTATTGTCCTTTAGTTTTACTCCTGCATTCTTCAAGAGCGCGTAGCATGCTTCTCTGTTCCAAGTGAGCCCGTCGATGTAGGGAAATGAGGTGTACGCAAGCGCTTCGTGGATGGGCCGCGTCTCTCTTCCAGTCAGCATGATGTCAAGGTCTACGCTTACTAGACCGAGCGACTGAGCGGTCTTTAGTATTTCCGTATTCAAACCCATGAACGACTTTTTGTCGCCCTGATCCTGCCTGTCAGCGACAGCAGAAACGACTGCTATGCGCGATAGGTCGCGGTTCTTTCTGTCAAGCGTGCTTGCCACCATGTAGGCCATCCCGCCTGCAGGAACTTGGGTGCCGCCGTCGATCCCATATTTCCAAGCATTCAATATCTGCCCACCATCATCTGTGAGCATCTCCTCTTCAGGTATCTGGTGATGGTCGATAATGACCCACTTGTCTCCAAGCACCTTTCTCAGCTGTGACGCCCAGCCCCCACCGAGGTCGGTTATGATGTAGAAATCGCGATTTTCAGACTTGATCTTTTCAATAACAGAGGGGTTCATGTCCGAAACTGCCCTGACAGAATAGCGGGCGCCCACGCGCCTAAGCGCGCTCGCGACTATGCTGCCTGATGTAATGCCGTCCGCGTCAAGGTGCGTAATGACAGCGATCTCGCTGCCATTTTCGACTACGGATCTCAGTTTTTCACAAAAAGGTTTCAGGGCTTCTACAAGCTTGCTACTCATCTAAAGGAACCTTACTCTAGCTGAGCGATTACAGCCGCATATCTCCAACTCTTTGGAAGCTTGCCGACGCTCTTGTAGTATTTCGACAGCCGGTGGATCTTGGCTTCTACAAGTTCTAGCGAGCGCACGTTGCGGTGGTCACTGTTATGTGTCTTCAGGTGTTTTTGGAGTCCTAGTGCCTTTTTCACGAGCTTGTCCAAGTCTTCCGGCATTTCAGACTTGATGTTGTTGTCTGCCAAGACCTTGGTCAGACTCTTGCCTACTATGGGCTTGACAAGTGGGATGCTGTGTTCATCCCTAAGCTTCAAGCCAATTTCGCTTGGAGCCAGGCCGTCCTTTGAAAGCTTTACCACAAGAGATGAAACCTGATCCCTGCTCTGGTTTAGCCAAGAGGGCGGGCTCTTTGAAGTGGGACGGGTCGAATGAGATTTGCCATGAGTGTGAACGTGAATTCGTGCCATATCTTTACCAACCTACATGCACGTGTCTTAAATGTTTACTTGCACCTCTGCACGTTCGGGCGAGACAAATGGAAAGTCTGGCGTCAAGTCTTTTCATAAAAAGTTAAATATCAGAATTCGAAGAGGGTAAGTAATATGAACAAGCCAATCATAATGGCTATCGCTGCATTAGCGGTATTTTCTGTGGTGGCGACAGGCTTTCCGGCAGCAAGCGCACAGCTGTACGGTGGCAGCCCAGGAGGCGGAACGGCTACGCCAGAACAACTTCAGAGATGTGAGCAACTTGGCATCGAAAGGGCCAACTGCAACGACGTAACGATTCTGGCTAAGGAAAGAGTGACTGGTGCACAGCAGACCCAATACGGAAACAACCCAGAAGGTTCAGGAACTCCATACTTCAGAGGCTTGGAAACATGGGGCGTAATCGGTGCCCTGGCAGCCATCTTTGGTGGAGTTGCAGCAGCATTCTTCTTCAAGGGAAGAGGCGCAAAGCAAGTCTCAACCTAACCACCCCCTTTTTACTTTTTATTTATTTTAAATTGAACGTTGTGAGGAAACCCTATATTTTCTCGAAAAAGGCCCTGACCGGCTTTGTTTAAAAAGCCAAGACGTCACGCTCAGATAGCTGTTTGAACTCATGACTGTATTTTTATGAGTTATTACTTTTTGCACAAAGCTGTCCTGACCAAAATGTATATATCTTTGGATTATTTTGCATAAGGATAATGGTCTTCCAAAGTCTAATTGGGCAGATAGGTCCGAATTGGGATCCCCTCTTCTACGACGTCATGGTCTACATATTCGGAACCATGCTGTTCGCAGTCTTCCTGTTAGGCGTCATCGCCTTCTGGTTGAGGAGAAAGGGTCTCGGTGGCGGCTCTGCGAAAGAAAGGTGGGCGCAAGAGCTGGAAAGATACTTTGAGCGCGAGCAGATCGGTCTGATTCCAGACGAAAAGCACCACTGGTAAAAACCAAAGGGCTACGTGCCCATTTTATCTTATTTTCTTTTTCCAACAACATAATTACCTCCATCTTGTATGATTTTTGTTGCAAGTAGTGCTCGTCTTTCCTCCGGCGTCTGTATCCAAGCAGTCGCTTGCAAAGGCTGCAAAGAAATCCGATGCTAAACGGATCACATTTGAAGGTCCTTGTTTTATCTACAGAGCGTATGATTCAAAAATCGCGTTAGACATGGCCAAAATTGCTAAATCTGATAATGTCGTAACTGCAAAACAAGTGTCAAACCGCTTTTCTGACATCATAGACGCAATAGTCGAAACTGGAACCGAGACGATCCTGCCTGGCGAAAAATTTTACGTCAAGACAATTCTAGCTTCAAAGAAAGATTGTGTCGAGCGAGACATAGAATTTGCTTCAGCCGGCGCGCTTGTCGAAAAGCTTGCAAGGATAAATGCCTTGCCTGCAAGAAGCGAGCACGAGGCTGATCGAGTAATTCTGGTTGTCGTTGGAAAAAGGCAGGCCTATGTTGGTGTCAGATAGGATCTGACTATGCGCACGATATTGTCAATACCATCAAGCTTTTCTGCCATCTTTTGTAAATCGACAGCTCTGTTCTTGAATTTCGGATCACCCAATACTTGCAAGATGGCGTCTGCAAGTTGCTGGGGTTTGATGCCCTTTGGATGGACCATCACGCCCATTCCAAGTTCTGCGAATTTAGCTGAATTGCCAAGCTGCTCGCCATGGTTTTCTATCGGGACGGTGACCACGGGTTTGCCAAACTGTACTGCTTGTGAGAGAGCCACATGACCCCCCCTCAATACCAAAAGATCGCTCATGGCAAATATCTCATCTCTTACAGGGCACCAGCCGTAGTACCAGCTGAACTCTCCAAGCCTACGCGGTTCGCCTTCGCCCTTTGGATTGCCTTCAGAAATTACGAATTGAATCTTGGAATCCAGCTTTTTGACTGCTTCAAGACTGACTTTAATGAGCGCAGGACGGGTCTGTGCCGGCCCACTCACATGCACAAACACTATAGGCTTGGACCTGTCAAACCTGAGCTGGCGCGCTACTCTGTCAACTGACTCTTTGCTCACATAAGGCTTCGGCGAAGCAAACCCGACGTATTCAAGCTTTTTGGCTGCAGAGCCTACATGCCATACATTGTGTGCTGAAATTGTGTAGGGAGGCGGCAGGTCTGGAACCAGAATACGATCTGCCAAGGTCCACAGGGTCCCGAGGAACTCGCCTACCATGTCTTCAAACATGCGTGAGATGGCAAAATCACGGAGACGGGGCGACAGCAAGAGCTTTACTTGGTTTAGGACAACGATTGAAGGTATCTTGAGTAGTCTACCAGCCACAAGGGGCGATAGGCGCGAGTCTGAAACTATTACGTCAGGGCTGCAGGCAGTCATATTGCGGGTTTCCTGATTCACTTGCTTTGACAGGTTGGCGAACCAGAGCGGAATATTGGCAATACTGTTCTTTACTGAAAAGCCGCCTTCCATGCTCCATGCAAACTCTACTGGGGAGACGGTGATGCACTTGTAGCCCCTGAGCGAAACATAGCTTGCCGCCTCGCCGTATGAAGAAAAGCTGACGTCGATCCCGTTGCCGCGCAGTTGGTCGGCGACCATGACAAGGCGGCTTGCGTGTCCAAGGCCGACCCCGTACGGCGCAAAATAGGCGACGCCCACACCGGGAATTATCAGGCCTGATTATATATTGTCATGGCTCAAGCCTGACGATCTCGCCGTTGGGCTCTTTTTCCTTGAACACGATGGCTTGGAACTTGTACAGTTTTGAAGCAGAGTCCATCCAAGCGTCGGCTGGCGCTCCAGCCTTGTAGCAGATGTTTGCGAGATACTGATCGATGTCCCATTTCAGCTCTACAGGCACTTGGGGGAGCAACAGTCCTGAGCCGTAGCGCCAGCGCAGAATCAGGCCGTCTCTGCCTATTCTGATCTCCTTTCGGTATTCGGCCGTCTCGACTCTGATCTCCTGTGGGGGTGTCAACACGCTTACTTCAAAGATCATGCTGTCTAGCTCTTGCCGGTCAACTGGCGGAAAGCGCGGGTCTTCAGTCGCTGCAGCTATGGCAGCCTCGACTACTGACTGGTAGAGCATTTTCTCTGGCAGGGGAAAGCCGATGCAACCTCGCAAGTGCTCTTTCCTGTTTCTTGTCAGGTAGTTGAGCGTGACAAACACTCCTGCCCTTACGCCATCATCTTTGTCAAGCTTGACTATTCTTGACTCATGAAGGTATGTTTCGACCGCCCTTCTGGCCAGCCTGACAAGCTCAGACCCTTCGCCATCAGATATCAACAATATAGAAAAAGTAAATACCTAAGAGACTAAAAAGTCATGTCCCTACTGGTAGCCTCTTCCGGTACTCTTTCATGCTACCGATTTTAACG
>JBFLWZ010000139.1:0-5573 GCA_040757615.1 Thermoproteota archaeon | reverse complement strand
GGCAGTTGGTCATCCTGTTCCCAAAAGTCGAACTGTGGCGACATTAGGTAGCCCTTCTGGGACTGCATGTGTCCAAATCCTAGAACGTGTCCGACCTCGTGTACTGCAGAATTTCTGAAGGCATATCCCGGCAGATCTATTTCTGTTTCGCCGTCGCCGTGCAGCACAAGGGGCGCGAGATATACCCTCACATCGAGGTCTCCTCCGCCCTCTGTAAATGTCACCGAGGTATATGCGCCTGTCTGGGCTGGATAGTCGGGAAAGTCTTTGTATGTATCATAAATGTAGAACTTGACGTCGCAGGATTCTAGTTCTGCTTCAGACCTGACATAGCGCGCGGTAAAGTTCCATGCATCCTGATTGCCAGTGTATTCCCGCAGCGCCTGCCTCCATTTTTGCACCGCCATCTTTGTCCAGACGTAATGCGAGTTCTTCACCTCGTCTTCCTTGTATATACAGCCATTGATGTCGTCTTGGTCCCACCTATAGTCCGCCATCGGGACAGAAGTTTCGGAAAAATCGGTCTGCTCCTCATAGTAACTGGCAGCTCGCGCTGGAAAAAAATTGGCAGCGACTATGAACACCGCCGCTATTACAAAGAGCGTTGCTTTCCAATACATTTCAAATGATTACTTTTTCATCCTTGTCAAGCGTGGCAATGTTGAACGCTTGCTCTATCGTTGATACAAACACGACACCGTCACCGTGCTCGCCAGTCCTTGCAGACTCTATGACCGCCTGAATAACCTTGTCAACCTGATTGTCAGGGACTACTGTCTCGAACTTCACCCTTGGAAGAAGATCATAAGCGACTGGCTGACCGCGCCACTGGAGGTGTAACTCGCGTTGCTTGCTCCATCCTGACACTGTAGAAATTGTCATGCCGCCGATCCCCATCTGCCTTAACTTTTCCTTGACCACGGGCATCCTTTCGGACCTGACGATAGCCTCTACCTTTTTCATTCAGCCATTTTGGACATTCTCGCCCATAAATTGTTATTGCTTATCTTCCAGTTTCATCAAAAATGCTTTTTAAATCACCTCGGCGGAGCTAGTATACATTTGAACAATAGGAAATTCGTGCTTGATACCAGCATAATTATTGATGGAGAAATAACAAAGATGCTCGAAGCTGGAGACATCGAAGAAGGGAGCGAGATCGTTATCCCGCTGGCAGTACTTGATGAGCTCCAATCGCAGGCATCGACCAACAAAGAACACGGCTTTGTCGGGCTTGAAGAGATAAAGAAAATGAGGGAGCTTGCATCCGCAAAAAAGATCGGGCTGAAATTCGTGGGTCAGCGTCCCGATCTCAACGACATCAGGCTAGCCAAACACGGCAGGATCGACGCGATAATCAAGGACGTTGCGATGCAGGAATCTGCAACACTGATCACTGCCGACTATGTGCAGGCCCTTGTGGCAGAGGCTCAAGGCATCAAAGCGATGCACATACGCGCGCCAACCAAGACGACCGACTTGGAGTTTGAAAAATACTTTGACGATAACACCATGAGCGTGCACTTGAAGGAAGGAACGTATCCTATGGCAAAGAAGGGCAAACCAGGCGACTTTCAATTGGTCAGGATGGGCGAGGAAAAGAGCACATACGACCAGCTCTCAAACATCATAAAGGAAGTATCGGAGGCAAGCAGGGTAATGCACACCGGCTCAGTCGAAATCAGCCGGAGCGGCGCGACCGTCATCCAATTTGGAAATTTCAGGATCGCGATAACACGGCCCCCGTTTTCAGATGGTCTTGAAGTTACAATAGTCAGGCCGATAGTTAGGCTCGTGCTTGCAGACTATAATGCAAGCGACAAGCTGATGGAGCGACTGTCGGGCAAGGCAGAAGGGATAATTATAGCTGGTCCACCTGGCTCTGGCAAGAGCACGCTTGCAAGCAGCCTTGCGCACTTTTACGTTGAAAAGGGCAAGATAGTCAAGACGTTCGAATCTCCTAGGGATCTACAGGTGCCAGAAGAAGTCACGCAGTACGGCCCACTTGAGGGCAGCTTTGAAAAGGCGGTCGACATTCTGCTTCTTGTAAGGCCCGACTACACGATCTTTGACGAAGTCCGAAGAAGGCAGGACTTTGAGGTGTTTGCCGACATGCGGCTCGCCGGGGTCGGGATGGTCGGAGTCGTACACGCAAGCAGCCCGCTTGACGCGATCCAGCGCTTCATGGGCAGGGTAGAGCTTGGCATGATACCCCACATACTTGACACCATTATCTTTGTCCGCGATGGAGGCATCAAGAAGGTGTACGAGCTGAGCCTGACGGTCAAGGTCCCGACAGGCATGACTGAGGAAGACCTTGCAAGGCCTCTTGTCGAGGTGCGCGATTTTGAAACAGGTGCAATAGAGTACGAGATCTATACGTTCGGCGAAGAAAACGTGGTAGTGCCTGTAAACAAGATCGCAAAAGGCGGCCAATCGGCAAGCGGCGTGCGTAAGCTAGCCCAGTCAAAGATAATGGATATCGTGCGGCGGTTCGATCCGCAAGCTGAGGTGAATGTCATCTCAGACAACAAGGTTCAGGTGAGAGTGAGCAAGGAAGCAGCGCCACGAATCATCGGTAAGGGCGGCGCGACAGTCTCGGAGCTGGAAGAGATGCTTGGGGTAAAGATAGATATCGAAGCCAAGATCCCGACACTTGGAAAAGAGATCGACTTTGATATCAGCGAAAGCGGGTCGGCGGTGAACATTCTCCTCGACGACGACGTGATTGGCAAGACTATCGATGTCTATGTCGATGAGGAGTATGTATTGAGCAGCCAGGTGGGCAAGAAAGCACGAGTAAAAATCGACAAGCGGAGCGAGGCTGGCAAGAAAATCGTAAATGCAATAATCGGCGGGCAAGAGATCAAGGTATTCTTGAGCAAGCACTAGGGAAGACCTGCTAACCCCCGGCTTTTCACCAGCTTGATAAACTCTTCAAGCTTTTTCAGAGTCTCTGGGTGCAGGTGGTGCTCTATTCCCTCTGCGTCGCGGTTGGCCGTGTCCTCGTCCACCCCTATCATCTTTAGAAACTCCGCCAAGACCCCGTGCCTATCATGGATGTTTTTCGCCACTGCCATGCCCGACTCTGTTAGACTGATGCCTCGGTATTTTTCATAGTTGACGTGGCCGCTTTCGTTGAGTCTCTGGAGCATCTTGGTTACGCTGGGCGAGCTCACATTGAGGTAATTGGAGATATCTACAGTGGTTGCATAGCCTTTTTGCTCTATCAACTCGTAGATTACTTCCAAATAGTCTTCCATGCGGGTCGTCCGACCCAGCTTTTGTGCATTGTGAGCATCTCGAATGGATTCTAGGCGGTTCCCTGTAGGCTCGGGCTTTAATTTCCTAGCCAATTGCGATAGCTCCGTGGTTCCAAGCAATAAATATTGTTGCTAAAACGCCGTTTCGTTGTCACTAGCAATAAATATTCACGGCGGTCAAAATGCATTAAGCACTTGAACCTTGTAATCTCTGCCTCTGAACTGCGACAAATGTTGGGCAATAGTAACCTGCTTTTGGTCGATACTCGACCGTTCTCAAGCTATGCCGAATCACATATTCCCGGCGCAGTCAACATCGAACTTATGCAGTTCCACTGGATAGATACCTCAAAACAGGGCATGAACCAGTTCAACAAACAGGCCAAGGTGTTGCTCTCAAATATCGGGGTTTCAAAGAACAAATTCGTCGTGTTTTATGACGATGTCTCTGGAACGTCTGCTGCTAGAGGCGTATGGCTTTTGCTCTATTTTGCGCATGACAGTGTCGCCATGCTTGATGGCGGCATCAACAACTGGAAGGCGCAGGGCTTCAAGACGGAAACCAAAACCAACCCGTTTGTGCACTCTAGATTTGACGCCAAGCCTGATCCCAAGATTTTGGCCGACTTTGCAAGGATCAAGTCGGCAATAAAAAAGAAAAAAGCAATCATTGTCGATGCCCGTTCAAAGGAAGAATATGATGGCTCTGCTGTCAGGGCAGCTCGCGCCGGCCACATTCCTACTGCAATCAACATCGACTGGAACGACAATCTGGAACAGAATGTTTTCAAGAACCCTCAGAAGATGGAACAGATGTACAACTTTCCAAAGGACGCTGAGATAATAACGTACTGCCAAGGCGGCTATCGCGCCGCCAACACATTCGTGGTGCTAAAGATGCTTGGGTTCAAGAATGTGAAGATGTATCTCGGCTCGTGGGGTGAGTGGGGCAACAGGCCCGATCTTCCAGTAGAAAGGTCTAGCCGTAAATGAAATCCGAGCTTGTCCTGAGCAGCCTTTTGTTCCTAAGAAAGTAGCAGCTGGTTAGCCCGCGCCTTTGCGCCAGTTTCAGAACCAAGAACTGTATAAAGAATGTTGACTCCAACAACAATCCAATCCCTTCACATTTTAAATCAACATGCAAAGAAGAAAATCCTTCGTTGCGCAATCTCTTGTCCAACTGCTTGTTTCCCATCACAATTACATTATCGCCCTTTTTGAGACTGAAGAGTGGAGAATGGCAAAACTCTTCGGCGGGATATGCAATCGCCTTTGCGCCGAAAACCTCGTTGAACTTTAGGGCACCATAAATTGTCACCGGGTACAAGATGCCATCGCCAAGAATAAAGTACGTGCCGCTATTAATCTTGCCGACCGCCTTTTCTGCCCTGCCTTTTGTTTCTCCATATATTCTATCAATGTTAGCCGGCAGCGATATCTTGGTAGCAAGTGAAGCGCAGACAAGCATGCTGGAAGTAAAGCTGGTGGTCCCCGAAGTAGTGACTCCTGCAATCCTATATTTCAACTCGATTGTCCGATCGCACACCTTCGCAAGCTTGCTTGCCGGTCTTGCAGTGACTGCAGTGGTGTTTGCCCCATTTCTCTTGGCAATCTTGGCCGCAAGAATGTTAGCTTTTGTATTTCCAGAGATCGAAACAACATAGACGTTGCGACCGTTGATCATCGATGGATTGCGAATTATGTCTGTAGGATAGCAGCAGAGGGCGCGGCCTGCAGAAACGTGATACGCAGCAAGTCCTGCGACATACGAATCGCCAGAGCCCACAAAAAGGCAGTTCCTATCAGGACGCGGCAGGTTCTGCTTTTGCAGGTCTTGCAACTGGCATTCTATTTCTACCTGCATGGCCTCTAGGGGGTTCACAAGTCACAGAACCGGAAGGCTTTTTAAAAAGTTTGAAAAGGATTAGAATTTCTCTTTGGACAGCTTTTTTGCCTTAATATAGTCTACAAAGTAAAACAGGTAAGCCCGTTCATTCACTTTCAGGACCCATGGGATGAACGACTCGACTTTACTGCTCTTTTCGCCTATCTCGAAGCCAGAACTCTCGACAAGTTTTCTGAAAGACTGGCCATCGTAGGTCTTTTTCGCCGGCGGGTCGCGGTTATAGTCGTACGGGTCGGCAATTACGACATCGCTGTGAGGCTTTAGCAGCCTGTGAATGGATGCAAGAAGCTTATCAGCGTCTACAAGCTCGAGCAGATTCAGGGCAAGTACCAGGTCAAACTTGCCGGGGCTGAACGGGGCGTTTAGCGAGTCCGCCACACAGAACTCTGCATTTCCTCGCCTAG
>JBFLWZ010000138.1:0-5580 GCA_040757615.1 Thermoproteota archaeon | reverse complement strand
GTCCCTAGCCGGTGTCCGGCGACCTTTAGCACATCGTCCGCCCTGCCAAGGAGCCACAGGTATCCGTCGTGGTCGACGAGAGCATAGTCGCCGGGATAGTACATCCCTGCAAACCTGCTCCAGTACACCTGCCTGTATTTTTCGTCATCCCCCCAGAGCGTCAGAAGCATCCCCGGCCATGGCTTTCTAACCACGATATAGCCCTTTGTGCCGGGTGGGACTGGCTTACCGTTCTCATCGACCACCGCAGCGTCGACCCCGGGCACCGGGAATGTGGCAGAGCCGGGCTTCATCGGGATCATCTCGATGCAGGTGCACATGCTCAGCATTATCCCACCGGTTTCCGTCTGCCACCACGTGTCGATTATCGGGCATGCCTCCTTGCCTATCGTCTTGAAGTACCACATCCAAACCTCCGGGTTTATTGGCTCGCCCACGGTTCCAAGGAGCCGGAGCGAAGAGAGGTCAAACGAATTTGGTACCGCGTCGCCGTACTTCATGTACATGCGGAGTGCAGTCGGCGTCGTGTACAGGATTGTAGCGCCGTGTTTCTCCACTATTGCCCAGTACCTGTCCGGCTTTGGAAAGTCTGGCGCGCCTTCGTACATTATTTCGGTTACGCCGTGCATTAGCGGTGCGTAGACGATGTAGCTGTGGCCTGTCACCCAGCCAATGTCTGCAGTGCAAAAGAAAATGTCCTGCTTGCTGAAATCAAAGACCCATCTTGCTGTAGCATAAAGATGAGTAAGGTAGCCTCCGGTTCCGTGCATCACACCCTTTGGCTTGCCTGTCGTCCCGGACGTATAAAGGATGTAGAGCGGGTGCGTGCTCTCGACCTGCTCAGGCTCGCAGTATGTTTTGGCACCCTCCATCAGATCGTGCCACCAGAGATCCTTTGGCCCCATCCGGATCTGGTTGCCAGCGCGCCTTAGCACCACGACATGCTCGACCGACTGCGTCGACGAGATCGCTTCGTCTACCACTTTTTTCAGCTCGACCAGCTTGCTCTTCCTTACGCCGCCATCTGCAGTGATTATCACCTTTGACTGCGCGTCGTTGACCCGGTCTATCAGAGCCTGTGCGGAAAAGCCAGAGAACACGACAGAGTGGATCGCACCGATCCTTGCGCAGGCAAGCATTGCAACGGGCAGCTCGGGCACCATCGGGAGGTATATCGTCACCCTGTCGCCCCTAGCTACGCCGAGACCCTTGAGGACGTTGGCAAACTTGTTCACCTGTCTATACAGCTGGAAATAGGAGAGGGTTCTTGTTTCTCCGCCTTCGCCCTCCCATATTATGGCAGCTTTGTTTTTTGTGTCGGTCTTGATGTGCCTGTCAAGGCAGTTGACTGAAGCGTTAAGCTGGCCGCCTACAAACCACCTTGCAAAAGGCGGCTTCCAGTCAAGGACGCGGTCCCACTCTTTCGACCACACAAGGTTGCGAGCTTGCTCCGCCCAGAACTTTTCAGGTTCCGCCGCCGCCTCTTTTGCGGCCTTTTCAAGCTTGCTTCCAGAACGGACGCTGACCTTGATCTTGCCGCTCTCTTCGTACAGCTTTGAAGGACTCGACAAACACTATGAGAAAATGGAAACTTGTCTTTAAATCATTTGTTCAATTCTTCCTTGCGTGCAGGTAATCGAGACAAACTTCAGAAGTTTGTTAGTAAACAGTCTGTCGATATATTAAAAATCGAGAAAAATCAGTGCTATCATAGTTTGAAGTACAGAAGCAGAACAGAGATAGTTGCAATGATCCTAGAGGCTGCAAACGGCGGAGCCACAAAGACGAAAATTATGTACAAAGCTTTCCTAAGCTACGCACAGCTGAGGGAATACCTTAGTGTGCTCATAGAAAACGGACTATTGGAATACATGGAAGGGACGCAGACGTACAAGACCACAGCAAAAGGCCTAAACTTTCTAAAGATGCACAGCGAGATAGGAGAACTGTTGCAGACGACGGTCAGGGAACACTGACCACTCCTAATTTTTTAAAAACAGAAAAAGGCTGACCGGACGTTGTCCGGCCCGAAAAAACTTATTTCGTGATGACCTGATTCAGCCAGCTCGTCTCTTGCTCTGCGCCGTTGGCAGACACCGCGACGGGCTTTTCTTCCTCGCTGGTTGTGGTTACCTGCTGCACAGGGGCGACCTCCACATCTGTGTGGCTTGGCTCTGCTGCCGGAGCTTCTTTTGCTGGAGCGACTGCCGGTGCCGATTCAGTGCTAATGTTTTCGAGTGTGTTTGCTGCCATCTTTGCTCTTACGTTGCTGATCTCGGTCCTTTCGTTACTGATGTGCTCAATCAGTTCGTCTGTCTGGACCTTGATCTGCTGGTAGGTCTCTTCCTTCATCTCGTTGCTCCTGAACTGCAGCTTGGCGTCAAAGAGGACGGCTTTGATGTTCCTAGCTTCAGCGTCCAGCTCGGACAAGCGCGCATTCAGCGTGTCGTTGACCTGTTTTTCGCTTGCTTCAATCTCTGAGAGCTTTTTTTCGTACTTTATGTAAACCAGTTCTGCGTCTTCCTTCATGCCGTCGTTTTCAGCGACAATGTCCTGCAACGCCTTTATCCTCTTTAGCGTCAGTGACTTCTGCCTCAGCAGCCTCTGTGCGTCCAGCCTCCATTTTGGAATAAAGAAGACATAGTCGCCTTGGATAACGAGCTGCTCGTACGGCAGTTGCCTCAGTCCGCCAGAGCCTGTGTCGACCCCGACGGTCTCGATCTCTCCGTCAATCTCGGTTATTATGCCGACTACCTTTCCGATGTAAGTACCATAGATGTCCTTGACTTGCTTGCCTACGAATCCGAGCTTTTCTTCGCTCATGCGAATCGTTGAGCAAGATGGTATAATGATAACGGTGTCAAAATTGTTGCATTATTTAGTAAGAGCATTTTACTGTTTTGCAGCGCAACTTTTTATTTGACATGCCTCCCGGCTAGTCCTGTTGTTTGACAGTACAGTCTTTATGGACAGCTTTACCGAAGAGGAAAAGGCCGAGTTGAAGGGCCACTTCTCAAATGTCGACAGGGCCGTCTTTGCGATAACCACTCCAAGGCAGGTCGACAGGGGGGCGCTCATGTCCCGTTATTCAAGGACAGACAAGACCATGCGAAGGGTGTTTCTGGACGAGTTTGCCAAAAATCCAAACAGGGGCGAAGAGTTTTACAGGCGCGTCCTGCTTGAGTATGGCGACGACTCTGTAGCCGAGCTGGGCGAGGCGCAAGTGGCAGTCGAGGGCATCTCAAACATCGCCGCCAAAAAGATAGAGGACCGCAGGATCGGTCTCTCGTATCTCGAAAAGTCATCTCGCTATGTCGCGTTTGACCAGAAGGTGGCGGGCCACTACCGCTATGTCAGGGAAGCAGGGATCATGGAGTCGCCCCACGCAGACAGATACGTAAAGGCATGCGACCTGTCATTTGACACCTACAGCAATGGTATCCAGCCGCTGCAGGCATTTCTGAAGGAAAAGGAGCCGATAGAGCGGTTCAATTTCTTTGATTCCGGCCTGAAAAAAGAAGTGCCCTTTGGCCAGCTTAGAGCAGAAAAGGACATCAAGGCCGCAGAGCGGATCTACAACATCACGATAAAGGCAAAGGCGTTTGATCTCTTGCGCGGGCTCTTGCCGGCATCCACGATGACAAACGTCGGTATCACCGGCAACGGCAGGGCGTTTGAATATTTGTTGACGCTGATGTACGGCTCGAGGTTAAGAGAGATCAGATCGATTGCGGACCAGCTGTTTGGCGAGCTGAACGCGTTGATCCCCTCCTTTGTCAGGCGCGCAAACGACAAGTACGGCCAGGCGTTGCAGGAATATGTCGCAAAGACAGAAGGCGCAATCAACAAACTTGCAAAAGGATACCTGTCGGGAGTCCCGGCGGAAGAAAAGCCCGAACCGGTGAGGCTGCTAGATTTTGAGGACAACTTTCAGGCAGTAGTCAAGGTTGCTTCTGCAATACTGTACGAACATGCGCAGGGCCAGTCGCTCCACAGGATAACGAGCTATGTCAAGTCCATGCCCACCGAAGAGCGGCACAAGATCATAAAGACGTACACGGAATTTCGGACAAACAGGCGGCACCGCCCCGGCAGGGCATTTGAAATGGTAGACTACACGTTTGAGATGTTCACCAACTTTGGCATGTTCCGTGACCTGCACAGGCACAGGGTGCTCACCATGGAGCGCCAGCTGCTGTCGACGCGCCACGGCTACGACCTGCCGCAAGAATTGGTGGATGTGGGGCTTGACAAGGACTTTAGAGACTGCATGTATACTACAAAGGAGACGTACGAAGTGATTGCAAAGACAATGCCGGAAGAAGCGCAGTACGTCGTCAACTTTGCCTACCGCTACCCGTATTTTATAAAAATGAACCTGCGGGAGGCATGCCACATGATAGAGCTGCGCACTGCTCCGCAAGGCCACCCCGACTACCGCATCGCCTGCCAAAAGATGTACAGCGAAATCAGGCGGGTGCACCCGGCGCTTGCAGAAGGCATCAAGTTTGCAGATATGAACACCTACCAGCTGGAGAGATTTGATTCCGAGAAAAAGACAGAGAAGAAGAGACAGCAGATTGATTAACCACGTATTGGTTTTTAACACCAATGCCTGGCAGTAAACGTCGTTATTGACCAATGTTTATATATTACCATTAATTACCATTAGATGGTAATTAAAATGGTCGATAAGACTAACCCAACAAAAGACGAAGCAAGGACAAGCGACATATACGACACAATGAGAGACAACCTCATCAGGACAGTAGACGAATTTGCAAAGGTTCAGCCGCAGTATTCACAATCAATCTCTAACCTCCAGCTGGACTACATCCAGACAACCAAGAACATGATCCAGACTGCATTTGCAGCTCAGAAGCAGTTTGTAAACTCGCTGAACATCCCAGCAGTTCCATATGCCGACCTGTTCACAAGGCAGTCAAACGAAATGACAAACAACGCAATCAGGTCTGTTGGCATCAACAATCAGCTGACAATCAATGCGCTGGACGCCGCAAGGGAAAACCTGAAGATCTACAACAGGACAGTGGATGCGGTGACTGACTTTTCCACCAACGTCGCAAAGGCGTGGACAACGTTCTTTGCGCAGCAGACCCAGCAGTTCACAAGGCAGTAAATCTGTCCTTTTTCTTCCTTTTTTGGCATAGTTAATAAATAAGTTAAGGTCCATACTACCTCGTGACTGCCACTGTAACCGAGTACGTTTGCGAAGACTGTGGCACCCTTCTGCGCCACAGCAACCCTAACACTCTGGAAAGCATGAGGGACGTTCACAATCAATTATGCGTTGTCAAGAGGCAAAAGACCATGGCCCAGCAGGCTGCAGTGCCAAAGCCGGCAGCAGCTCCAGCTGCGCCATCCACAGCGGCCCCGGCGGCTGCTTCTCCACCACCAGCGATACCGGCGACTCCAAGCGCTCCCGCTGCGGGCGGCCCTACCACTGTTTCCCTATCCGGCACCGGCACCAGCTATGGCAAGGTGGACGGCCCAATCGACCCGAAATTCAAGGAAAAGAGGCAACCTGTGGGGACATTCCAAGGCATCAAGGTGTGGGGT
>JBFLWZ010000137.1:0-5627 GCA_040757615.1 Thermoproteota archaeon | reverse complement strand
AGCTATCGCAGCAACAAAAACAGGTAGCCGCTGGAAGCAAGTCTGCACCACCAACAGATCACATCCCCACTTCTGCAGCATTGGACGGACCTGACGGCAAGAAAACTACCTGACAAACAAGCTTTATATGTGAAAATAAAAGGAGAAAATATTGAGCCATGGCGAACCACGCTGGAGGCATAAGCATTATCACTTTTGTTGTCGCAGTTGCCATAAGCATGGGTTACTACCAGTTCGTGTATCTTCCAGAGGCTAACGCAAAGCCGACTCTAAAGGAAGAGATACTTAACCCACCGGAGGTTACAGAAATCAATATTGCAGAAGGCGCTTCTCTTCCAACTAATGGCAGGTTCTTTGTGCCAAGTGAAGCACGTGGTACAATAGAAGTAAATAACAAAGTGGTCTGGACTAACAATGACATCACCAGCCACACAGTTACAACAGATGATGGCTATGTTGATGTCATTAATGGCGAATTCGATTCGACAAAACAATTAGGCTCTCTTATCAATCCAGGACAAACCTTTGAATTCACCTTCACAAAAGTCGGAGAATATCCGTACCACTGTGAACCACATCCCCATATGCAGGGTATAATTGAGATAGTAGAGAACTTCGCCTAGACCTTTTTTACTACTTTAATGTAGGCGATGTCGCTCACAACTTCCTTATGCTCTTGTATTATCGAGACGCGAAACTTGACACTGGACGAGTCTCCTACGGGAACATGATTGGTGATGGCGATGAACTCGATTGTGGTCCGGCCTCCTAATTCCGCTTTGAATATTGAGAGGCGGGCGTAAGGATGTTTGATCTTTTTTCCGTTGAGATTGACATAGGAGAATACGTCGCTTGAATTTTCGATCCGGGAATTGATCACGAGGCTGTCAAACCTGCCGGGGTAGTTGATAACCACCGTCCCGTGCAGCTCTTCGCCTGCCGCTATGGTGCTTTCAGCCAGCGAGACTGAAATCTGCTTTTGGGCGATCAAACAACAAAAAATCCATTAGAGATGAATTTAAACTAACTTGAGACGCCCTGCTATAATTTTTAGCAAGTAGTCGAAAATGCATGAGCATGTAGATAGAAAAGATATCCGTCGATTGCAGGAAGATGATCGAATGCCCGGCCTGTAACTGCAAGGTGTATGAATACCGCGATGGCAGGTGGACAGAATGGATCTGTTGGAAATGTGGTCACTATGAATCCAATACTCCGGCGTTCAAGGCATACCCGCACCTTTTCCGGGACATTGTGCGTAAAAATGCCAGCTATTTCCTTGAAAAATATGCCCACTACGGCAGAAAAGTGGTAAGAAATCCGGAGCCTTCAGGACGTTGAATGAAATATCCGGGTCTCACATAGTTGAGTATGTAGCTAAAGTTTTCTGCATAGATAGAGTCTTAAGGTAGTTTGTCGATATTATGTTACGGATGCGTCTGTCAAGCATCACTATAGATGCCGATGGATCCCCGTCCGGTTACATAGCTTGGTATAACCATTATACAGGAAAACAGGAAATCAGAGTTCTCCGCCCTCCGGCTAAAAATGAGAGATTCGGCGTGCAGAGGATGGAGATGCTGGCAATTTATTTCGCCATCGTGAAAAACCTTCGCCAGATAAGCATGCTGGCAAGCTGCCAGAAAAAGAAGCAGATTGTGGTAAACATCAGAAGCGATTCAAAGACGTGCATCGAGCAACTGCAGGGCATTTCAAAAGTCAGGGACGCAGTGCTGCAGAGAATCTGCGCATCGATACGGAAGTTGTTGGACAAGATGCCATACATGATAATTTTCAACCACCTTGAAAGAGCAAGGAACCAAGCCGGCCTCCTGCTTGAACAGAAGAGGAGAAAGGAGATAGAAAAATACTTGGAGCACCAATACCAGAAACAATACTGCGCGGGAAGATTCGCTATCGGCCAGTATGGGCTGGCTACTGCATAAATATATTAAGTGAGGTACGATAGTACCGACTGATTGCAGGAGCAGTCAACGCCGCAAAAGCTGACTTATGTCAACGGCTATGCCACAAGGTATCTCGAGCACGGCCCGCGCGACGGCAAGACTTTGGTCCTATTACATGGCATCGGCGCTTCTGCTGAGAGGTGGTCCCGCGTGATCCCGACACTGGCGAAATATTTCCGCGTGATAACGCCAGACATTATCGGGTTTGGATACAGCGACAAACCCACAGTAGAATACACGATGGATTTCTTTGTTGACTTTTTCAGCGGCTTTCTTGACAACCTGAACATTTCAAAAGCGAGCATAATAGGTTCATCGTTTGGCGGTCATCTGGCGACAGAGTTTGCTATCAGATTCAACCGGAGAGTCGACAAGCTAGTGCTGGCTTCACCTGCGGGCATGATGCGTGCATCTACTCCCACCTTGGACGGATACATCATGGCTGCTCTATACCCAACTTATGAAAACGCGTACAAGGCTTTCAAAGAGATGGCCCACGACCCTGATGCAGTGACGGAAGAGATAGTGATAGACTTTGTGAACAGGATGAGGCTTCCGAATGCAAAGTATGCCTTTATGTCTACCCTGCTCGGCATGAGGCACGCGCCCAAGCTTCAGGGAAGGATTGGCAAGATAATTTCACCCACTCTGCTTGTCTGGGGAGACACCGACAGAATGATACCGGTGCAGTATGCAAAAGAATACAGCGAGATCCCAGATAGCGAGCTTGTAGTCATAAAGAACTGCGGTCACACGCCATATGTTGAAAAGCCAATGACGTTTAACAAGCTGGCGTTAAAGTTTCTGGTCGGAAGCGACCAGTGATCAGGATTCCTTTTGGCTCTTACGCTTGCGCTCTATCGGTACCACGATTACTTGCACTAGATCGCCGTCTTCGATGTTTAGCGCTTGCCTTTCGGCTTCAGGAATTGAAATTCTGCCACCGCTTTGCACAGTGGTCTTGAACATCGCATTATAGAAGGTCAGACCACGGAGCACGGTAAAGTAGTTCTGCATCGTGTCTTGCTGTATGTTTGTAAACTGCTTCAGAAAGTCCTTCTGCGCTTCGCTTCCCTTCTCAATCACCTTCTTGAAAGCTTCGACGGGATCAGTGGAATCGTTAGAGCTCATATAGCACGGGAACACGTGTGTCATTTATTTAACGGTACCGGTAGGGAAATAAATCAGCAAGGTCTACAGATGTTGGCGATGAAGAGTCTAGACGGAACTGACTGTAAGATGCCAGGATGAAGTAAATACTACTCTGAGCTATTGTCATGAAAAAGTTCAATAAGGATCGTAGAAATTGGCTAACAGACTTGCAGACGCTTCACCAGAGCTTTGACCCGATAACAAGCATAAACAGCGGCCAAGTCTTTCTCTGGGCAGAGCGCGACGATTCCTGGTACGGTGTCAACGGTGACTGCATTGTCAAGATAGCGCAGGCAGGTGAGCATGTGGAATTTTCATCGTTCCCTGAAGACAAGACGTGGGAGAGCAAGATGTTCAGACTAGATGACGATGCGAAGCTGATATTTAGCGAAATATCGCACGACTCGCTCATGCGCAAGCTTGTAAGGGAGTATCCCGGCCTGCGCCTCATAAGGCAGGAGCCACACCAGTGCCTTTTTTCATTCGTGTGCGCCAGCAACACGAATATCCCAATGATTCGCAGAATGCTCTACAGCCTGACAAGAAAATTCGGCAGGTCAGTAAAGGTGGATGGGATAGAGTTTTTCACATTTCCATCTGCCAGAGGCATTGACAGGGCCAGCATCGACGAATTGCGGTCGTGTGGGCTAGGCTACAGGGCAAAGGCGATAAAGGCAGCTGCGCATGCAATCACTTCTGGCCAGCTTGACTTTGACGCGCTCAGGACTGCAGGTTATGAAGAGGCAAAGCAAGAATTACTGAAAATATATGGAATAGGCAACAAAATAGCCGACTGCGTACTGCTGTTTTCTCTAGAAAAGCTTGATGCATTTCCCATAGATGTATGGATCGCAAGGGCGCTGGCAGCCAACTATAGTTGGCTGCATGAAAAAGAATTTGGAGAAAAGCTCACAGCGCATCAATATGAGGAGCTATCAAAAAGCGCAAGGAGATATTTTGGCAGATATGCAGGTTATGCACAACAGTACTTGTACTACCACATGAGGCAAACTGCAGGCAAGAGATGGTAACATCACAAAACTAGCGCCCGCAAATGTATTATAAAAAAGAAAAAAGATATTCTTGCTGTTGCCAGCAAGAGATCATTTACTGCCCTGTGCTGTTAAAGAGATCCTGTACTCCACCGGTCAGATTGTCAAGGAATCCGCCACCAGTTTGGTTACCACCGGTTTGGTTGTCGGTTGTCATGTTTCCGCCTGTCGCTCCACCAGTTGCATTGCCAGCTGTGGGTATGCCTGTGTCGATCATTTCGTTGCCGTTTTCATCAGTCATGGAGGCGATGATTCCATATATCGGCTGTCCCATGAAGTGATCGTCAGTGTCCTCGGTTGCCAGCGAGATGCTGATCACATTGTTCCTCTCAATGATTATCAGCGCATCTACGCCTGTCCATCTCGGTTCTCCATCCGTAGCGACGTCAACCGTACCAAAGATGAAAGACGTTCCTTCCGCACTGGTGTCTATCGTGGACGAATTAGAGGATACAAAGTTGCTCAGCTCATGCGAGTGGCGTCCTGTTCCGTCGAGGTGTACCATGTTAAGGTTGGCGGTAAAGTCGCTCACGCTACCATCCTGAACATCTAGGTTCCAGTCACCCGATAGGACGTATGGAGGCTCTATTTCTTCGGCAGCAGTTGTTGTGGTATTGTCCATGCTTGTCATGTTGCTTGAACTGGTAGCATTGTCTCCTGTAATGACCTGCGGCATCATTGTTGTAGTGTTGCCCGATGTTGTCATATTTCCAGTCATGCTTGTTTCATTGCTAGCGGTAGTTGTGTCATTTTCGGCTTCGCCGGTGGTGGTTGTTTCTCCAGTGTCAAAGATCAAAGTAGCGATAGAACCCCTTGCTGAAAATGTCCCTCCACCCGTAGCATTCGTGGTTGCGCCTGTTGTGGCGTTCATGGTGCTTGTTGTATTGCTGCTTGTCGCGTTTGTGCCTGTTGCGTTTGTGCCCGTAGTGGCATTCTGCGCAACTGCTGGTGCAAGACTAAACGCTGCTGCGAAAAGTCCAAAAACCAGCACTAGCGCGACCGCTATTGGTGCTTTCTTCATCGCACACAACGTGCAAAAATGAATTTTAACGATTTTACCTATTCTCTAGAGAAATATGCTAGGGTTCCAAAATCATGTAAAATTCTATTATACAATCTTCTGAATCAAGGACTATTGCGTCAGGTCGATTATGCTTCTTCGGATAATCATTTTCGCCTCTAGCGAAACGTTGAACTGTTCGAGCACTATGCTAGGATCCCTGATAAGCTCGTTTCTGAATTCCGGCTCGCTGGCCGCCCTAAGCAAGATCTCGCTTATGATCTCGGCCTCCTTGCTTCGAGAATCCAACGTATCAGCACCAAAGTAAAAGCTTGTATATAATCCTAGTGCACAATTTGTACATCAAGGCTAGCAAATGGAAAAGTAAAGTAATCTTGACTTTCCGCTATATAGCAACTGGAATCTTTTCATGTTGATTGACTGTTGGAATTGAGC
>JBFLWZ010000136.1:0-5633 GCA_040757615.1 Thermoproteota archaeon | reverse complement strand
ATCTTGTTGAGCATCAGCTGTCGATTCTGACCGCCTTGGTATAGCCACAATCATCAGGATAGCTGTTGCGATGCCGATTGCCCCGCCCAGTATGAGGCTTGGCCTCCATCCAAACATCTGGGCAATTACAATCCATGCAAATATCCCCACGATTCCGCCAATTGAGTGTGCCGAGTTCATGAGGCCGATTGAAAAGCCAGAAGATTTCGCACCAGCGTATCTTGCAATGAGTACTACGCCAGAGCTGAAAAAGAAGGCCATGCCCGTCCCAACAATGAATCGCAGCCAGACCAGCTGTGACGCCTCTGACGTAAAGCCATAAAGAAGGGCGGCAACAGACGATAACGCTATCCCAAACACCGCCGATGTTCGGGGAGAATACCTGGCAGCAAATACGCCTGCAGGAACCTGAAATACCCCAACCCCTATGAAAAATGCTGCAGATATTGAGCCTAGCAAAGCAATATCCTGCTCAAAGTCGATGGCAATGAGCGGGAATATCGCCGCGACATTGAACCAGTTTACAGCATAGAAAATCCTGGCAATGATGATAGAAAGTGATGCTGAAATGTCTGTGGAAAGAAAGCGGTTAGCGTCTCCTTTCATTTGGTTGTCTGATTTTGCATATCAAGATTATTAGTAGTATGGTGTGAGCTGCTGCTCTTGACTCAGGCGAGATGTCTGTATTGTCAATCAGGCCTCTCGTACTACATATATGGCAGTGCCGGCCTGCATTTACTTGAATTTTGCGTATGTCGTCCCTCATTCCAAACACCGGCTTATAGAGGCAGGCGCAGTTCTCGACCTTATGGGTATTCTGAACAAGCTCTTAAAGAGAGCCGAAGACATTGCAAGGCAGGTAACGCCGACAGAATACAGCGGGAACGAGGAAACTATCACCCGGAGAAGAAAAAGTATTTTCCATCTCCAAAGATCTAGGTTTGGCCTCCCACCATTTTTCTTTAGCCTTCAGCTATCGCAGGAATAGCTCTGCATTGGCGCAGTCGGCATGAAACTGGATGTCTGATACAAACCCGCAGTTTAGGCATTGCATCCTATAGCTCTGGCTGCAAAGCCCGCACCGCTCCTGCCCAGACTGGAGATCAGACCCGCACTTTTTGCATATGGTTTCAGGCATCTCATGAAATGCTCGCAGATATCCGTTAAAAGACTTGTGGAACCGGTCTTCAAGCAAGAGCGCGGTGAGCCGTTCCCATAATCAAACATCCGCAAGTGCAGCATCAGTTCATGATGGCTCTGGAAACAAACTGACAGACGAATACGAGCGGATGTATATACCAAGAATGCCCACGACGTAGGCAGGACGATTGTAAAGGACAACCGGAAAGCCACTGTAAACAGGTCTGACCACTTTGTACACCTTTCAAATGGCACTTCTGGCGATCAAGTCACGCACTACAATGCAGATATCACTATAGAGAATTTTGGCATACAATTAGCTCTTGGCGTTCTCCTCAATATCTAATCGTAGACGACAAGTCAAACCAATACAATCCAGTCAGAGGAACTATTCATACAGGCGATGCGGTACCAGGATTCAGCGAGACCGGCGGCTATGTGCTGTTTGACAACAGGGAATGCAACATGGATAAAGCTGGTTATCAGGGGCGACCCTTCTAACCCACGGGATCTGTACGAATTCCAGCTAGTCCTCCTAATCAGATTGGTCTAGGCTCTTTACCTGATTGAATGCCTGTTAAATAATGTAGGGTGCAGCTGGAAGATAATATGCAGAGCAACTGTCCCGATTGTGGCGATGAACTTCAAGATATAGCTCGGCAACTCAAGCAAGACCCTAACATTGGAAACGATGAGGTTGACCTGTTCAACCAGGTAGTAGGCTACTATTGCGGCACATGCGAGGATTTTTACAGTATAGATGAATTGGAAGGCAGCTACTTAAAGTAAGGTCAGTAGTTATTTGCAGAATGAAAAGATCATAACTCCGCTGCATCCTTTCCGCGGAGTTGGTTGTGGCAATCCGCACAAAGGTCATCGTATGCTACTTCAATGCCAATGCCACATTGGCTGTACTGCGTGAGCTACTACCGGACAAGTCCGGCGGTGGTCTTCTCGCCAGATTTCTATAAAAATATTCATCTAGAATTTCCATCTTTCTGGGTGTGCTATGCAACGTTGGAATCGCTACTGCCTGCCAGCTTACGCAACGGCACTTGGCGCATTACTATCTGCATGGTCACCAGCCCTATCATTTCTCCACTTTTAGTTACAACAGGCAGGCGATTGAATCCCTTTTCCTTCATGATTTCCAGCGCTTTAATCACTGATGAATCAGCATCGATCACCATCACAGGCGAGCTCATAATCTTGCTTAGAGTGATTTTGAATGGCCCTTTATTCTGAGCAACAACACGGAATATGATGTCCCGCTCTGTTACAATGCCTACAGGAATCCTCAACCCGCTCTTTGGGTCATTCGCGGTAACAATGATGCTGCAGCCCTCCCTTTCATAGAGCGTCTTTGCAGCTTCTGCAACCAGAGTATTTTCATCTAGGCTGATAAACGATGCATCGGCTATTTCTGCCACTGTAGGTTCTTTGACGGATCCTTTGGTCATGATGACAGCTGATACAGGTGCGAAAAGCGATATCAAACTATGCATGCAATGACGTAATTGTATACCATATACCAGATTGACACTAACCATATCCCATGAAAGTCTCCTTCTATAGACACTTATTTGCGAAAAGCACAAGACAGGAACTAGAATACTTTGCACAGTGCCACGCGACGAACAAGAGCCAGAGCGAACGATAGAACAAAGAAAGATCAGGATGAAAAGACCATTACTGCGACAAGCCAAACCATTGCAACGTTAACTAGATACATTAGAATTGTTTTTGCCAACAATCAGGCTAAAAGACATCTTGAGGTATCAATTTGTCTTTCAATTCAGACTTTAGTTTTTAATTTTCTGACGAACCGCATAAGTACAATACAGATACCTTATAGCCTACGTTCTTCACCAGGCCTGAAAGCCGGGTACACCTGTGGTCAATCACCTGGCGAGTAGGGCTTGAATCTTGCAATCGTTAAATTCTCGATTGTATCACTGCGTTCAGATCCGCGTTGCCTGCTTATTTTGCTGTGAAATGTCAACGATGCGGCACAGTACTTGAGACAAGCCTACATGAAAAATCAACCACAAAAGCTTTAGAAAACATGAACCGGCGTCAATTGATAGAATGCCCGAGATGCCATTTATCGGCGACTTACATCCAAGATGATTACTTTTTGAATAAATAATTAAATCGGGACAGGCAGGATACAGAAAAGTGATTTTGCTTATTTGTTTGTGCTATCACTTTACAAAGAAAGGAACGCGAAAAAAACGGCGAATCCGTTTAAAGCATTTGATTCCTAGAATTGTCGCGACAAAAAGATTGAATGGGGGCTCAGTCTTGGCCCGAAAGCCAGTCAGATGGTCGCGGCTGGCGAGTAGGGCTTTGATAGTTAAGAGCCAGCTCGCCGTATGATCGTCGAACTTTTTTGCAATATATTTTAGAGCCTATTTCTGAGCCAATCACTCCAAAAGATAGGGCGGCTGTTTTTTCAGAAACAGATTGCGATAGTATCCATTTGCATGATGTTTATTTTACTTCTCATATGTCATTCAAAGTGTGAACTTTTGAAGAAAGTTTCTTCTGCAAGCTCTGAAGGCACAGTAATTTTACAGTCACTCCTTTACGGCAAAAAAACAGCTCAAAGTTGAGTACAAGAAAAGGAGAAATACTGAATCACAATAGAAAAAAGAAAGTGATTACGGATTTTTCTGTTCCATCTGCCAGTTGCTTAACAGAGTCCTCCAGGCAGACTTACTCCACAACCGTTGTTTTCTCCATAGTTATTTTCGTTTATGTTCGTCGGTAATCCGTTTGCATTATTGATGTCCGCATCTTCATGACCAAATAGGTTGTTCAGGTTCACATTATTGTGAAAACTTTGCGCATCCAAGAATATGCCATTTTCGCCGTTCTCCAGTACATTGTTTCCAACTATGGAGTAATCGCCGCTATCTGAAAGAACTATTCCTTGTTTCTCATTTGCAGCTATTAGATTATAGAGTATATGACCATCGTCACTTGACTCTGATACAATAGCAAATTTGTTGGAATCAATGCTATTTCCAGCGATTGAAATCTCACTAGAGCCTGCAATCAGAGTCCCTACTTCGTTATCCCTTAGGACAAGATCAGTTACCTTTCCTTCAGAGCTACCCATGAATGTGATTGCGCTCCTAAAACCCGATATTGCGCCTGGCCCCTTTATTGTGACATCGTGGACATTTGGAACTAGTATCCCGTTGTTGTCATCAAAACTGACTGTCAGGTCTACCCCATCAGCTTCTTCATCAGAGCTTATCGTATAGCCGTTAAGATCTATGGTTACGTCGCTTGCGCCTACTATGAGCCCATTACCCTCGCATTCTAGATCCGCATGCAGTGTTGTATTTTCTGTTATAACGGATCCGCATGCTGCTACAATTCCGTCAGAATCAGAATTTTCCAGATCTTGCAGGTCCTGGCTATTGTTTTCGTTCTCTGAATTGTTTCCTAGTGCTGCAGAAACCACGCCAGAAAATGTAGTCATGGCTACTGCTGCAACTAATCCCATTACCGCGGCGTAATATCTTATGGATTTTAACTCCATATTGAGAGGGAACTCTCATGTATGACTATATATGAAATGGGAAATGCCATACCCTACCAGTGAACTTGAATATGCTTCTATCGTATGCGACCAATTTC
Organism: Thermoproteota archaeon; assembly: GCA_040757615.1. GTDB lineage: Archaea > Thermoproteota > Nitrososphaeria > Nitrososphaerales > Nitrososphaeraceae > Nitrososphaera. The sequence continues at coordinate 842 of JBFLWZ010000136.1, read as the reverse complement.
TATTCGGCATGGAGGTTTCAGACGTTTATGAACAACGTATGTAGTGTTTTATAATAACGCCACTGCCTTTTGAGCGATCAAACCTCAATCAAATATAATGATATAAAACAAAATTGACAAGTTATCCAACTGTTTAACAGTTCGGAGGTTATCCTTCTGCAAGGAATCGTTAATAGAAGCATTAATGGTCAGGGCGTTACAGCGCGCGTCTCCTCGTGACAGAATCGATATTATTGCAACCATTCTAGCTATCGCAAACGGCGGGGCAACTAGAAGGCAGATATTACTCAGTTCAGGTATATCAACAGAACAATTCAAGAGGTACCTTTTTCTCTTGCAGAAGACTGGTTACATCGAGACAGAAGAGCATGATAATAATGGCTACCGCAGGATCAAAATATACCGAACAACAGACAAAGGAATTGCTCTCTTGGATCCTTATTACAATATTAGAGAACTGCTGGTACAAACTGATTAGATAAAGCACAGAATATTGCAAAATGAATTTCAAATTTGTGTTAAGTGGTTTCTATACATTCAAGATTGCAGGAATTCGTTTTAGAAGTAAGCTTTGGAATGCATTAGCCATATATCATACCCATTACAAAGACCATGAAATTTCAAAAACAATAATTCATTATCACATTTGCGATAATTGCTGTGATTAGCCGTCTGCTTGCTTGGTGAAGAAGGGGAAAAATGGCGAAGTCAATTCTTAGAAAGATCAATTACCAACGCTGACGATATCCTTGCGGGAAGGTGGAAGAGACTTGTCACTGAAGACAATGGTGAAGCGCGGAGATTTGTTGCAAACTTGACAATGGTCAAGGTTGATGATTCTG
>JBFLWZ010000135.1:0-5661 GCA_040757615.1 Thermoproteota archaeon | reverse complement strand
GAGCGAGGGCATGCTGAACCTGATAGTCACATGTTCTGTCAAGGACACGACAGAGCACAGGATGGTAAGCAGGATCAAGGCAATGAGCAAGTCAGGCAAGCCGCTTGTGATCGCAGGCTGCCTGCCAAAGGCAAACAGGACAAAGGTAGAGGCACTAAACACTTCTGCAAGCCTGCTTGGGCCACACTCGATAAATAGCGCGCCCGCGGTGGTAGCTTCAGCGCTTGCAGGAGGCCGCCTAGTAGTACTCGAGGATTCTTCTACTGACAAGATCAACATCCCCCGGGTTAGAATCAATCCCGCCATCAGCATAGTAGAGATAGCGAGTGGCTGCATGAGTGAGTGCACGTTCTGCCAGACAAAGCTTGCCAAGGGATGGCTGCGGAGCTATAGGATCGGCGATATCGTGAGGCAAGTCAAAGCCGATATTGAAGCCGGCTGCAAAGAAGTCTGGCTTGCGTCAACCGACAATGGCTGCTATGGCAAGGATATGGACACGGATCTGGTAGAGCTTCTCAACGCTTGCTGTTCTGTCGAAGGCGATTTCAAGATCAGGCTTGGCATGATGAACCCAATGTACATGCCGGAAATGCTGGATCGGATTGTCAACATCTTTCAGCAAAACGACAAGCTATTCAAGTTCCTGCACATCCCAGTCGAGAGCGGAAGCGAGAAGATATTGAGAAAGATGAAGCGCGGCCATACTGTAAAGATGTTTCTTGAGACGGTGCAGGTGTTCAGGGACAGGATCCCAGAGATGACAATCTCAACAGATCTTATCGTGGGATTTCCTTCTGAGACAGACGAGGATTTCAAGCAGACGCTTGACCTCGTCGAGAGAGCCGAGCCAGACATTGTCAATATCTCTCGTTATGGGGCACGACCGGGCACCGAAGCAGCAAAATGGAAGGGTACAAGGGTCAGCTCTCAGGTAGCCAAAGAGAGATCAGAGAAGCTGCACGTCCTTGCAAAAAGGATTGCAAAAAAGCGCAATTCGCGATGGCAGGGATGGCAGGGCGAAATCATTGTCGATGAAATCGGCAAGGTTGTACAGGGGAGGAACTATGCGTACAAGCCAATAATCCTGTCAAATCCGGATCAGGTTTCACTTGGTGACAGAAAGCGCGTACAAGTTTATGATTATTCCAACTTTTCTTTAAAGGCGCGGATAATTTAGACGAGCTCAACTTTGTTACACTTCGCGTAGCTACCGGTTAATCACCAAAGCTTTTTAACATGAACCCTGTAATTGTGTGCGGGGAGCTCGGGGGTTTCAATGACCGATCTTTTGATCAAGAATCCAGTGCTGCTGGTGGGCATCGGCGGCGCAGGAAGCAAAATCGCCACCGCGGCAAGCGCCGCTCTTGGATGCAAGTGTCTTTTGATAAGCAACAACAAGAAGGACTTGGTTCACAATGAAAGATGCACTGCCGTCTTTGTCGATTCCGGCGAATGGATCAACCCTTCAAGCCTAAAACTTCGATCTTTTGTCGAGGCTCATAAACGCGAGATGAAGGCGGCTATGGACGGCTATTCCACGATAATCATCATCTCAAATCTGGCGGGACGCTCCGGCACTGCTATGGCCCCCTTGGTATGCAGGATGGCAAAAGAATCCGGCATAGTCATCTCGGTAGCCATCATGCCTTTCAAGTTCGAGAAGGACCGCATTTTCAGCTCAGGCACTGCCCTTCGACGTGTAAGGGAGTCCTCTGATTCCACTATAGTGATGGATAATGACGCGTTCATCGACAACAACCCGGAGCTCTCTCAAGAGGAATGCTTCTCTATCACAAACAATGCAATAGTTGAGGTTGTTTCTTCGATATCCACCGGCGCTGTGAGGCCTCAGATGAACGTACTGTGCACGAGCAAGCCAAACACCAGCTCGGAATCGTCTCTTCGCGACTCTGTGGCCATGCTGTACGATTCTGTCCCAGAAGCCGAGGCAGTCAAGAGGGCAATGGTCTATGTCATGGGTGGCGATAGGGTCCCTGTCGGCGACCTGAACAAGCTTGTTGGTCTCGTGCAGGGTATATTCAGGGAAGAAGGTGCGACCGAGGTGGCGATGTCTTCGATGACCGCCAGCGATGGCGTGCGCGTGCATCTTCTGGCATCTGCCCCTCAGAAGACTAGGTTCGACCGCTATGACCCGCTAGGCGATATTATTCCTGACGTGCTTGATTGGGACGAGCCTGACTCGGCGCCGGACATCAATCTTGCGATACCTGCAATCGAATAGGTTTTTCCATACCTATTTTTCTCTAATTAATATGCTGCAAGTGCGTCTATGATGCACGGATTAATTAGCCTGCTTCTCGGCCAGATTCTTTCTTATCTTAGGCATCAATAGTTCTGCCGCTTCGTTGCCGAAGATGTTCACTAGTTCTTTTTTGATCTGATGCAAAGAATATCGTCTGGAACCGGAAAGGTCAATGCCAGACTCTTCAAGTGCGTCCAAAAGGGTTTCAGCAAACGACCTACCAATCACTCTTTCTAGGCTAAGAATGGCGTTTTTCAGTTCTATTGCGGGCATTGGCTGGGAATTGTAGTCGATTCTCAATACTGTTGCAGCAATGTCTCCTCTTGTGGCTACCTTATTTAAAAGTAGTCGGCATTTAGTGAATTCTAATATAATAATCATACATGGGATTGGCTTTTTGCAGACCGGAAATTTCCAGACTGGACAGCCGATTTCAGTTTTGTATCTCCGTTGTTAAAGCAAATTCGCGATCGAATAGGTTTTATTACAAACCTGCAGCTGTAGCGCCATGATCACGTGCGGTTGCCGCTGCATCGTCTGCAAGAGCCAGCAGCTTACAAGCCATTCTTTTCTGGCGGCGGACGGCTATGGCGATATACACCACACGTGCAAGTCATGCGGAACCCACTTCAACCATCTTGACGGCGAGACATACGCCAAGTGCGAGATCTGCAATTTTCCATGATTACCTGTCCGTCAGCTTTTTGTGGTACGTGCTCTTACAGGGCTGGCCTTCGACCATCCTGACCTCCTTCATCTTTTTCTTGTCATAGATGGTCTGGAAAAACTTGTAGCAGACGGGGCAAACTTCGATCATCCGATCACTTGGAGAGCCGGACTGATTAAAAGCTTAGCTGCGGCGCCCATTTGCACAGTTGGTTATATATTGCCGAAAATTATTTTACTGGTGCAATGAGCCGCGCGGATCGATCAAAAATGTCGACGGTACTGGGCAGACTGCTACTGCGATCCAGCAAGTGCGCATGCGGCCACCAAAAGGACTATCACATCAGCGGCAAGTACAAATGCATGGTGGGAATCTGCCCTTGCCAGAGTTTTGAAAAAACGGACTAGGCCTGCTTGGGCTCTTCTGGCTTTGGTTCAGCTGCTGCTGTTTCTGCAGGAGCCTCTACAGGCGCCGGCACGTCTTCATAGAGCGAAACGGTCACTACGCCGTCTTCGTCCTTGACCATCTTGACTCTGACCTTCCTCGGCGGGTTCGTCTTGCCCCTTGACCAGATCTGGCGGTTGAGGTCCTGCTCTAGCTTGATCTCATCGCTCTTCATGTGCTTTGTTGCAAACTCGCGGATCATGTTGACTACTCTGTCGGTGCGCTTGTGCTCCGGAGTGAGCCACGCCCTTCCAAGGTTGATCGTGTAAACGCGTGTAAGGTTTTCTTCAACTGTTGCCATTTTTATCATCCTACATTGACGTCAGACCTGCGCCAAAGCCTGCGCTTGGGGTTGGTCCTGACCTTCCTGTTCGTCCTAATGACTACCCAAGTAGGCACCGGGCGGTTTTGCCTCGTGCGCTTCATCAAACGCTTCTTGCGTGAAGTGTTTTTTCGGGCAGCCATATACGAACCTAGCATTGATTTTTTCCGCTTTTTAAGTGTTGGCGTATGCAAATGACGGACGACCTTGCATGATCTAGGCCCTGCTTTGGCTACATCTCCACGCTCAATTTTGCATAAACCCAATTTTCGTGCGGAGAAAAATGCATAATTTGGCCGCGATTATTCATTTCTGAAATTGAAATAACTTTATTCCAGGAGCCCGCTTGGGCAAGAATACTACATTGGAATAATATTTCAAAATTATTCTATTTTTGGAATATTTTGAGCACGGATTGGAATATTCTAGAGGAAAGATTGTTCTATCATGCTATTGCCGCAAAGCTGCCGCTAGACGACATTAGCGATGGTATGCAGGATTTGCTATTAAAGAACTAATTTTGGGTTGAGTCTGTGCAAGCTCTAGGGCTATTCTAATTCAACGAACCTAAAGGAGATCATAGACGATGAGTAAAAAGACATTCCTTCCGCCGTGAGCACGGAATTGTGCCGCATCTAGGCAATGTCGTAGATTGTGATTTGTCATAATGGAGCTAGCACTTTGGGGAGAGGATTTATTATCGAAAGCGGTAACTATGGCTATCTGTGGAATGGTGTAAGATCCTGCTAGAATCAAGCCTCAAAGAGAGCTTTCAGGGATCTTCGGTATATCATTTTCTTGAATCAAGTCCTGAGATTTATGGCTCATAAGTTAGGCTAATTACCATGAGCAGTAAGCGTCTATCGCACCGCTTATTTTGAATACAAGTATCGATCTGCGTATGAAAGCGCTGAGAAAGTTAATGGTTGGAATGATAAGCGCAGCCATTGTTGTTTCGATTATCACCGCGTCACTTTTTCCAATGACGGGTGCATACGCTGCTAGTAATTCTGACGACAACAATGATAACAAGGATCACAGCCCCACACGAGATAAAGTAAAGGTTAATTGCAATGACCTTGCTGTTGTACTTGTCGCATTGAGATTTTCTGCAGATAACTTGAGTGAAGATGAAAGAGATGATGTGGACGCATCATTGAATGAGGGCGAAGTAGCACCCGATCTGCAATTCATACTTGACCACAACCTTGTTGATCTACTACACAAGGCACAACAGAAATGTGACGACGAACAAATACAGGAAATACTTGATTTCGTAGATTAGAAAAAGAGGACCTCTTCTCATCGACTGTTAATAAAAATGCAATCATCCTACCCCCACGCTCATTTCTGTGCCGCATCTACGTTAGGTTGTAGATTATGAGCATATGGCAATGTAACTTCTCGAAAAGAATTCAAGGCCCAGAACGTTCAAAAATATCTCCTAGTATATTATTATCTCGATGGTTGATGGCAGCGTAATTCCTTTAATTTCAGGTCTTGCCATAGGAATTGCTTTTGTTGTCATGTTTTCTCTGGTATTCATACCTGTTACAGCGTTAACAAACGGGGAAGCGATAGAAAAAGCCAAGAGCTTCAATGAAGTCCAACTCTTCCTCAAGATGCATCCGGGGCAGAAATATCCATTGAAAGACATGATACTCTCAAAACAGTTGACGTTCATTATTCTGTGGCAAAACAAATTCTAGAGCCTACTAGGTTTGATAGCGGCATTAGGACAAAGGAGCTTGTTGTCAGCATAGGTTCGCTTGATGATACTACTGCAAGTTTCATGCTTATCTGTGACTGGGGAGAGAGGTCCAGTATGATCTTTCATGCTTCAACAGATATTATAGCCAACGAATGCATTGTTAAACCAGAGACAGAAGTCGAGTATGATGCAGCACCAGTCGTTAATGACGATGATGAGGAGAACACTCGGATCAATTTAACTATAGTAGGTTT
>JBFLWZ010000134.1:0-5720 GCA_040757615.1 Thermoproteota archaeon | reverse complement strand
ATACCATCCCAGATCGCGCAGATATTTGCTCAACCGTGAGTTTGGTGGACCGGCATACGACCTGAACCATTCGTTATCTTTTGCCAAGCCATCCATCGATTTCAGGGCTGCAATCATAGAATCATCATTATCATAAAGCACAAGGTGGTGTTTTTTTGGAATAGATGACTTTTGTTGACCAAGCCACTTGTCAACGGCATCTTTTACAATAGAATTTATTGATACACCCTTTTCCCGTGCGAGCTGTCCTAGCTGACTGTGTGTGTCATCATCAAAGCCCCTGACAATGATGTTCTTTGCCATAAATCTTCTGTAAATGCGACCGAAATATAAAGGTGATATCATGCTATCGACAATATTATATAGCGCTATCATGATAGCGCGCTATATGACTCTAGCAGGCCTAGCGGTCGGAAAGACCAAAGAACAAAGCGAATTGATTGCATGTACATTCGAGCAGAACAACTACAAGCTGGTAGGAGAAGGGCAGGATTATGTGATACAGTTTGTGCAGAAACTGAAGGGAAGCGAGCACGTGCTGTTCCTGTGGGAAAGAGAAGAGAATAGAGACATAATAGTGCAGGAGCTGTTCGGTGAGCACAAGGGAGCATCCAATATGCTGTTCTCAGTAGTTCCTAGAAATATTCCCCTTGTGAAAAATATTACATACGGAGACTTTTACTACACGTATAAGGACAAAGTACTTGAAAAGGTGGGAGCCAAGTTATCAAGGGCGGTATCCGCAAATCAGGGAGACAAGAGTACGAGAAGCGCCTTTGAGGACGATACTTGGCTAATGGCAAGAGGGTTCGAGGACAGGATACTCGAAACTGAGCAAATGCTTGGAAGGCAGATAGAACCCAAGCATTCCTTGTTCTGTATGTACCAAATGAGAAACCTAGCGGACAAGACGACACTGGCGAAGCTAATTACCACGCACGGGTATGTCCTTTTGGATGCGCCTAAATTTAGACTCTACAAGTGGGAAGAGGACCGGTAGGCATGGTTTTCCTGTTGAAAGACTGTATAACACATAGGGTTGAAGCGGTGAAATAGCCAAAGGCTCACTCTTAGCTGACATCCTCCCGACGCTAAAGCGTTCGAGGTTCCCCTGTGATCACTTGGCTCCTTTTGTCTGCCATCACCAGAGTTTCGGGGTATGTCAGAAAGCCCCCTACCTTGGACAGTATGCCCAAGGCTCGTTGCATGATGATGATGCTGTTCATGCTGCCGTTATAGTCTACATTTTTGATGGGTACGATGATGGATGCATTCTCATATCCTGCATCATTCCATCGGAGGAAGAAAAGCTGTACTGAACGTCAAAAGCCCTGTTTCCAACAATCAAGGGAAAGGTATTACGATGCTGGAGATAGTCACTTGGGAATTGGCAAAGGGTGACAGAATTTCAGGATTGTCAAAGCTGCTTATTGCAAACGTACGTAGTTCGTACTCTCCTGTATGTTTCGGTATCCATGAAACGCCCACCTGCATTGAGCCTCTTGGCAATACTGTCCCAGTCTGCCAATCTAGTAATATGGTCGTGCCGCCACCAACATTATCTCCCACCGCAATTATCACGAGTCCGCCGTTCATTGATTTCATCATTATTTCTGACAGTGGTTGCTACTGCAATATCATCCCCCGCCCTAACTGAGTCGGCGGGTGTTGAAACACTTACCAATGTCGGCTCAGAGACAGAAAGGGCAAAATAATTAGCATTTGAAGCAGCTGCCAAGAGAAAGGGCTGAAGCGCAAAGTTGGGAAATATTACTACCATTGAACCTTTGGCTACTACAACCTACCACATTCTTGCATATTGATTGCATTCTGATTTGCCCTTTTGAGCTTTTGGCATCTACTACAGGGATGGAGATAATGTGAATAAGGACGATATCTTTGAATCCAGAAGCAGGCCCATCCCGCTTGGCTCGGCATAAGACCGCAAATGTTATGGGAATTGAGGATCCACTACTTATCTCTAGAGAGCACGAAGTCAGTATCAGTGTAGCCATGGCATATGAAGTTCAAATAAGATGAGATCCAGCTCTTCTATGAGAGGATTTTGAAATGAAAGGCATGGTTGTTTTTGACACCTCCTATGGAAACACAAAGTCAATTGCACTAGCCATCTCAGAGACACTTAGAGAATCTGGAATAGATGTGGACATCATCCCCGTGAAAAATGCAAAGAAGTTAAACGCAAAAGAAAATGATTTTCTGGTTGTCGGTTCGCCGACCCGATTTGGCACAATGAGCTTTGCTATCAAAGGCTTTCTAAGCAAAGTTAAGGGAGAGGAATGGGAAAACAGGCCGTTTGCAGCCTTTGACACTGAGAATCCTGAGAACATTGAGAAGAATGAGGGTAGCGCAGCTGAAAAAATTGCTGCAAATCTTAGAGACAAGAAGATGAACCAACTGCTGCCAGTTTTAAAAGCCGTTGTATATGACATGAAGGGGCCGCTTAAAGAAGGCGAAATCGAGCGGGCAAGAGAATATGGAAGAAGGCTTGCTGTTGAATTGAAGAAGTAGGAATATGCATCCAAACTTAGACAATCATACCACCAATCGCAGATAGGCATAAGCAGGCTAGTCGATTGCATTTCTTCTTATATCGAATAGTGTACAGAACAAAGCGTCATGGAATCTGCCAGACAACGGCCAACTGGTGTAACAATCGTTGCGATTCTGAATATTATCGGTGGAATTATCATGCTTGTTCTTGGACTTGCGCTTGTTGTAGCAGGTGCCATCATTCCAGGGCTTCCCCCGGAAGCTTTTGAACAAGAAAACCTCTCTCCGGGAGATGTTGACATTTCTGCCATCCCGCCATCTTTGATTGGCGGCGGATTAGCTGCAGTTGGAGGAGTAATGCTTGCTCTGGCAGTCCTATCTTTTGTGGTAGCCTATGGACTTCTCAAAGGCAGGTCATGGGCATGGATGCTGACAGTAATTTTGGCGATTATCAGCATTGCTGTCAATGCAATATCGATTGCGACAGGCAATCTGGGCGGGATTGTAAGCGTAATCATCAGCGGAGTAATCCTGTATTACCTCTATCGACCGCACGTCAAGGCATATTTTGGTAAAGGCATAACGTCTCCCCCTTCATCTTCGGCGGCATAGTGGATAGATACAAGAAATGCCGTTAGAGTGTTTGAAGGTGATTAATGGGACGTAAGGGATTTGAACTAATAGTTTTTCTTCGCTCCTGCTCCTCAATCTCTATAGTGGAATACTGCTGCTCTCTGAGGTAGAAGCAAATTACAGAACTGTTTTATTTAGCAATAAGATTTCTGGTTTGTGCGCTCCATCTTAGTCATCACCATTCTTGGCTGCATTATATTGAGTGGCATTACTTTTTCGCAAAATTCATGGGCAGACCATGAAGAGGATGAAGAGGATGAAGATGAGGATGATGATGACGATGATAGAGGATTGAATTTATCGCTGGGTAGATTTAATCTTGCCAATATGACTATGCTTACTACTGTAGGGTCAATTGTTGGAGTGGGCGGATATGCTGGATACAAGCTTGTCTCAATAAGAAGAAAGGTGGCGCAATCAAAGAAAAAGACTTGACCATAGCATGAATGGATATGCGTCTATTGCACTAAAACCATTCATTACACCTCTTGTTATTGTGTCCTGTTTTCTTTTACTGTCACCCACCGCAGCATTTGCAGAAGATGGCAATAATACTGCCAAAGACCTAGGCTGGGTCTCTATAGGCTCCGGCGTGCTTGCTAACGTTCCATTTGTAGCGTATAACAGAGTCAAGAGATACTCTGTCGTCAAGCTTGGTGGAGGTCATGAAATCACTCGCAGCATGGCGATGCAGCATAGCCCCATAATGACATTTCATATGGGATTGAATTTGATTGGATTTGCAGCCGGAGCAGTTCATGGCATTATTTTCTTAAACAGACTTGACATGTTTTCACTTTCGCTTGCAATACTTATGACAGCGCTAACGACAAGTGGAGTAATCCTACGGTTTACGAAATCCACAGATGCCAAGCTCTTGACTAGGATGTTTCATGGACAGATTGTGCTTTCTGGGCTTTTAGCGGTGCTAATAGTTCTGCATGTAATAACTGCATACGAGGATTGATAAAAGTGCAAAGTGTGAGATTTGAACCCGGCAATGTTGTCCTATGGTGCGCCCTAAGATCATCATCCCATGCTTGAAAGGAGATTCAGGGTCTTGCTTCAAAGACCAAGTTAATCGGTGTCTGTGCTGCGCGGCGGAACTTTGAAAAACCTGCCCCTATCACTATTTCTCTAAGCCTCTTTTCTCCAGCCTGAGCCCCTAATGCAGGTCCATCTTCATTCAAAGACGCCGGAACGCATACCACGGTAGAAACAGAGTACGACAGTCTTCCCACAGGGTTGAAGTTGTCCTCCACTTTATCATTGGCGAAAGGCTCTACCAGCATCCAAGTGCCATCTTTCTTTTTCAGTGTTTGCAGCACATGCCTAGCTGCGCCAGGGGGATTGCCCATGTCATGAAAGCAATCAAAGAAAGTGACCAAGTCATAGTCATCTTCTGAGTAGTCCGTCGATCCAGCTACTTCAAATGTCACGTTCTTCAAGCCTTCCTTTTCGGCCTCCTTCCTAGCGCTTTCAATTGATGGTTCATGAGAATCAAAACCTACTATCTTTGAATTAGGATAGGCTTTTGCCATCAGAATAGTAGACGCGCCATGACCACATCCAACATCTGCCACCTTTGCTCCACCATTTTTGAGCTTGACTTCTACGCCATCTAGTGCAGGAATCCAACGGGTTACAAGATTTGCAACATAGTTTGGCTTGAAGAACCTCTCTGTGCCTTGGAAAAGGTAGTGATGGTGGTCTCCCCACCCAAGTCCTTTCCCAGTTCTAAATGCATCAATGAATTTCTCTTCGTCTTTGAATAATCCAGCCATAAGTTGGTATCCGCCGACAACGTATGCTGGGCTGTTTTCATCTGTTAAAGCGACTGCATGCTCTTCAGGCAGAGCATATTTTCCCGTAGCTGGATCGTATGTAACAATACCGCCAGCAGCTTGGGCAGCGAGCCATTCTCTTACTACTCTAGGATGCGTGCTAGTCTTTCTTGCCAGCTCCTCAGGCGTTAGCGCACCTGCTCCTGCCATCGCTTTGAATAATCCAAGCCTGTCACCTGCGAATGTGAGCAATGTGCCTAATGTTACACCCCATTCATTTAGCGACTTTTCAATAAATTCATGCAGCTTTTTGTCATCAACTACCATCGTTATTCGAACCTCCTGAGTTCATGAGATGAAGAATTATTACAAATTATTTAAGCGATTTTCCAGATTTTATCCATATTGCGGCTATGCAAATCCGTGTTTAATTATTTGAGAATATAGCTTCCATCAAGCGTATAATGCACCAAAAACGTTGCATAACTTGTTGCATAGTCGCACCGTTCAAACCTTAAATAACGAAATTTTATTTAATTGATTATGTCCCTTTCGCCGGGCTTACCTAAGACAAGGAACTTCTATGATCCGCCGACATTATGGGAAATTATGACATTCATTTTACCATAGTTTCCGCTGATCTTGAAGGAAAGGCGCAGAATCAAGGATGAAGTCTATTTATTAGTTCTAAAAAAAGGAGTACAGTTTCTGGTATATGGATACCAAAAAGCAATCGAATATCAAAAAGAACGCAATCATAAAGCATGGATTGCTTTGTGCGATATGATC
>JBFLWZ010000133.1:0-5822 GCA_040757615.1 Thermoproteota archaeon | reverse complement strand
AATCTCCCCCTGCCCAAGGCTCAAGCCTTCCCCGGCAGGATCAAACCCTTTTGCATCGCTGATGTGCAGCTGCACCAGGCTGTTTGACAGAATGTCTATGCATTCTTGCCAGCTTGGTGGAGGCTCGCCATGAATCTCTCTGTCCGAATCTCCAAGCAGGTTCTTCCCGCTATCATGCCTGACATAATTTGCATACAGCTGGTAATGCGACAGGTCAAGCACAGTCTTGATTCCATGTTTTTCCAGACTTGCAATATCCTTTGGATGGTACGGGCCTGCTATCGCAAACTTTGAATAGTATTTTGGGTAGGTGTTTTCCAACGCCATCACTATCCCCTTTCTCCTGCCAATGCTTTCTCTTTCATAGAACCGGAGAAACGTATCTCTCGATCTTGACTGGAGCTCCAACCTCTTTTCCTTGGTTATTGGCAGATCTTCCCTTGAAACATAGAAAGTCAAGTGAAATACAATTACCGCGTCATTTCTGATACCAGATTGGCGGCAGACCGCTTCAGCTTCTTCGATGGTCTGCAGGATCGAATCTTCAACCGCTCTTCTCCGTTTTTCATCCCAGATGTTCTCTCCAGGTTCAAAGATTGGTGCATGATATGTCAGGTATTCAATTTCATTCTTTGAGCAAAAATTAGTAATCAACCCAACCCGTTCGGCAAAGGTCGTCTCTTTCATCATGCCCGCCAGCTGTTGTATCTCTTGGCCCCTAATCCTGTATCCACTCTGGTCTTTGATTAGCTGAATGATCCTGGAAATGTCATCCAAGTCTTGCTTATTCTGGGCAGACTTTAGCTGTAGCACGATTGGCATAGCTCTTCTTTGCTTCATTTATCCCGGCATTTAGATTGTTACTAGGTCTAAGGTCATCGATCGCTGCCTGTTAGATCAGCCAAGGTACGTTCAGATATGGCCGGGGGATGCTGGAAGTGACCAAGAGGGAAGATAAAGTGTATCCTCAAGGGGCATAGAGGGAGCAGCGAAGGTAGTAAGGCTATTTCAGAATCAGATTCTGAGAATTTAACTCCTCTCATGAAACCTTTTGATAGTTTTCATACTTGCCCCAATTATCCCATTAATTACCACTCCACCATAGATTCTATCAGCGAATACTTCTTTAGAGAAAAAGGCGCAGAAAAAGCAAAGCCCAAGTAACTCTAAGTCTACCTTTCAGTCTACTTCTTGGTAATACTTTTAGGCAAGCACCGGTATAACCATACCGTGGAAGGGAATGATGTCGTGGTGTCTGTAAAGGTGCCGGAGAGTCTGAGGAAAAAGATGAAGAGAATTGATGTAAGGTGGAGCGATATCCTTCGGACAGCCATAGAAAAAGAGGTACAGCGGCATGAAAGAAAGAGGGCAGTTTCGGATTTGCTTGAATTTACCAAGCAAAAACAAGTGAAGAACAAGAGCGGCAGATCGATAGAGTCTTTGTTGAGAGAGTCAAGGGACGAGAGGTAAAATAAAATAATAACCAAAGAGGCGGGAGCCGGTATTAAGGAAGAAGAAGGACCCAAGAGATGCACAGTCGATGCAAGCGTACTTTTAAAGCTTGTAGTTGAAGAGGATCACTCTCTGCAGGCCAGACAGCTAGCATCAGAATTTGGCGATGGAAGGGTTATACTAAGTGCGCCCAACATAATTGACTACGAAATTGGGAGCGTACTTTACAAGATGGCAAAGGTTGAGATAGTGGAGCCAAAGTATGCAGAACAGGCCTTTGACAAGCTCATGAAACTTCCAATAGACAGGGTTGAGCCTATCGACCATGTTGCCGTTCTGAGACTGTCCATCAGCTTGGGAATCCATTACTATGATTGCCAGTACATTATGGCCGCAAGGGAATTGAAATCAACGCTTGTCTCTTCAGATGAAAAAATGGTCAAGACCGCAAAAAGAGTCTTGCCGCAAGACTGTGCAATCCATATCAGGGATATTATTACCAAATCCAGGTAAGCGAAAGAGATTCTCTAGGGCATAGCAATTCTGGCAGCTATACCTGCAGATGAAATTGACCAAAATTTGCTAGCGCAAAAAGACAACAACATCATCTTTTTTTAAAAAAATCCCTAAAGTGTGGATCTCCTGTCACAAATAGGCAGTGCAGCACGTTGGCCACTGCATAGTTTAGCGAGTCTAGCATCCCCCAGTCCTTTGCTTTCTTTTTCTGGGCAAAGTTGAGCTCTCCCGCCCGAAAGGCCACCTCTTCGTCGCATGTGTAGATTTCGGTTTTGCTGCCAATAAATCAGCTGAGGCTACTATTCACATCCTTTTTGTTCTGTAAGTATTCTTTGTGCGCCTTGACGTACCTTCTTGCAAACCAAGATATGAAAACGTCATCGTTCTTGCCTACCTGCGCCCGTTCCAGTGCGTTGTAATAGCTGTCCCTTCCCTCATAAGGAATGTTGAGCAAAGGATAGCCCTTTCTCTTCAAGACAAAATTCATCATGAGCCTCGACATCCTGCCATTTCCGTCCGAAAATGGGTGTATCGTCACGAACTTCAGGTGAACAAGAGCCGCTAGCTCTACCGGATGCAGCAGCCTGTCCTTGTTGTTTTTACTGTACCACCTAAAGAAATCCTGCAGCATCGGGTAAACTTCTACTGCAAGTGGCGGCGTAAATCTGCTTCCCGCAATAATCCCGACCCTGCTTTTCCTTATCCTGCCGGCGATATCGGGCTTGGTCTCTGCAAAGAGTTTTCTGTGCCACTCTATGATCAGATTGAGCGAAAGGTCTCCCCCATTGTGCGTAAGCATCTCATAAAACAGCTTTTTGTGCGCCTCCGCTTCCCGGATGTCGCTGACCGGCCTGCCACGGGGAGCTATACCCCTCTCAAGAAGAGTGGCTGTTTCCCTCAGCGAGAGCGTCGAGCCTTCTATCCTCTGGGTATCGTAAGTAAAACGGATCGCAAACGTATCCATCTCTTTTTCCCTAGCTGACCGGGGCATCAGCCGTGCCTCTCTAGAATAGCTGTCCCTTATCCTGTCTAAGAGCGGCTGCCATCTCTCCTTGAAGATTTGTTCCCGCAGCTCTTCCCCGACCTCTTTAACGTTCGGGGGCAGCTTTTTTCCAAGATACAGCTCCTTCTTGTGCACCTTGCCGCCTTCTCTCATGCTGTGCACTAGATAGTATAGGTACTGCCGCCGATCCTCTTTTTCTTTACGCGGACCACGGGGTACTCTTACCCCTACATATTAATGAAATTATCATATTGGGCCAAAATGTAGGGGTAAGCCAGTCGTTTCACAACTGATCTGATTATGGGCACTATACGAGCAGCAGCATCATGCCAAGATACTTGTGATGGTGGTGGTAGTAGTAGTTACTCCTTGGTACATTTTGCCATTGCTGAGCAGTTTTTGACTTGGTGAAGGGCGTGTTAATTGCTTATTGTATACTGCTTGTTTACGAAACTTTTAGAGGCATAGCAAAAAAATCTTACAAGCTCCAAAAGTTACAATAATCCTCCACCCAAAGTTTCTAGTAGTGCTATTATTATACGACTTGTGCCAGAAGCTTTCCGAAACCTAGGCTTGAGCGGTTGTATTTTTCACTGCCATGTCATGGTCTTTTAGTACATGATCCCTCAGCTCGGAATCTGAAAGAGTTTAGATGGTGCATATGGGTCAATAAATAACACCTGCAACCAAGTTACAGATGTAAACGAAATGGCAAAAACCCAAGTCATTCTATCTGGTCAAGCTTATCGGATGTTTATAGACTCATTGCATACAGAAAAGACAAGGGAGACCTACGCTAGTAGCCTAAAGTCTTACCTGCTATTCAGAAAGCTAACCTCTGTAGATGGTTTACTGTCAGAAGATCCAAGAATTGCACAGAATTCCATTATCGACTATATCATCATGCTAAAGGAAAAGGAATTATCATGGCAGACCCGCACTACAAGATTTGCTGGTATCAAGCACTTTTACGACATGAATAACATTACGCTTAACTGGAAGAAAATCACCAAATTTATTGGTCAGAAGCAAAGAACTGTCGAGGATAGAGCATACACCAAAGAAGAAGTCGAGAGGATGCTCGAAAAGTGCGATGAACGCAAGCGTGTATTGATTCTATTACTGGCTTCTACGAGTATGAGAATCGGCGCATTGTCTGATCTAAAACTTAAGCATTTGACAAAGATGAAACACGATCTATACCAGATAACTGTCTATGCTAGTACTACTAGCCAGTACACTACCTTCTGTACTCTTGAATGCGCCAAAGCTATTGACGATTACATTGATTATCGAAAACGCTGTGGCGAAAAGGTTATTCCTGAATCTCCTGTCATAAGGGAGCAGTTTAACAAGAATGACCAGTTTAGAGCAGTAAAGGCTGGCATATAGTTCAAAGCACTATCATGAACACGATAAAGGAGATACTACTTGATGCTGGTCTTAGGTCACGTAATCCACGAACAGAGGGTTCATCAAATAGGCGCAAAGAAGCGATGCAAATTCATGGACTTAGAAAGTTCTACGATACAGCTACCACACAAGCTGGTGTCCATCCACTCTATGTAGAGATGCTATTAGGTCACGATATTAGATTGACGGGTTCATACATCAAGCCTACGACAAATGACTTACTAGAAGGGAATGATAGGATGCTAGGGTATGTTTCTGCAATAAATGCGCTGACAATTTCTGACGAGAACAAGCTAAAAGTTCAGGTAAAGCAGCTAGAAGCAGACGTTTCGCACTGCAAGCATCTAGAAGCTGAACTTACACAATTAAGGCAAATGGCTGAAATACAGGTGCTATTCTGACGGTGGATATTGAGAAGCTTTACGAAAACAAGAAGCAAAAGCTAATCCAAAGTGGTAAAATAGATCAGATGGAGCTTGACTTGATTGACTTTGAGAAATGTGACAAGCTTGAAGAGTGTCGCGATGATCTCGGTAAACTATTCAAGCTAAGAGAATCATTAGAACATGAAGACTAAAAATCAGCGAGCTGTAAGGCATAAGGATGGTCTTTGACAGGTTGAAATTAGCCTACTTACCCAAATTGGGGGATTCTTTTTATTGAACTTGCCTATTCCATAAATGGATGAGCTCCAAGCTAGATAGTCCAGTAGCTGTATTCAATTCATTAACTAAACCTACTGGAATAATTCAGAAACTATGGGATGCTCAAGGTGAGACTCTCGACAAATACTATGCTTCTATGACCGACAAAAGATTAGTTGCCATTAATTTGCCAACTGGATCTGGAAAGAGTATAATCGGTTTAGTAATACTTGAATCATGGAGAAGGAATGGTAAAAGAGTTGCTATTATTACATCATCGAATGCACTCTGCGTTGATCTCGACAAGCGATGCAAAGATTTAGGCATTCAGAGTGTTAATATCAAACGTAAATCGAATGATGAATTGCAAAATAGGGAAAGAATCAACAACATCAAGAGCTACAAGCGTGGGCAAGCAATTGGCATAATGAACTATTGGACATACATGTCTGCCAAAGATGTAGCCGAGCCTGAAGTACTTGTGATCGATGATGCGGATAATTTCGAAACGGTTTTAATTCAGCAATCAAGTGTAATCATAAATCGAGATTCTGATACTAGTATTTGGGAACAGATATGGGGAGAATTGAGCAAATACAAGATTTACCAGAATCTTGATTCGTATGCAATTCGTCAGTCAGACGATGAATCTGAATTAATATACTTTCTTCATTCTGTAAGAATAGCTGAGACAGTAAGAAGCATTATTCTGTCCAAGAATCGTTCGGATTTGTCAGATGATCTCTTTTGGAGATTCGAAGAAAACAAAGATAGGTTGATCGCATGCCCTATGT
>JBFLWZ010000132.1:0-5833 GCA_040757615.1 Thermoproteota archaeon | reverse complement strand
AGACGCTAAAGGCACATGCATATTCCCTGAGGCAGAGCGACAGCGGCTTCGTGAGCAGGGCTAGAGAGCTTGAAGCAAGAATCAGGCAGTACGAGGAAGAAGCGGCCAAGGGAAGGCAGGACATTGAGCAGTTAAGGCGCCAGATTGCCGAAAAAAGCGGCGAGCTTGCGTCCCAGCTAAAGGAGGCGAGCTCGATCCTTGAGGAGCTTGTAGGTCAAAGATACGTGTTTGAATACTAGCTTTCGTACGCCTCGTTTATGACCTTTTCAAACGACGCGTACGGGTGCGCTCCGCGCATCAGTTGCGGCATTTCTCCCTCCACTAGGACGATAAAGCTCGGAGTCGCATCTAGGCCCACCGACCTTGCGAGGTTGTAGTTTCCGCGAACCACGCTGGTGTACTTGCCAGAGTCAAGGCAGTCTGAAAACTCGTCTATGTCGGAAACGCCGATGTTCTCTGCAAAACGCTCAAGGCTTGTCCTCGTCACCCAGCCGGTGTTCTCCCCGTCCCAGTTGTTGTATACCTCGTCATGGTACTCCCAGTATTTCCCTTGGTCTGCCGCGCAGTACGATGCCTCGGCGGCAAGCGACGAGGCCCTGTCTGACAAGTCGTTTATAGGAAAGTCTTTGAACATGAACCGCACCATGCCAGTCTTGACATAGTCTGCCATAAGTGAGTCCTTGGTGCTCTGGTGCCACCGGTAGCACCACGTGCACTGGTAGTCACCAAACTCCACTATCGTGACAAGAGCATCACTGTTACCGAGGGCGGGCGCGTCTGCGATTGTGGGCGATAACAGCTGCCTCATTATCCGTTCGTTCTGATCAGAATTGTTGTTGTCAGCAGGAGCCGCGCTGGTGGAAGACATAGCAAGCGCAGCGGCGATGCCGGCTACAATTATGCCCACGGCTATTGCTGCAATCAACACAGTCTTGCTGGCCATTTCTTATCTCCAGAATACCGAGACGACCCCGAGCCCGGCAATACAGAGCCCGCCATACGCCACAAAGTTTACTCCAAGAAAGGCTCCAAGAAGCGTCACGCCGATGCCGCTTGCAATGGTTATGGCTTCGCCGACCCTTCTCTGGCTCAGACGGCGGCGCCTCCTCTGTTTGATCATCGCCAGATATGGAACCAGATTGGTTTTATAAAATTACCTGCGGACCTAATCTTCCAAGTCAGAAGCCCCTTCTGGCTTCATTCCTATTTTGCCTAGCTCTTCGTTTTTTACTGCTACATGGGCTTGGGCACCACCACCGCGTCTTCCGCCTTGAAATCTTCAAGGACTGACTTGCGGATGAGAGTGAGGATTTCATGCGCCTTTTCCAGTGTCAGGTTCCTGTCAAGCTCGACATGCACCTGCGCGGAGAAGTTGTGGCCGAGGGGCCTTAGCAAGATCTTTTCCACCCTTACGTTGAACTTGTTTTCGATGTGGTTTGCTATCTGTTGCTGGAGCTCCGGATTCTTTACTCCGTCTATCAAGACCAAGGTTGACTCTTTGAAGGCAGTGGCGGCCATGAAGTAGATGTATATCGCAATGATTATGCTGCCTACGGCGTCCATGTACGGGATACCAAAGTATCCGGCCACTATGCTGGCAAGGCCTACAAAGGATGCCGAGCCGTCCTTGATCGAGTTCTTGGCGTCCAAGTTGAGCGAAACGAGGTTGTATTTTCTGGCGACGTTTCGGACCTTGAATGCCCGGTGCAGAGATACACTGCCTGCGGCCGCCAGAGTTAGCATCACGATCTCGGGGTTCTGCACCTGTACAGGGTTGACTATGCGATCGTATGCGTGATATACGATAAAGGTGGCAAGCACCAGTATCACCACCGCCGCAATGAACGCTGCCAAGCTCTCTATCTTGGCATAGCCAAAGTGGAACAGACTGCTCTTTGGTTTTTGCAGCATCCTGATTCCAAACCACACGATGAACGAGACCAACGCATCTGCCATCGAGTCGAGGCCGTCGGCAAAGAGCGTGAGGCTGCCCGTGAACACGGACACCAGCACCTCGGCTACGCCAATCCCTATCAGTGTCCATATCGAGACCCAAGCCGCTCTTCTGGCCTCATTGAAAACTACAGATTTGTCCAAAAAGTGGTTAGTTATAGAAGTCTCTCCTTGACTAATTATACCTTTGTCGGCAGCGCCTACGCGTGGGTAAGGTGTCTTCTCACTGTGACACACACATCGGCAGTGTGGAAGGGCTTTTGCAAAAAGCCGTTCTGCTCTATCGGCGGCAGCGCCTTCTCCAGATCCTTGTCGACCTCAAACGCAGTCATGACCACGACCTTTATGTCAGGTCTTGCCTTCCTGGCACGCTTGGCAAGTTCCGACCCGCTCATCCCCGGCATCTTGATGTCAGTCAGAATCAGCGAATACAGCTGTGGGTTTCTGCAAAAGCGGTCTAGCGCCTCCACAGGATCGGTAAAAGAATCAACGGCATAGCCCCACTTTGCAAGCGACATTTCCACTATCCTTAGGATGTCTGGTTCGTCGTCTACAGCCATTATGCGCACCTGCAAGCAAAACCCCCGCCGATAAAAACTGCTCCAATTTATTTAAGGCTTGAGTAGCCCATCATCTGCCAGCAGAAATAATAAGATGATGCCTTGCAATAGACACGGTTTGCAGCAGACAAGGGTGCTGACTGATCCGGACGAGATCATGCAGGCGATCAAAAAGTTCCAGTCCAATACAAAGACATTCTGGGGAGCCTGCGTCGACTCATCGCTTCCTGAGTTTTCCGTCGGCAAAGTAAGGCAGGGATATATCGACGCCAAAGGCCGTGGCGTCAAGATATTGTACATTACCGAGATCACAAAGGACAACCTGCGGCACTGCAGAGAGATAATGGGATTTGCCGAGCTGCGCCACCTAAATGGCATCAGGGGCAACTTTGCAGTGAGCGACAGCGAATACGTGGCAGGTGAAAAACGCGGAAGCATGCTTGTGAGCCTAGTGCACAGTGACGTCAATGAGCTCGTGATCCAGCAGCGCCATGTGTTTGATACGCTGTGGCAGCAAGCCGTGCAGGCAAAAGGAATGCTAGAACGGTTCTGAGCGAGGCTCGTTTGCAGGCTCGCCTGTGACCTGCACGGCCTCGCTTCCCCTCGACTTGGCATTGCTAACAAGCGTGCGCGACGTGATCGGCGCGATTATGCTCGTGACGAGTCCGATAGCAACAGCAATTGAAAAGAGCGTTGCGTCGATGATTCCTGCAGTAAAGCCAATCGATGCGATGACGAGCTCGACCATCCCCCTGCCGTTCATGAGAAAACCTATTGTCATGCTTATCTCTTGATCAAATCCGGCAGCCTTTGCGCCGACATAGCCGGCCGCGATCTTGGTCAGAATGGCGACGCCCAAGAGCGCAAGGAAAAGCGGAATCGCGCTCAACAGCGACTGCACATTGAATTCTATGCCAATGAGCGCAAAGAATATAGGAGCAAAAAACCCAAACGTGATTGCAGAGATTATCCCGTACACCCTGTTAAAGTTCTGTCGGCCGATCATCTCCTTGTAGACGACCAGCCCCGAAAAGAACGTGCCAATGATGAAATGAAGTCCGATGTCCTGTGCAATGAGTGATATCGCTATCGTGGTTATGAGCAGCACTCCGAATGCTGCTTCCTTTGTCTGCAATCTCTTGAAGAACGGCTCGACCCTGTGTGGAAGCCAGCTTGCAGTCTTCCTGAAAAGGATGTCGAACAAGAAGATGCCTGCGAGGAACGCCGCTATCTTGATTCCCGATGATGCCAGGTCCCCAAGGTCCAGTTGGCCGCTTCCGTCAGCCGCAGAGATCTGGAGGATTATCGAGAGCATGATGAGCGACATGATGTCGTTTACCACCGCGGCTGTAATGACGGTGTTGCCCAGCCTGCTGTTCAGTATTCCAAACTGCATCAATACCATGGCGCTTACCGGCACCGCGGTGATTGAAAGGAGCAGGCCCATAAAGAGTGACTGGACGGTCGTAAGGCCAAAGAGCATCGATACTCCGGTGCCGGAAAGGAGCGGCACAAAGAACGCAACTATGGAAATTATTATTGCAGCCTTGCCGGCGCGTCGTATCTCCCGCGGATCCATTTCGAGGCCGGCAAGGAACATCAAAAAGAACACGGCTAGGTTGGAGAGTACCTGGAGGTCAGGGCTTGGCAGCACGAGCCCAAGTATCGATGGGCCGATAATGACTCCGGCCAATAGCTCGCCGACAAGCGGAGGCTGTTTGAACCGCTGAAAGACCTCGCCAAGCACCCTTGCAGCGACGAGTATTATGACAATACTGACAAATAGCTGCTCTGTCGCCACTTTACTAGATTGAAAGGCGTTTTATAAAATGCTTAATGTCGGATATGCACGGCGATTGTCTGCGCAAAAATCTGTTTATGACAAAGGACTGTTCTAGAACATGCATACTGTAATATTATATCGATGCATTCTACAACCGATCTAGTTACATCAGGAGAGATCGGGAAAAGGCGCGACCCATGAAAATATTTCCAAAAAGATAGCAAGGTTTGAAAGCCTTGCGGATGAGGCTCTGAGGTCTGGCAATGCATCGGCGGCAAATCATAACAGGCTCATAGCGGCTGTCTATAGATCAGTGCTTGAACGATCGTCATGATCCTGATTGAGAAAACAACGAGTCGGAATTATTCCTTGTCCTTGTTGAACCTTTCCTTCAGGTACAAGAGACCCTTGACCAGGTCTCTTGCCTGCTCTGGCGTGATGTTGCTCTCAAGCAGAAAATTGGCATCTACGCCCATCTCCAAAAGTTTTGCAATGTCCCAGTGCATCTGCTTCAGGTCTGGCACTTGCGGTTCTGGCACGCTGGTAGTTAGCTCTGCCCATTATAAAAGATATTGGATGGTCTTTTCTGTAGAACTGGCAGCCATATGCGTCAACCCCTATTCTTCTTCGCCTTTCTTTATCAACTTGGATATGTGGGGTATCCTTGGGACCCCGACTGCGAAGACGGTGCCCACGGCCACCAGGAAATAGAACTCGTAGCCAATGGCCATCCCAAGCGCCGCTGCATACCAGATGGCGGCGGCCGTAGTCAGGTTTGTGACTCTCTTTTCTGATTCGCTCTTTAGGATGATTCCTGCGCCAAGAAAGCCTACACCAGTCACTATCTGCGCGGCGATTCTTGACGATGAATTTGGATCGACCAGCGATGACAGGAACGTAAAGATCGCAGCCCCGCCTATCACGAGGCAGTGCGTGCTGATGCCAGCGGGCTTATTCCTCGACTCTCTTTCAGCGCCGATGGCAAAACCGGCTGCAAGTGCGATCCCGATGTCAACAAGAAACCGGAGCTCATAACCGGTCGGAATATTTTCAAAAACCATTTTCCTTTTATCGAATAGTATTATACTTCCATTAAAATCATGGCGCTATAAAGAAAATCATTCACACAGGATTGAAACCTGCAGCCGTTGCAAAAATGTCCAAGAACCCGATCAGTATCAAATGGAACTTTATAGCGCAGAAGGAAGCAGTTTGCATAAACTTAATATTTCGCTAGCGATATTACTAGCGATATATGATATCTGAATGGTTATCAAGAGTGGGAAGCGCCATACCAAGGGGCTTTTCCAGGCAGTACATACTCTCCCTACTCAAGGAGCACTCCTTGACGGGCAAGGAAATAATCGATAAGGCCACCGAGCAGAGCGGCGGCAGGTGGAAACCGTCTCCGGGACTGATCTACCCGCTGCTTGGTAGGCTGCTCGAAGAAGGGCTCGTCACAGAAGACAAGGACGGCCGATACACGATAACAAAGAAGGGCCTAGAGATCACGTCTGACTTGGAGTCGTTTGGAAAC
>JBFLWZ010000131.1:0-5964 GCA_040757615.1 Thermoproteota archaeon | reverse complement strand
AAGCAGATGGATGGGCGCGTTGCGGTAGGTCATGCGGGCATTGACGATGTGAACTGGCGCGGCCGCTGCCGTCGTCTTTATCGCTGCCGTCATTTTGTTTTCTTCCCCCATTTTTGCAACAGCTCAAGCGTCGCGCTTTTAGCATCTTCAATCCTGTCTTCCTTAATAAGGTTCTGGATTCGCTTGTCTTTTATCAGAGAATATAAGAATTCCTTGCGCTCGCCTACCGTCTTGATCTTTGGGCGCGCCGCCTGCCTTGCAAATTCCTGGAGCTTTGCGTTCTCGATGTCAGTCTTTTTGATTATCCTGCGCAGTACCCGCTCGGCCCTGATGCGCACCTTGCGCGCCATTATCGGGCTCTTTCCTGAAGTAGAAATCGCGACCTGCATCACGCCCTCTATGTTGATTACAGAGGCGTACGAAAAATCGCTCACCTCTGGGTCGTCTGCGGCATAGACAAATGCGCCCATCGACCTGCCCTTTTCCACAATTTTGCGGTTGAGCTCTCGGTCGTCGGTGGCCGCAAGCACGAGAAAAACGTCCCTGTAGCTGTCAAGAATCTTGGCGTCCTTTAGTCGCGACTTGACTAGCTCAATCTTGCCAAGCCTTGCCTGCTCCGCCAAAAAGCGGTTCACCCTGTTGCTGATGACCGTTATCTTGCAGTCCTGCCCGAGCAGCCCACGGACTTTTCTGACGCCCTCTGTCCCGCCGCCTATGACGATGGCACGCTTGCCCCTGACGTTCAGATCAACTATCAACTATAACACCGGCTATAGAGACTGCAGTGGAATCTGGTTCCTCTTCTTTATTTAATCGTTCAGATGTGTGCAGGAATTGCCTAGTGGGCTATTTTCTTGAGGTAGTTTGCGTCAACTGTTACCGGTATCTGGTAGGGGGAGTCAAGCAGGACGACCGTGGCCTCCTGCTTTTCATAGTCGACGCGGGTTATCTTGGCCTTCATGGACTTGAACGGGCCAGCAATGACCTCCACCGTATCCTCGATGTTGAGCTCTGACACGACTGGCTTCTTGACCAGGTACCCTTCAATGTCCTTGAACGGAAGGTCGCCCCTGATCTGTCCGCGGACGTGCCTGATGCCTGCCAGCGCTTCGTATGCGACGTTGGAATCTGGTGCCTCGACAATGATATATCCCTTGAAACTGTCAAGAACCATGACTGAGCGGATGCCTATCTTTTTGGCGTTTACCCTCACTTGGATCTGGCCTGCGACGACCCGTTCCTGACCGCCTGTAGTACGTATGGCAAAGAACTTGGAATCGCTTGCCGGCGTCGTTGTCGACGACTGCGTGGTTGGTTGAGGAGCGGCTGCTCCGACTACGGGAGCCTGCTCTTCTTCCTGTTCGGGCTGTGGTGCTTCAACAACCTGTTCGGAGGATTGTTGCGTCTCGGCCCCTGCCTCTATATCTTGATTATCGTCATCTAATTTGATATCCTCGATGCTCGCGTCTTCAGCATCGTCTACCCTATCGCTCATTTTGATTAGGTATGCGGGGTCTGATGCAATTTATAAATTTACTTAGGCAGAATAATGCTAAAATTACAATTGTTCGCAGGCACCTTGGATTGAACAACCATGTTTTAGTAGCCTCAAGCCAAGATCTGGCCGGGGCGACAATGATCGATTATCTCAGGAATAAAGAAGGGTTCACAGGCGAAGGCATATCGCCCCGACACAAAAACGTCCGATTGCACGTAACAGACGGCAGCCTGCTGACTCTGGAAAGCCTTGACAACCTTTACCCGGACATTGACTCGTTCATTTTCCTGTCAAAGCACAAGTCCGACAGCCAGATACCCACGCTCACCTGCCACTGCACCGGCAACTTTGCAGGCAATCCGTACGGCGGCAACCCGCGGGAAATGGCGATCGCATACCCGAGCCTTCAAAAAGCCTACCTGAAAGCCATAACCGCTGCAAGGAGCAAGGTACCTGCATACGACATCATCATAGAGGCTACGCACCACGGGCCTACGTCGCTCAAAAAGCCTATGTTGTTTGTAGAGCTTGGCTCGTCGGAAAAACAGTGGGCTGACAGCAGCGCAGCAGGAGTGATGTGCGACACACTGCTCCATCTGCTTGACAACGGTATCGAGCGCTGCAAAAAGGTGGGTGTCGCGCTTGGAGGCACCCACTATCCGACCAAGTTCAACAAACTGCTGCTTGGATCCGAATTTGGCCTTGCGGCCGTTGCATCAAAGCACAACCTGGAGGCAATTGACGAGCAGCTGCTGAACCAGATGATAGAAAAGAGTGCGGAAAAAGTAACGCACATTGTATTGGACAGCAAAGGCCTTGGGAGCCAGAAAGACAGGATACTGTCGCTCGTAGAAAAGACCGGGCTTGACATATTGAAACTGTAGCATAATTTTGAAATACATCTTTTCTTATTTGATCTGCATGCTTCATCAGCTAAAGGCAAGCGACGTTTATGATATCCTTGTCAGGATTCCAGAAGGAAAGGTCACGACTTATGGCGACATCGCAAAGGCTCTAGGGCATCCTGGCGCGTCGCGCGCAATTGGCAGGATACTGAACAAGAACCCAAACCCGATCATCGTGCCGTGCCACCGGGTCGTCATGTCTGATGGCAGCATCGGCGGCTATGCATTTGGGAAGGTAAGGAAAAAGGAACTGCTGAAAAAAGAAGGCTTGCGTTTTTCAGGCGACGGGATACCTGACTTTGCAAGCTGCAGGGTTGAGCTTGAAAAACTGCGCTAGTGGAAATTGTGGATTCGAGTCCCTCTGGGCGCGCCCTTTTATGCAAAATCAAACATGAAGTGGGCGCCTAGTAAACACTCGCCAATATCTAGTATAAAATAATTAACCGCGTTTCCTCATGCTCCCCTGAAAACGCACACACGCCTAGCGTGACTTGGCTTCCTTTACCAGCTCGCGGAGGTGCGCAAGCGATCTGACCTGGCCGCCGTTGACCTTCTTGTACAGCTGCCAATAGATCTCATTTGTAATATCCTTGCGCTCCTTGAGGACCTTAAGGTGGTAGCGCATTGATCTCACCTTGATCACATAGACTTCCTTCTTGCCGACCCTCGCGGTCTTTTTGCCCTTCTTTGATCCGGGTCCCTTGCCATGAACCTTCCAGACAGAGCGCTTTTCCATCGCCCTGCCCCTTGAAGTGCCCTTTGGTTGGACCGTCCATATTGCGCCGCTGTTGACAAGCGAGCGGATGTTGTCCCTCGTGATCGAGTCCGCCACGTCTTCCAGTCTGTCCGGCTCGAAGCGAATCCTATTCGCCCCTACGCCCAGAATCCTTGCTACAAGCTCGCGCTTTTTAGCAATATTGACTACCACTACTTCTCAGACTCCTTTTCCTTTGGCGCCAGCTTGCCTGCGTTGAGCACCTTTATGCCAAGCTCGGTAGCCTTGGCGATGATCTCTATCCTCTTCCTCTGGCCGACAGTGCGGCCCAGCCTGGCCGCGTCCTTTTTCGGGTCCAGCCTTGCCAGCTCGGCAATGTTGTGAACGACATTATCAGTGTAACCTGACGGGTGGAGGCCTCTTGCAATTTTGGGACCCCTGTAGCCGACCTTAACAAGCGCCGGCATGCCCGACTTTTGCTTCCTCATCTTGTTGTCTTTGCCCTTGGGTTTTCTCCAGTTTTCTGCCAGCCTGTCGTACCTCCAGCTTTCCTGCCGGATGAACTTGGGCCGCCTTTCCGCAACCTTTTTCCTGGCTGCCAGTAATTCCTCGTTAATCACCATAGCGATACGTAGGACACAAGACTTCTCCATTACAATAAATATGTTACTGGCTTCTTTTGATCTCAAAGAGCGTAAGGGTGTAGCATAAACCCTTGTAGGCTACGTTGATAGAATGTGAGACAGACCTGCCGTCCTCGGATGTCTTGACCAACTCTAGCACACTCTGTATCGCCTTTACTTCAGCCGAGACAAGCCTGCGCGAGTAGTCCCACATGCCTGGGTGCCTGCTGACACTTGCCGCCGCCTCTAGCGCCTCAGAGATCGCCGGCACTTTTAGCATGCTGCTATCGGCTTCTGCTGTCTGGCCGCCGCCTGCGCACGCCCTCACTTCGAGCCACGAGTCCTCAAACTCCAACTGCGATTTTTTGCCGGCGGGTGCGTTATATTGTTAGTGGATCGATGCCAGCTCAATATTTAATAAGGAACGGCTTCATGATAACCACAAGTTCAAAAGGCATCTTGTGGTCTTGTGGTGAATAATGCGTGGAAAAATCGACAGTTAATGCAGACAGGGAAGACGATAACCCAATACACATGCCTGATGAGCTGATGCGCTTTATCGAGCGCGACACGTATTCTCTTCTCATAAAGGGCTTTGCCGGCACCGGCAAGACCACGCTTGCGCTCACTATCCTGAAGACTCTGGGGAGTAAGAACAACTTTTTCTACATCTCTACTAGAATATCGCCAAAACAGCTCTTCCAGTACTATCCTTGGCTGGTCAGGTTTGTCGAGCTACCAAAGCCTCACAATCCTAGCGAGGGGCAAGATTACGGCCCCACTCCAAGTTTTGAAGATGCAAGGCTCGACGAGCCGGAGTCGCTATTTGAGCGTATCACCAACCAGCTGATGGACATCGCGTCACCCATAATCATAATCGACAGCTGGGACGCAATCGCATCCTTCATGGACAAGGAGGCGCGCCTGAACAACGAAAGAGTCCTCCAGACCTGGAGGGAGAGAGCCGGCGCCAAACTGATATTCATTAGTGAGCACCCCGACGACACTACGCTTGATTTTCTCGTCGACGGGATTGTCGAGCTGAAGCAGAGCTATCGGGAAAGCGTGCGCGTGCGCGAGATATTTCTGCTAAAGTTGCGCGGCGTGCGGATAGAGCGGTCTTCGTACATCTATACCCTTGACAATAACGTGTTCCGGAGCTTTGCGCCGTACCGGCCAATCAAGTTCAAGCCAGAGCCACACAAGAAAATCGTTGTCAGCAACGGCATCGCGTCTGCAGACCATATCAGGAGCGGGTATCCTGTGCTTGATGCCTCGCTTGGCGGCGGCTTTCCAAGAAAGGGCGTCGTCCTGCTGGAACTGGACTCGCACGTAAACGCGGCAGTCGCGATGGCCTTCCTCGAGAGGATGATTGCTAACTTTCTCTCCGCCGGCAACCCCGTGATATTCCAACCCTTTGACTGGATGGTTCCGCAATCTGTGATGAACTATGTGGCTCCATCAATACCTGTATCAAAGAAGCACCTCTTCAAGATACTATGGACCGGCAAGGCGGTGGGCATGGCGGACAACATCATCTTGGCAGAGAAAAGACAGAACAGAGACCCGTCAGTGGCCGCGCTTTGCAGACTGCGGAAAAAATACCCTAACAAGCTGCTGCTGAACGTCATGGGGACCGACATCATGCAGAAATCCTACGGCCAAAGGGAGATAAGAAGCGTATTGGAAAACATGATGGCTGACATAAAAACAAACGCAGACCTCTCCATAGCTGTCATCAGCCATTCGCAGCATGACTTGCTGGAATACCTTTCGGAAGTGTCTGATATGTACCTGCGCCTCCTGATGATAAGCGACACGCTTTTCTTGCAGTCTATTGTCCCAGCTACCACCCTGTACGCAGTGGTGCCTGGCGGACACCAGATCACGCTTGAGCCAGTCGTATAGCTATGTGCTCAGATGATAGTACTCGTCTGCAAGGTTTTCTTCAATCCCGACGGGCAAAAGCTCCTTCATCTGGTCATAGTAAGACAGGAACCTGCTGCCCTTTGGCGTTATCCGATAAAGCGTCTTATCGCCATTATTAACTTCGTGCACAAGGCCGCTCTTGATAAGCGAGTCAAGGTACAGCTTGCACTGGTCGTTGCTCAGCATTGCCTTGTACATTATCTTGGTGCGGGTTTCTTCTTTGTTCACTGACTTTAATATAGCTGCAATTACCTCATAGCGGCTACGATTCTTCATTTATTAAGCCGTTTCAAA
>JBFLWZ010000130.1:0-6004 GCA_040757615.1 Thermoproteota archaeon | reverse complement strand
TGGAATACGGACACTTGTCCAATCTCTTCAAATCGGGAAAGACACGAGAAATGTCATTGACCTTTCAGGCGATAGAGCAAGCGACCGACTGGGACCACTATGCTTTTCTCACAGTAATCAGACACAACAAGAGGCTTCACCAGCTGCTGACAGATGGCTGCGAGGTTCTTGACGTCGGCTGCGGCACGGGAAGCCTGCTTGCCAAGATGAAGACAGCATATTCCAAATCCAGTTTCACTGGAATCGATCCATCAGAAAGGGCAGTTGCGATTGCACGCAGGAACGTCACACCGATCAGGATAATAAGACAAGCTGGAGAGTCGATGACATTTGAAAGCGAATTTGACATCATTTACCTAGGAGAGTCGCTTTATGCTGCTGTTGACAAGCAAAAAGTGGTGTCCAACTGTTGGAGGGCATTAAAGCCTGGAGGGACGATCGCCATAGTAGAGGGCTTGTTGCCCGACTCAAACATACAGAGCAACGATAACCGCCTGATAATGGGGATGCAGTTGGACTTTGCACTTCAGGGCTACAATTTCATGACAAAAAAAGAAATGAAAAAGTTGCTTGAGAAATTCTACAAGGTTCGCTTTGAGGACCTTGGAGGCTCGGTCTATCTAGTGACTGCAACAAAGTAGTAGAGAGGTTTACTCGGCTCCAATCAGGCCAAGCAGGTCAAAGCCCCCTGCTGACTTTTCCTTTATCTCGGCTATTGAGATGAGGTGGCCGTCTGGATCCTGTATTATCGCGTGCTTGCCAAAAGGCTCTTCCTTTGGCTTTTTGAAGAACCTGACCTTTTTCGCCTTCAGGATCTTTACTGTAGACTCAAGGTCGCTCACCTCAAAGCCGACAAGCATCCCGGAACCCGCCTTTATCTTGCTCTTTTTCTTTGCCGGGTGAAGTGCAAGCACCGTGTCCTTGTTGAAAAATTCCGTCCAGTCCTTAGACTTGGTCTTTACTGGAAGGCCAAGCGTGTCTCTGTAGAATTTGATGGATTTCTCCATATCTGAAACAAGCAATATGACCGCACCGACTTTTCTAAATGGCAAGCAAGCGCACCTACTCAACCATTGTATAGGTAAATAATGAACTTTTCCTCGCAAACTCGGTAAATACGATGCAGGCTAGATTCAGACATGGCCGCAAACCAGGACAAAGTGGAAGAGAAGGTTGAAAAAGAACTTGATGAAATGATCAAGGCAGGCAAGAGCCAAAAAGAAATAGAAAAAGAGCTTGACGTTCGCGATGTTTCGTATAAACTGAAGGACAAGACAGAGCATTGAGAATCTTCTATAAACCATGGTGCGCAAGTATTGCTGTGGATTCTAGTTTCAAGTTCCGTGCAGGCGCGGCGCTTGCGGTTTCTGTCGCCGCAGATGCTCTTGACTACGTTGCTGCTCCACTATTTGCGATCCCGGTCATTGGAGACATTCCTGATGCCGTAATTACTAGCATCCTGTTTGCAATAACCCGAAGCAGGCGCTCAACACTCCTCAACATGATTGAGTTTGTGCCTGTAATAGGCGATTTTGTGCCGATCTACACTCTAACTACTCTGCTATGGATATACCAAGAGTCAAGAAAGAAAAAACAGGCTACTGTCCAGTTATCGTCATCTCTAGCTGGATCCTTTCGCCGTTCTTCATTTCGTGGTCTAGATAGCCGTCGACTTCATTTCCGTTGACTGTCATCCTAGTCACTGTCCCAGAATCGAAGCCCATGACGCTCAGGAACTCGCCTACCGTATATTCTCTTAGCGTTGTCGACTCGATGTGAATTATGCCGGACGTATCGTGAGTGTGCATGGGCGATATCCCTGAAGGCCCATACCTGTCAAAGGAATGATCGTGCCACAGATTTGGCTGCATTCCAACCCCCTCTGGAATTACTGCCGGTCGGCCATTCACAAGTATCGACATCATGACGTGATCGTGCCTCGCAAGCGGAACGCGATGGATCTCTTCAAGGTTGAATTCCTGCGTCTCTCCTGCAGTCTCGCTTTCAGCAAGTGGTTGATACACAAACATGTATATCATGATTATTGATACTATGCCGACGGCCACAAACCCTACTCCGGCATATAGAAATGTCTTTTTCTTCTGCCCCGGTTGCATGCTTGGTATTCTGACAAGGGGTTACATCAGTCTTGCGCACGTATTGCAGTTGCGACAAGCACCTGCCAAGGGAAGCATATCTTGCCGTCCTTGGCAAAGCGCTTTGCTTTCTGCTCCGCTTCAGTCTTTATTTGTGCAACTACGTCGGGACCCTTGCCTTCAATTGTAGCGCGTATCGAGTTTGCAGTAGTTGACATGTAGTCGGACCAGTACTCTTCAAAAGTTCCTGCCTCGTAATCAAAAGTGAACTCCTTTATAGAAACATCAACAAAGCCTGCACTGGTAATCACCACCATCAGATCGGAAGGGTTGCCAAAGCGGTGGACAGTAGGCGTCCCTTCGGGCCTTATATCGGGAATGTGGCGCAGTACCGGCCCCATGACTGTGCTGAAATACGGGACGCCTTCTGGCGTTCCATGGACCGCCACAGCAATCCTGCCTCTGTTTTTCAAAAGCTCATGGAGCCGGTGCAGGACACGCACAGGATCCGGGAAGAACATCAGGGCGTACTGACACAGTATCCTGTCAAATCTGGCAGCAAGGCCGATATGCTCAACATCCATTTCGAAAAAGTGACCGGTTGGAACTGATGATCTGGCGATCTCTAGTGCCCCTCTTGAAAAATCAATCCCTACAAGCATGCCTGACTGCCCAAGAAGGCGCACAGCACTCATCGACACTGCTCCAGTCCCGCAAGCAACGTCAAGAACCGTGTCCGACGGCGTGATGTCTGCTGCTTCTACCAGCTTGGCAGTAGATTTGAAAGGGCCTCTGCCCTTGCCCGCCCAGTCGTCGTGGTAGTCCCTAGCGACCGCGTTCCAGTTCTGGATCGAGCTTATTTTGTATTTGACTGGATCATAACCCGCCATCGCTGTCATAAAGCATAAATGCCTTTTTAATTCAATCGTAGGGTATGAAGGAATTCCGCATACTGCAAAACTGCTCCATTTGCGGTGAGGGATTTGACTCTGATTACAAGCTGATGAAGCATATGAGCAAGGCCCATCCGCAGCCGGAAAAGGCCGGCTGGGTTGGTGGCGAAGAAGATTCATGCAGTTGTGGCGGCCACCACGCGCACCACCAAGGCTGAGCCGGCGTGAAACCAGATAAGATCTTTTTCATTTACGTCGCCAAGAACAAAGAGTGGCAGCAGAGACAGCAAGAAGACTGGTATTATGTCTCGACGATGTCGCGCTTTTTCAAGTGGTGGGCCCAGCGGTATTTTGACATCAAGCTGCCGGTGGAGGCCGACATACTCCCCGTAATACCGGGCAAGCTGTTTGACAGGATGTCGCTTGCATATCTTGTGAGAGACCACTCTGAGCGAGGCGACTATACCTACCACTTTTACCTTGCATACTTCAAGCCATTCTGGACCGACTGCAACACAGAGGGATATACTGCTGAAAACATTGGCATTGCATGGTGGCAGAGGCCGGACGACGTTTCATCCGAGACCCAGCGCTACGCTTTTTACGCAGACAAGAATTGCCCGCGAATCTCCCACGTGCTTGCGCACGAGTTTCTCCGGATGAAGGGTAAGACCAAAAAAGACTATTTCGGCAAGGTGCACGACCTGTGGGACAGCCACCTGTACAAGGACAAGCCCTTCCTGTACTTTGACAGCCAGTTCAAGCGAGTGCGCAAGGAAGATTCATATCGCTACGTCACAATCGACCCTGCGGAACTTTAATCAAGCACCTGCCGCCAACAGTCCACGTTTGTCTCTGGAAGCGATGGCCAAGTCCGGTGCCATAGTCTCGTCAGCTGGCGTCGCGCTCTTTGTAGCCTTTGTAGTAGTCCTGCTGGCTTTTCCCGTGAACAAAGAATGCGCGGGCGATGAAAGGTGCACATATACTTCGACTGCGCCAGCTCAGCTTGCCGCACTAGTGCAGCCAGGTTACCTTGCCATCTCTCTCTTGATAATTGCAGCCGGCGTTTTCATGGTCCGGTTCAGCAGGTGGAAAAGCGACAGAAAAACGAAAAACGACCAGAATTAACTGACGCCTGCAGGGCTCGTCTGTTTGACGTGGTCGCGATTTGTATGCTCGTCGGCTTCCTGTTGGCTAAGAAATCTCTTGCTGCAGACTGGCACCTTACCTGAGCAACATTGGTTCAGGATGCCATTGCAATTTCGATGCTAGCATGATATTTAATGAGTTGCAGGTACTGCTATAAATAACAGAAATCAGTTCATCCTCATGTTGGGCAAGGTTACATTCAGTAAGGCAGAGCATGACTTTCTTACTCAAAACGAGGCCTGCCGGATCGCGACGTGCCATGACAACATTCCTCACGTCGTGCCCGTATCATACGTCTTTGAGGACGACGCGTTTTACATCGCAACCGACTATGAAACCAAAAAGTACGAAAACATCAGGAAGAACAACAGGGTAGCCCTTACAGTTGATGTCTACAGCTCTGTAGGAAACAAGGCCATATGCGTGCAGGGCATAGTGCGAGTTATCGAAGGGGGAAGCGAATTTGCCCGGCTCTACAAAATATTCCAGCAGCGTTTTGAATGGGTGAGAAGAGATCCGTGGGACGAGGGTGAGGCGCCGTTCCTCAAGGTGATTCCAAACCGCAAGGTCAGCTGGGGTCTGAAATGACGTTCAAGGAAAAGTTCGATGATGCGGCTGGCAAGGTATGCAAAGTGGTTCTGCCGATAAAGCACGAGTACTATCTTGGAAAGGGAAAAGAGCTGGCCATATGCACACTATCGAGCATAGATCTCTTGCAGGAAATTTCAAAATCGGAAATAATAGATAAAGTCGCAATAGCGGGCAGGCTCTTGTCAGAGAACAAAGGCATTGATGCAATGATCAAGTTTTCCGTGGAACATTCTGACTTGAAGCGTATAATCCTCTGTGGAAAGGAGGTCAAGGGACATATGGCAGGCCAGGCATTGCTAGCACTTGCCCAAAATAGCATCGGCAACGATGGCAGGATAATCGGGGCACTAGGACCCTATCCGATACTCAAGTCGCCTGCAAAGGACATCGATGCCTTTCGCAAGCAGGTTGAGATCGTTGACATGATGGGCACCGTCGATATCAATAGCCTGAAGTCTGCCTGTCGCGGTTGACCTTGTTCTTCTTCCTGTACTCTTCAAGTATGTCGGTGGGGCTCATGCCCAGTTCTATTGATGCTTGAACTACAAAGTGCCAGATGTCGATGAGCTCTTCTTTTGCCGCTGCACTGTCAAACGACGTAGGCTTTTTCCACCACTTCCAGCTGGTGAGCCGCTGCAGCTCTACCGCTTCGTGGATTATGGCAGTGGACAGGGCAGATACTCTGCCTTCCGCCGAAGTAGGATAGCGCGAGAGGTCCATCATGGAAGCGAGTTCCTTTTGCATTGAAAAAATGGCTTCGAGAGTGTCCATCAACTGTTAGTCAAAAGAATATAGTAAAAAGGCTTGTTATCCGACTAGTGTCGAAATCGCAAGGCGCCTGCGAAAGCTTTAAGGCATGAGGTTAGCCTATTAGCCATAACAATGGTTTCTCACAGTTCTGCCAGTAACAAGCATCCTTCTCCTGCCCCCGAACCCGAAAGCACCGAGTCTGCTTCGCTTGGAAACGTACTGACAGCATGCCTCGACATGCTCAAGATCGAGGATCCTGCCACTCGCAAAAAGGCTGTTGAATTCATTGAGAGCGTCCCGCTCAACACTATCAATACTTATGGCAAGTGGATAACGGCCGCAAAGGCAATAGCCGACGCAAGCGCTGTCACAGGCCGGCTCTTGTCCCAGTCTGAAATGTGTGACTTTTTGACCGTGGCTGCCAAAGGGGTCGACTCAAAGAGGGCCGGAGTAAAGACCGTCAACGACGCCACTTTTCACATTTATGTAGACATTATGGAGAACTATCAAAAGGCCGATGAAAAG
>JBFLWZ010000129.1:0-6026 GCA_040757615.1 Thermoproteota archaeon | reverse complement strand
CGTCGTCTAGCTCTACACCCATTTCTGCATCCCACAGTTCCCACTGTGATCTATTGGAATGGTTTGTCCAGTTGGCTGAAGGGTTGTTAGAATCCCAGTCATATGTTATTGCACCATTTACATAGCTATCTATGTCCAATGCACCCACACTTCTCCAAGACCCTGCACTAGGATTAGTTGTTATGACCTTATAGTAGTGGGCAATTTTTGTGGATCCTGACACACTTACAGGATATGGAGGGCCGAAATAAGAGCTTCCAACGGAAAACGATTCACCAACCCTAGGTTGGAATGAATATATGTTTTCGATTCAGAGCATAAGGACACTAAGCTTATGGATGTGTATGTTTCTCTTCTTTTCATTGACGTAGTAGGGGGATAGATATACCGTATATCAAATAATAAAGTCGGAAAATTATTTAGTCCTGCTTGATCTGTTTGCATCAAGATGTTTAGTAGCAATAGTTTTTTGAACCATTCATGCCTGTGCAACAAGTTATACAACGCTTTTGGTGCATAGCAAGCGTGGAAAAAGTCATTTCCACAATGAATTAATTAATTACGTTATGCAACTACCTCACACATGGCCGACAAGGGAACCGTCATCATATCGACATTTCCAAGTGAAGAGTCTGTTGCTGATGTTGCCAGCAAGGTTGTTGCAAACAAACTCTGCGCATGTGTCAATTTCGTCAAAATCCGCTCGATCTATTCGTGGCGCGGCAAGCTGGAAGATCAGCCGGAATTTATCGCGCTTTTCAAGACTACTGCAAAATCTGCAGAGAAATTAAAAGCCGAAATTGCCCAGCTGCACCCGTATGAAGTGCCGGAAATAGTCGAGCTGAAAATGAGCGACGTATCAAAGTCGTACCTGTCGTGGCTCGTCGAGTCAACGGACGGCATAGCGAAGAAGCGCCACGATCCCGCCAAGCGATGAAACCCGTAGGCCAATATCTGTAGACGAGTCCACTGCAAACGTCTTTGCGCCATAGCTTTCAATCGAATTGAGCAGTTTGACTACCTGCTCCTCGTCGGCGGTCTTGAAGATTGAATCAGAGAATACGACTGACTCGGCCGCCTTCAATGCTCCCGCCTGCGACACTTCCTGCATTCCCATCGCGAATTTTCCCTCTCCCCTGTTGACCATCAACATCACCTTGTCAAGCATCGAAGACACGGACGCGAGCTTGCTTGCACTCATAGCCTCCTTCATCGCCGGCGAGCGGAGGAACACGAAAATGCCGTCCTCTCCGGCGACGTCAACGCCTTCGACCACCTGCACCCTCTCCTTTGGGACTTCCTGTCTCGCGACAAGCGCGTTGTAAAACCTCCTTCTGGTCTCACCGGGGCCAAAAATGATCATCTTGTCGTTTTCGCCAATGATCGATGAAACAGTCTTGGCAATGTCTGTGAAATAGGTCTCGATGTTGGGGTTGTTCTTTGTCTGGTAACGCTTGCCGCTCTGGCCAGAGTAGATGTTGGGTATGACCTTGACGTGCGTGCCGGATACCTTTGCAACTGCAGCTTCTCGAGTGTCTATGGCAACAAGGATAAAGCTGCCGCTGTCGCCTGACCTCTTTAGCATCCTGAGCTCGGTTTCCTGCCATTTTCTCCCTTTGTCTATTGTAATCGAGTCGCCAGGCTGCACCGACAGGGAATGGTGTGTGCCTTTTGTCACCATCTCGTTATTCGTCTCTGTAATAACGCCGGATATGCGGAGCCTGTCGACAGCGGCATCAAGCTCACTCTGTTCCACCCTGATTGCGACGCGCACCTTGACCCGCTCGCCCTTGTCAGGCCTGCCGTACTCTTTTACCTGTTTTATCACGCGGGTCGTGTCTGCAATTATGCTATCATCCTTTTCCACTACTCTACGGAGGGTAAACAAGTCATCAGCATCTTCTGGGATTACAAAAAATGCATTAGCTGAAGTGCCGCTCGGCTTTACTATCAGAAAGCATCACCTACGCAAGACTTGATAGTCCTCAAAAGCTGCATTTTCGCTACTTTGGAATATCTTACTGGTGCTTCATTTTAAGGTTGTAGAATTGACGAAAGACTACCACATACGTCGTAGCTCAGGTTTGGGCAACCTATGTGTTGGACAGTAATATGGTGTGAGATTACACATACCTCATTAAACATGACATCAAACGTCAGCAGTGAGAACGGCATGGCTGATCTGATGAAAGGCTATTCATGCTCGACCTAGCAATAGTCCAGCTGATTGCGGGAATACTTGTCGCTTTGGGATCGACTTTGCTTGCAATCAGCATAGGTTTTGGACTTACAATCCCTCAAACCATGCAGGATGCTCTTTTGCAGTCGCTGATTATGAAGATGGATCTTTCCCCAGAAGTGCAGCAGACTATTCTTCAGGAATCCCTAAGCAACTATGTGTTCATTCTCGCCGCCGCAAATGCAATGCTGCTGATAATAACGGGGGTAATATTTGCCTCGGCAAAGACTGCGAAGTTGCGGAGACAAATACGAGAGATTCGGAAAGTTGCAGACCTTATAGCTGGAGATGTTAAAGAAACACCTAACCGGAGCCAAGCATAAGTAAGTGGGGGAGTTACAGTTAACACAAACATCCGTCAGGCTGCAGACATTGTTGTTGGGCTTGATTAATCCAAGTCTTGGATACGCGGCACTCTACTATCATACTGTCTTTTCGCTTGCAGCAACCGCAGACGAGTCTTCATTGCGGTCCTGGTTCTGGACCGACTTTAGGTAGTCATCAACCCACTCCTGAGTCAACACGCCCGACTCGACCAAGTTGACAAGCGCGTTGGGAGACGCAAAGCCTTGCACTTTGCCGATCCGCCTGCGCGTCTGCCTCCACTTTAGCTGCGTGTTGCCACTCTTTGAAGAGTAGATTATGCCGAGGATCTCCTTTGCGTTTACAAACGTCATTTCCCTGATCTTTTTCAGCGTTACCTTGTCTGCCGCTTCGATGTATATCGCGCCCGGCCCTTCTTCGCGCTCGGGAAACACTTCATAGTCGCGCAGGTAGCTTTCCGGTATGAAGGATCTGCAGGTGCTTACAATGATAAACTTTCTAAAGCTCTCAAGCGAAGCCGTAGTCTCTATCTGAACCAAGGTAGGTATGAAGGGTCACTAGCCATTTATCAAGTTTGTGAGAGTGTGGACAAACTCCTTACTCAAGATCCTCCTCACTGGGTCAGTAGGGCTAGTCTAGTCATCGTTTGTCCACGCTAAAAATGGGGGGCGCATTGACATAAAAATCTACGAACAACACTTACCCTGTGGAATTGTGTGTCCATGCGGGCACTTTCTTGGATGCTTCAAGAGCGTGCACAGTGCGTCGGTGAAAATGTCCTTCATGTGGTGCTCTATGCCACAGACCATTTCTTCATCGATTTCTATCTTGAGCGCGTCCTTCATCAGGACTTCAAGCAGTCTTGTGTTGCGCATCATCTGCTTGCCAATATGCTCGCCTTCCGCTGTCAACTCCACGCTGCCCTTGCTGTAACGGACGAGCTGCGAATCGTTTAGCTTGCGAAGCATTTGCACTACTGATGGTTGGGTGACGTCAAGAAGCTTTGCAATCGAGCTAACCTTGACTTCCTCTCCTCTTTCCCTGATGTACCATATCGCCTTCAGGTACATTTCAACATGCTCTGATTCGGCCGTGCCTACGAAAAGCTCTTCGTCGCCAGACGGCCTTTTCTTTGCAACGGCAGACTCCACGGCACCATAAGTTCTTGCTAAACGCTATTAACCTTATCTCTGCGCGTATAACGCCGTTTTTTAGCGCGACTTTTTCTTGCCCTGCAAAGAATCATCCCACAGGTACTGGAAGTACCCCTTTGCAAAGCTGGCAAGGCCCGCATGGTCTGCCCATATGGCTATGGGCTCCATGCCGCCGCTGCCTTCTCCAAGCAAGATGACTACATGCCTTCCATCGCCAATCACGCCTCCTCCAAACAGGCCTTCTCTTTGCCTTACTTCTGACACCCTGCTCAGCGTCTTGATCACGTCTGAATTGATCTTTGCAGAGGCGAGGATGTTTATCCTGACTCCTTTGTCGTGCAGAGTCCTCAATATCGGCTGGACAGGCCGTGCAAGGTTTTCCGCCACGTGGGGCAGCGCTACCAGCAGTTCCTGCTGCGAGTTCTGGATGACGTCATTGACTTTGGTAAGGATGTTTGGGATTCCGCGCGCAACCCATATCTCGGGCCTCTCTTTCATGCCGCTTTTTGTGTACATCGGCATCAGCTCGTTGGCAATCACGCTCTGGCTCTCACGAAATTTGTTCTCGTGGCGAAGCCTCATTGTTTCAAGCGCGCTTGTGGGCGACTTTGGGAAGAAATTTTGAGGCCGGGAGCTATCCGACTCGAGCCAGCCCTTTTCCTCAAGAGTGTTGAGGACCTCGTAGATCTTTGAGTACGGCACACCAGACTTTTTCGAGATGTCTGCTGCCGTCATGGAACCTGCATCAAGTAAAGAGAGGTAGACGCGTATTTCGTAGCTTGTCAAGCCAAGGTTCTCCATGGCCTTCCTTGACCTGTCGCTAATGCTCAATTCTTCTGCAACTGATAGAGCGAGCTATATTAAGATGCTCTGCAGGTGCATTCGTGTCGGCCGGCTAAAATCTAGAGAATTTCTCGAGATTTGTGCGTAGAATTTAACCTATTCACCGTAGGAATTAGTAGGTTAGCTTTAAATACAAAATGTAGACTGTGTCCAATAAGGTAGTACAATGGACCTAATCCAAATTTCGAACGTGTCTAGCAAAAGCGTAGCTGCTAGGCGGACGATAAGATTTACTCAAAGCATCTGTCCAGACTGCAATATGATTCTAGATGCTGAAGTCTTTGAAAGGGACGGTAAGGTCTTTATGACCAAGACGTGTCCGACGCACGGCGAGTGCGAAGAGCTCTACTTTGGCTCGTATGAAATGTACAAGAAGTTCAGCACATACTGGATGGACGGCAAGGGAGCACATGCTCCAAACGTAATGATTGACAAGTGCTCGTGTCCAAACAACTGCGGACTCTGCACCAACCACCTTTCACACTCCGGGCTTTCCAACATGATCATCACGAACAGGTGCGACCTGACGTGCTGGTACTGCTTCTTCTATGTCAAGAAGGGCCTTGAAGGTGCCTACCTCTATGAACCAAACATGGAGCAGGTAAGGGCCATGATGAAGACGCTCAAGGCAGAAAAGCCGATCGCAGGCAACTCTATCCAGATCACCGGCGGCGAGCCAATGCTCCGCGACGACATCACCGAAATCATCAAGATCATGAAGGAGGAGGGCGTCGACCACGTCCAGCTCAACACCAACGGCATCAAGCTGGCCATGTCCCCCGACACGATGCGCCAGGTAAGAATGGCAGGCGTTAGCAACCTCTACCTGTCGTTCGACGGTGTTACTCCAAGGACGAACCCAAAGAACCACTGGGAGATCCCCTATACGCTGGAATCCGCCAGAAAGTGCGGAATGACCGTGGTCTTTGTCCCGACAGTAATCAAGTCCATAAACGACCATGAGCTGGGTGGCATCATCAGGTTCGCCCAGAAGAACCTCGACGTGGTCCATGCTGTCAACTTCCAGCCAGTGTCGCTGACTGGCAGGATGGGCAAGAAAGAGCGCGAGAAATACAGAATCACAATTCCTGACTGCATCGAGAGGATTGAAGAGCAGACCAATGGCGAAATTTCAAAGGACGCATGGTTCCCCGTCCCATCATGTATGCCCATGACAAACATCATTGAGGCATTCAGCAAGAAGCCAAAGTATGAGCTGTCGATACATTTTGCATGTGGTGCAGGAACATATGTCTTTGAAGACGTGGAAACAAAGAAACTGACCCCGCTGACATCCTTTGTCGACATCAAGGGCGTCCTTGAATACTTTGAAGAAAAGGCCGACGAAATCAAGTCGGGCGCCAACAGATACTGGGCGATGCTTGAAGTCGTGCGCAAGCTAAAGCAGTTTGTCAACAAGGAAAAGCAGCCACGCGGCCTTGATCTGGCAAAAATGTTCTCTAGCA
>JBFLWZ010000128.1:0-6052 GCA_040757615.1 Thermoproteota archaeon | reverse complement strand
GAAAAGGTGCTCTTTAGCATCAAGCAGAAAAAGTACAGGCCGGCAATAAACATCGAGTCGGCGACGATAACCAACAAGCGAGTCATCCTGCGCAGGCCGTCAATGATGAGGATAAAAAAGAGCTATGTAGATTACAGCTATTCTGACATCACAAACATCGTCTTGGACAAGGGGCCGCTCCGCTCTACCATAATGCTCAACCTAAAGATGGATGGAAGCGACCTCGTGATAGAGAACATCCCAAATGATATGGCTCAGCAGGCGTTCCGGCTTATCCGGGAAGGAATAGACGAAGCGAGAAGAACTGCAGATGTGACATAGCAAGGTCGAATTTTTATAGCTGAGATAGGAGAGAGGTTATGCGGATGAAGTGCACCTATTGCGGCCGCGAGCTCGTCTTTTACCCGCGCACAGACAGGGCGTATGGTGTCTCGGTTGAAGTGTACCGATGCACCTATTGCGGGACGGAAATGCGAGAATACCGGCCAAAGAGGCAGATCGGGCGCTAAAGACATATTAACAGTCTTTAGCAACTTACCTACATGATGAACTGCCCGTC
Source organism: Thermoproteota archaeon (assembly GCA_040757615.1). GTDB lineage: Archaea > Thermoproteota > Nitrososphaeria > Nitrososphaerales > Nitrososphaeraceae > Nitrososphaera. The sequence continues at coordinate 5,493 of JBFLWZ010000128.1, read as the reverse complement.
GTGTGGAGCAATCATGGTCTGGCTGAACGGCTCTGTCCTGCATGACCCGCCGGTAAAGGAATACGAATGCAGAAGATGCCAGTTTTTTGTGATCAAGTACCCGGACGGCAATTATGATATAAAGCCTATCCAACCAGAATCCTCAAAACAATCCTGAAGATAAACAAGGTCGTCGAGACGTGTATCTATTCTTTTGATCTCGGCAGTATGAAAAATTTCTATGCAGGCATTCTTGGCATGCCTGTCGTGCAGAAGGAAGGTGGCAAACTGTTTTTTCTCAAAGCAGGCAAGAGCATGCTCTGGATATTCAACTCTGGCAGGACCCGCGCCGAAAACGACAAGCTCCCCGCGCATGGCGCCGCCCCCCATCAAGCACACACTTTGCAAGGGAAATCGAAGAAGCAGACTGCGAACGGGGGGAAGGAGCTTTTGGCGAAAAACAATATCGCATTAGAAAAGGAAGCCAGCTGAAGGGGCAAGGCCAGATCCCCTTACTTTCGCGACCCAGCCTGAAACTTGGTAGAGCTAATAACACCAGGCGAGTGGCCTGTGGAAAGCTAATATAACATCCTGACCTGCTCTCCTCACTGATGGCCAAGAGAATCGCAAGACTGTCTCTCAGAGAGCGAATTGAAGATAAAAACAAGATAATCGTCCTTCCGGGAGTGTTTGATGCGCTTAGCGCCCGAATTGCAGAACAGGTGGGCTTTGACGCAATGTTTCAGACAGGCTATGGGTCATCCGCAGCCCTGCTTGGGATGCCGGATTTCGGCTTTCTGAACTCAGGCGAAACGGTCGACAATGCAAGGAGGATAATCCGCGCAGTCAATGTCCCGGTGTTGGTTGACGCCGACACAGGCTATGGCAACCCGCTCAACGTCTGGCGCCTCGTACAGGACCTTGAAAGCTTGGGCGCGGCCGGAATATTCCTAGAAGATCAAGTGTGGCCGAAGAGGTGCGGCCACATGGTAGGCAAGGATGTCATACCAAAGGACGACTATCTGCCAAAGCTCAAGGCGGCAGTCGAAGCGCGCAAGAGCAAGGACTTTGTCATAGTAGCAAGGACCGATGCCCGTGCGCCCTTGGGGCTTGAGGAGGCAATCGAGCGCGGCAAAGCCTACAAAAAAGCTGGTGCAGACGTAATATTCGTCGAAGCCCCCCGGTCGATAGAAGAGCTGAAAAAAGTGGCAGACGAGATCGCTGCGCCGCTTGTGGCAAACATGATAGAGGGTGGAATCACACCGACAATGCCTACACAGGAATTATTGAAGCTAGGATACAGGATCGCGGTTTTTCCGCTCTCGGCACTTTATAGCGCGACTTATGCAATGCGGGAAGTGTTGACAGAGCTGAAAAAGACCGGCGAGACAAAGCAGACACGCAAAATGATGGTCACGTTCAAGGACTTTAACCAGTTTGTGGATCTGAACAAATACATGAGTCTCGAAAAAAGATACACCTGACCGTTATAGCAGAATCCTCTGGAATCGGTAAATAAAATCATCCGGCTTTTAATACGTGAATCCGCGGGTAGCAGTGGTTGTACCTGCAAGGAACGAGGAAAACTTCATAGGCAAGACGTTGGAGGCGCTTTTCGAGCAGTACAGCAAGCCAAGCAAGGTCATAGTAGTAAACGATGGCTCGACTGACCGGACTGCAGAGATCGCGTCTGCCGCCGGCGCCGAAGTTGTCGACATGCCTGACAGGGGCTTTAACGTGCACGGCACGCCTGTTCTTGCAGGGGTGATAAACCGGGGCATTGCGCGCCTTGAAGAGCAGAACTTTGGAGACCCAGACGATTATGTCCTGATACTTGGAGCCGATCACATCCTTCCTCCTCACTATATCACTGCAGTGCTTGACGCGATGGCAACGAACAAAAGGCTCGCATTGTGCTCAGGCACGATAGAAGGCGAACGCAGCATAGTCCCTCGCGGCTCTGGCAGGGTTGTAAGGGCAGATTTCTGGAAGAGAATAGGTTTCCGCTATCCTGAAAATTATGGTTTTGAAACATACCTTGTACTAAAGGCCCAACAGCAGGGCTACGAGGTCAAGGTGCTAAAGAATTTGACAACTAATACGCTGCGCAAGACCGGTAGAAACTACAAGACAAGCGTCTATGTTTCGTATGGTAAGTCGCTCAAGGCCCTTGGTTACAGCAAGCTGTATTCTGCTGCTAGGATTGGACTTATTTCTACAAGAAACCCAAAAGGCGGTTATTATATGCTCAGAGGTTACTTCAGCAAAGATGTGCAGACGTACGATCCAGAGCTGCGCTCATTCCTTAGCAGCATACAACATCAGCGCATCAAGCGGTACGTTACAAACCCGATCAAAGCATTGAGTGAAGTAGCGTAAATGAACATCTTGCACATATGGGATCAGGCAGGGGTTGCCTGCATACTTGCTAGGCATCATAGGAGGATAGGCCATAAGGTAAAGATCTTAAAGCGGACGGGGTATGACCCATTCAAGATTTCTCAATTTTACCAAGAGCCATTGCTTGAAATGGATGGCAAGGCATTCATAAAGCATGCTGTCAAAGAGGCGGCAAACTATGATGTGGTGCACGTGCACTCTATTTACAAGGTAATACCGGATCTACGAAAGAAATATCGTGACAAAAAGCTGGTACTTCACTACCATGGCTCCGAGGTTAGAGACAAAAATGGTGACCCTTTGCGAGCAGAGGCTGAAAGCAAAGCAGACATCGTCATGGGCTCGACTAGAGACCTTCGAGAGTTTGTCAATGAAATAGTGTATGTACCAAACCCTATCGACACCGAACATTTTACACCCTGCGACAGCTCTAGCGACAAGGCATTCACTATCAAGGCCGCCAGAGGCGACGTGCAGAAGGTGCTTGACTATCTAAAAAGCAACAACATTGACCTGCAGCTGGATGTCATAGATCGAGAGGCCAATCCAATTCCATATGCAGAGGTCCCTGCTTTTCTGAGGCAGTACAGGACATATGTTGACATCAAATACGTTGACGGCATACTTTTACGCGCAATGAGCAAGACCGGCTTGGAGTCGCTCGCATGCGGTCTAACCGTGCTAAACCACGAGCTGAAACATTTGCAAGGCCTGCCGCAGGAACACCGACCAGAGGTCGCTGCAGGCAGGGTGCTTGGAATCTATGAAGCCATTGTCTAGGTCGCCTCGGTGTCGGTCTTTTTCTGAACCTCGTCTTTGGGCAGTTTTTTGATGATCTTTTCCAACATTTCCTGCATTTCTGTCTGCTCCTTTTCTGAAACCTTGCCTTGCACAAGACGGATCATGAACAACCACAACCGGGCCTGCACCACGTTTTCGCTAAACATTGCCTCCTGCTCCACCTTCCACTGAGTCTTTCTATGCCAGTACCCGATGACTATTGCGAGAGGCATGTATGCCGCAATAAACACTATTGCAAAGATCCACAGATTGGGAAAAACCGAGTTTAGCATAGGGACTCTGTCTATCAGCAATGCATACTGTATCGTAATGAAATTGAGGAATGTCATAGCAAATACAAGGTAAATCGTATGGCCCTGTCTAAAGTCCAACCAGCGACGCCTTATCCAAGAGTTTCTTCTTCTGTAAAAAGACACGGTTTCTTTTCATTTGGACATCGTATAACACTTGTGCAAAATGCCTTTCACACTATCTTATAGCAACATCTTCTACTGCAAACATTGGCTGCTGTCCGCTATCAAATGTTATATGGTATGCTGATTTTCCTTGCTTTTCAACCGCTTCTGCAAGTGCGGGTGGATTGTCAGAAAAGCGATACGTCCTCTCATCCTCAAGATAGAGCTCCATAAATCCGCGCCAGTGCTTTTCACCTACAATGACAGCATCAGCCTCTGTGTTTTTGTTTATCCATTCAATGGATGACAAAAGCTCGTCATTGTCCCGTATGTCCATTGAATTGAACTGCATAGTAAGAGGACCAAAGTTCTCTATGTTTTGCCCGGTCATTCCGTACAGTGGAAACGGGCTGTCGTATGGCATCACTGCATAAGCCACACCAATTGCTGCAAAACCAATCAGAACAGAAGCGGCAATAGCAATTGAGAAATAAGGTTTCAAGTTCTTGATGATGTGCAATATGCCACAGCCAGCAAAGATTGCAAGAAAGATGCCTGCGAGGATTATCCACCTGTCGGCTACGAGCTGACCAATGTCTGGAAATGCTAGCCATGAAAAAGAGCCGATAATTGATGCTAACAATGGCACTTTTAGCATGTAGTCCTTTGTTCGCAAAAATCCGATGACTGCCGGTGCTACTAGCAAGCCGTTTGCGACTGCAAAGAGGACTAGCAGGTTTTGTGGGTCGTAAAAGACAGGAGTCTTTTCTATCAACATTTCTAGACTATTGACACTTGCACTAGGTGTTGAATAGCTGGTAATCAGAAGAACAGAGAATAGCCCTGTAGCAAAGATCGATACTGCAATTGTATCCTTTCGCCGAGTAATGGCGGCATATGCTATCAGTGAAATGCACAGAAGCGTTCCTATCATCCTATCAGCTGCAACCGCAATCGCCGCAAGTGCTAATACTACAACAATTTCCTTCCATCTATTATTTCTAGCAAGCAGCGAAAATACAAACATCATGGCAGTCAAAGCAAAGATGTCTCTATGTAGGTCCCAAGCTGTCCTGAGGACTGCCATCTGGAAGATGACAAAAGTTGAAAGAAAGATGCTTTGGATTAAGCTGAGCTTCAACACCGACCTTCCAAGATAGTAAAGGGACGTTCCAAAGATCCCAAACATTCCAATTGCCACTGCTGTAACAACCATCTGAGCGGACATTTCAGTTGCTAGCTGCACAGAATGGAGAAACAATACGTACAACGGGAACTGGCTTGCCACAGTCGACCAATGCTCGTCAAAATTATCAACCACTGGAATGTAGTAGTTGACAACATCATATCCTATTGGATGAGGATACGCTACCAGCTCTGGAATCGCCCTTAATGTGACGCACAAGGCAAGGACTAGGATTGCTGCATGCTTTTCGCTGAAAAAGAGCTTGCACCGTGAAAGTGGAGCGTTTATCCACAATCAGATTTAAAAGGGCAACATAGTTTTTAGGAGTTTGGAATATTGTTCAGAGGATGGTGTGATTGTCCCTCTAAAAATCGAAGTACTCCGTTCTTAACTAGATCCAGAGTAAATTCCGGATACTTCTTAAGATGAGAAAGTAGCTGTTTCCTTGCTTTGTAATCACCTATCAAGTCACTACCGTTTTCAGTCATCAGAAGATTTGCAAGAAGCTTTTTTCTGTCATCTAGGCTTATTTCATCCAAGCAGGTCGCAACTAGCAATCCTAGAAATGTAAGAGAGTAGCAAGCTACTCCACGTATTCGATATATTCTCGGACCTCTGACTGATAGCACCGATTCGACTTTTTCAACTATACCGTCAGGAACAAGACACTCCTCAAGTTCTTTTGAAACATGGTCATAAGCAATTCTCTGCGTAAAGTTAAACTTGATAGAA
>JBFLWZ010000127.1:0-6067 GCA_040757615.1 Thermoproteota archaeon | reverse complement strand
ACATCAGCTCATCAATCATGATTTCGCCAAGCCGCCTTGGTGGCACCTGCTCGTACAGGAACCTAGCAATGTCCTTCTCAGTCACTATGCCAAGCGGCTTTCGGTTCTTTGTTACAACAACCCTGCTTATTCCATATTTCAACAAAGTGTTTCTCGCGTCAAGTACAGTCTTGTTCGGCTCTAGGGTTATTGGTTTCCACATGACTCCCTTTGCGTCAAACCCAACGATATACACGACGATATAAGACCGAACAATAGTATTATTCTGTTAGTTTACAGTGAGTTGCACTGCATTCAGGCGATTGTTCCTAATCGCACGGGATCTGACCAATCTTCGAGTCTACATATAGAGTCTTTATTGCCCGGTATTCGCATTCCCCAATCGCAGTTATAGGCCTATCGTCTCTTATGACGACTCTTGGATACATTATGCTTTCCAGCGATGACGAGTGCTTTAATCCAAGCGCATGACCTAGCTCATGCTCAACTATAGATTGTATCAAACCTTCTTCATAATGCTTGTCTGCCTCAAAGACACTGATATGTACAAATGACAAGCTGTTGGTCTTCTTGCTATCCAATGTCTGCATGGTTCGTCCATAAGCATCAAGCCCGTGATCATCTTCAAGGTTGGTAAACCTAATGACTACGTCAGCATCCTGCATGTCGTCTAATATCAATAGATGCAAGTGTTTATTGTATGGATCAAGCACTGAATGCATGAATAGATGCCAGCCAGTATAATTTTTGTCCGATTGGGAATTGTGGCCATGGACAGCATCCTGAACGATCTTGCCAATTTCTTCTGCGTGTTTTACTCCGTTGTCCATCTCTAAAGCCACATAGACGTATTCTTTGTCTTGCCAAAATGCAGTCAAGTTGATGTGACGGGTAGAGCTCGCTGGGTCAATATTGTCCATATAATCATCAATTGTTACCGTATAAACACTGCCTATTACGTCTGCATGGATCAACGTGGGATATTTCTTAACAACACCAGAGTTGAACATCACCGCAATCGAGCCTATTGCAATAGCTGCCACCAGACCATAGATCCATAACGATGATGGAGGAAGAGTATTGTTTCGCATATCTTCGAAATCCGAAATGGTAACTTATAGAAATGGTGTCTTCAGCGCAATGCAGATGGTGTATTATGCGCTAATTGCGCTATTTTACGCCAATATGCTTAAGATTAAGTTCTAGTGGAAAAAACCGGTATGCCTAGAACAAAAGGGGCGCAGCAAAACGAAAGTGTCACTTTTAGGATCGAGTCTGGATGCTTGGGTGAATTAAGAAGAGAGGCTGAGCAAAAGCAAATTTCCATAAATACTCTCGTAAACCAGATACTTTCTCAGCATATCAAGTGGTATTCACAGGCGACCAATGCAGGTTTTACCCTAGTAAAAAAGAACCTTTTGGTAAATATGATGGACAAGATCTCTGAAGAAGAGCTGGTTAAAATCACAAATCAAATAGCCAAGGAGGAATTGAGGGACACAGTCCTGCTACTGAGAGGCAAGTACAACTTGTCATCGGCTCTTGACGTATTCGATAATTGGGCCAAGGCCGCGGGTCACTCGTACCATCGCAACATAGCTGGAAACATGCATTCCTACCTCATTCAGCACAACCTCGGCAAGAAATACTCTCTCATTCTAAGCGAGGGCTACCGGTTTCTCTTTGAGGAATTGGACATGCCAAGAGTGGAATTCAACATGACAGATAACACCCTCTCGTTCGATATTGACCTTGCCAAAACCCAGGCTGACGTAAAATTTCAAAAATTATAAAACAATAAGCAAAGCATTGCACCGTATTCTCCCTTCTGATATACTGCCAGCCATTACTTTCTTCTGAAGAAGGATGGCAACAACATCAACAGCAAATACACGGAAGAGCCTTACAATCCTACTTATTGGTATCATAGGAGTGGCAGGAACACTTGCAGCCCTTGCGATAGGGTTCAGTGAATTCACCACCACTTCGACTACAGGGTCCATTCTGGGAGATGTAGTAGAATCAGATGAGAGTTTTGACATAACTGCTTCGGGCATAAGCGTGGCCACAAATGCCATGCGAGGTACTGCGGCAGGAACTACTCCACAGGAAATCACCACAGGCAACCCAGTATTCAGGACAAACGATGTGACAAGGGGTAACTTTGTCTACAGAGTAGTTCTGACTGAAGCTTCAGCACTTACGAGTGGCACATGGGAGGTCAAGATTCTTCAAGACGGGAACCAGATTGGAGACACTGTAACATTGACACAAGCAACACCGGCCACTGGGACAGAAGGCGCCACCGTAATCGCAGATCTGGGAACCAGCTTGCCAAATGAAAACGTGTTCGAAGTAAGGATCACAAAGACAGGATGATTGACATGGTGCACCCCATGCCACTTTTAGGCACTGGTTCCCTGTTTCTTTTGCTGTCGATAATCATGAGTAGCGCAGCAGCACAAGTTGTTGAAGGCGAGACTATATCCATTACAATAGATTCGTATCCAAGAATATCATCGATAATAATCGATGGCATAGTCTACCTGCCAGATCAGCTGCCTGTCACATTTGGATGGAAGGTCGACTCCATGCACAAATTAGAAGTGCCACAGAGCGTGATATACGAAGGATCCGGCACAAGGTATACATTCAACCAGTGGAACGATCAGAAAAGTAGCACGGTCAATGAATTCAAGGTAACAAAAGACTTGGACGACGGCAACAGGAAGTTCATTGCCATGTTTGACAAGCAATACTTACTTAGCGTGATCTCGAACTATATGCCCGTATCAGGATCTGGGTGGTACAATGAAGGCGAGCGTGTGAAGCTGTTTGTTGACCCAATGAATAGTGTTTTCCAGCCCGTTCCAGATTACAGAAGGTCCTTCGCTGGATGGAGCACGGGGTTTACACCGAATGACTATGAGAACGTCGTAGAGGTGAACGGACCTACCAATGTTCTGACAATATGGCGTGAAGAATTCTTGATAACAGTCAACAGCGAAATAGGTCATGTGGATGGCTCTGGGTGGTACGAGCGTGGAGCTGCGGCTACCATATTTGCGCCTGAGTCTGTTGAAGTAAATGGAACCCAGTACAAATTCCGTTCATGGGATGTAAGAGGCCTGAACAATCCTGCAGACATAGGAACAATGTATGAGGTGTCGGGCAAGCTTGACGACCCTACGTCTCCTCGCACTACTATAGTTGTCGACGGCCACTATGAAATCCAGGCCAGCTGGGATCATTATTACAAAGTGACAGTAAACAGCGACTTTGGAAACCCCGAAGGGGAAGGATACTATCAAGAAGACGAGATCGCTACCATATCTATCACAACTCCTATCTGGGAGCTCGAGCCAGACAAGGTAAGGCTCGTATTTGCAGGCTGGAAGGACGCGTCCGGCGAACTCAAAGACCTTGGGGATAGCACAACGATAAACATGCGCGTCACTGAATCCAAGATGCTGGAGCCAATATGGATCAAGCAATACAACGTCAGGGTGTTGTCAGAATACGGTATGGTCAGGGGAAGTGGATGGTATGACGAGGGCTCTATTGTGACGATAAGCATAGACAGGCCTTCGATCAACGTCGGCTTAGGCAAGTCCGTGACCTTTCAAGGATGGACTGCTAATGATCCTGTGTATATTTCGCATATAGACAGCACAACATCTGCAATTGCAGGGATCGATCAGCCGTACACACTGACTGCAGAGTGGTCGATGGACGAAACCTTTAGGTACATCATCATAGGCGATATGCTAGCTGCTGCAGCAATCTCGGGGTTCCTTTTGTTTAGGACAAGATCCAAGACGGTAAAGGCTAGGCGATAGTGCTGCAAATGCTTGGTGCCAAACTTACTCTTTCTCTCTTTGTACTAAGATATGTGATTGTAGGCATTACCATTTTCCTGACCGCTTTGTTGGCCTTCATCATGTTCGTGGATGTCAGCTCTCCGATCATTCTGCTGCAGGGCAATAGTATGATCCCGACACTCAAGCCCGGAGATCTCATCTTCATCCACAAGCAGCACATATCAGAGATAAAGGTAGGCGACATCATTGCTGCCCAGATCATCAGCGATCCAGACGATGACGATCCAAATGACAGAAAGCTGTTCATCCATAGAGTTATTGAGAGGAATATCAACGAAGGAGGCATTATCACATTAAGGACAAAAGGTGACTCGCTGTCATATGCTGACAAGGAGCAAGTGACAAGCGGCAACTATGTCGGCAATGTCTACTTTGTGCTACCAAAAGTAGCGAGCATTTCTTCTCTTCTTACAAATCCCATGATCTTTGGGGCAATGATAACTTGTGTGGTGGTATACTTCCTGTATCTACGGATAAGGGCGAAGTAAATGCGAAAAAAGTCTGCGACAATAATCCTAGTTGCGTCACTAGTTGTTGCGACATACATTCTGTACGCGCGACCAGCCTCTGCCCTGATAAGGGAAGGTGATGTCTTGATCAACGAGATCGAGCTTAACCCACGCGGGAACGACATCTTTGACGACACTAGAGAGGCGATAGAGCTCTATAATACAAAGGACGCAGAGATAGATCTGACCAACTGGACGCTGAGCAGCGACGATGGCATAACCGTCATAATAGAAAATAATACAATCATTGATCGGAATGGCTTTGCAGTAATCAAGGGTCCGCGGGCCATCTGGCTTGATGACAATAGTGAATACATATTCCTAAGGGATGAATTTGGCCAGAGGATCGACTCAGTTGGAGTATTTTCTGACACGGCCAACGACGGCAAGACTTGGCAGAGGGTGCCCGATGGCACTTTGACATGGGAGTTTGGAACTGGTACACTTGGCAGTTCCAACGTTCGGCCACAGTCTCAGTCGCCTGAACAAGAATCATCAATTAGCATATCAACAGACAAGAACTCTTATTCGGATCTCGAAGACATCATGATAAGAGGCATGGTCGAAGGAATTGCAGAGGACTCTGTATTTGTCGTCGTGCGAGTTGCAGCCCCGGACGGCAGCCTCTATGCTGCAAAGACCGTGCATCTGCAGGACAATGGCACCTATGCGCTTTCTCTAAAGTTCTATGCGGCGAACATGCAAGAAGGACAGATGTTCGAAATCTCGGCCAGGTATAATGGAGCCGTTGACTATGCATATTTTGAATATGCCGGGGCAGAGACAATGTCGTCACCGAGATTCAAAATATCGATGGTAGAATTCCATACAAAGGATATCAACGACAGAAAGATCCACGATCTCACAGTCGGCGTTCCGGTGGTGCTTTCGACACTATTCAAGAGCAACTACAATGAACAACTCTCAATTGTCGTAGTTACCGAAGTATTTGATGAGCACGGGACAGCGACCCACATTCAGCTTCAAAAGAGGACCATAAACCCCTACAAGCATACAGAGACATGGGCTCTCTGGCAGCCAGAAGACCCCGGTGTGTATATGATCAGATCATTTGTTCTCAGCTCTCTGGACAGGGCAGAGATACTGTCACCGGTAATAGCTGAGTCGCTGGATGTAAGGTAAATCATGCAGTATATGTACAGTGTATTGCAGTGCAGACCCTGTGGCTTTATAGCTTTTGCACTTACTCTTGCTCGTATGATAGCACCAGAAAAGGAGGCGGCGGGAAATAGTTAACACGACCGAGTATGGCATCAGGTCAGATTATCATCTTGCCGGCCTTTCAGCACTTGTAATGATCTCAGTATCATTGATATTCCTGCCCTCTGCTTCAGAAGAAAATGCAATAACTAATGCCACAATCATTGCAACTGCAGTCATGGCAGCTGGAGCAGGTATGTTGGTTCTGTTCAGATCTTCCAATCCGATGCAAAAGCGCCTCCACATCTTTATGATAGCGGCCCTATTCCTATGGCTGGCGGCGGAATCAGTATGGACGTATTACGAGACAGGCCTCGGAATAGAGAACCCTTACCCTTCAGCGGCTGACGGTCTCTGGCTAGCAGGCTATATGCCATTCATAATCTACATGAGCAGAGTATATCGCTCGCTTGGATCGAAGGTGACAGAGCATCGATTAATCGGCATATCCCTGAC
>JBFLWZ010000126.1:0-6082 GCA_040757615.1 Thermoproteota archaeon | reverse complement strand
ACCTTATGGCGTGCACCTTCTTCATGTGATTCTTCAGCTCGCCCATACTGCCGCCGACATCAACGTTGCATTTTGGGCAACGCCACTTGATACTTTCAACTCCCATGCAGAATTCGTGCAGCTATCACTTATACGAGTTACCGACTTTTCCGTTTCTTACCAAGGTGAACTACCCACGTCTTAAGACGTGGGCTTCTTGCTTCCTCGACTGAAACTTGCTTATCCGTTTCTGTTGTCGTTGTTGTCGGACAAGTAGAGGTTCTGTCTCTGCAAGGGCTTGTTCCAAACCCAGTTTTTCGATGTTCTTTGCTGCGTTAAGATCACGGTCAATGACCAGTCCGCAGCTGTGGCATTCAAATATACGTTCGGATAGGTCAAGCTTTTCTTTTGCTTTAACCACTCCGCACTCCGAGCATTTCTGCGATGTACCACTTGGGTTGACAACAATTACTCGCCCGCCGCCGCGTCCTTCTTCTACCTTGTAGGCAGTGTATTCGCGCAGCTTTCCCCAGGTGGCATCCATTATTGCTTGTGCCAGATGGTGGTTCTTGACCATGTTTTTGATATTCAACTTTTCAAATACTACCAGAGTATAGCCTTCATCTGCAAGCATTTTTGATGTCTTGTGCACAAAATCATCCCTGCATCTTCTGATCTGTCGCCATGCTTTGGCTAAAGCAATCCTTGCTTTTTCCCTGTTCCTTGAACACTTTTGCTTTCTTGCAAGGTTTCTCTGCAGCTGTTTGATCTTCTTTGCTTGAGCTTCAAAGTCTAGTTTATTATTTGGTATTACTTTGCCATCGCTTAGTGTAAGCCAGTTCAACAAGCCGACATCTATTCCGACAGATCTTCTACTCACATCATATTTGGCAGTGCTGATGGTGATTGCATTACTATCGTCATCATCAGCAGCAGTTATGCAAGCATACCACTGATCAACATCACGAATGATGGTACACCTTTTCAATGTACCAACAGGTATCCTGTGCATCTTGATTTTAATGGCACCTATGCACGATAACACAAGCTGCTTGTTGTCCCTGATGATTTTCCAGCCATTGTTATGTTGTGGATAGGTAAATGAATTGTACTTGCCTTTTCTTTTGAATCTTGGATATCTGGCAAGTTTCTTGAAGAATGCCTGATATGCCTTGTCGAGTCTTAGAATAACGTCTTGCAGCACCTGGCTGTGTACCTGTTTTAGATATTTGTTGTCCTCCTGCTTTCTCAATGTTAGCAGCTGCTTCTATTCATAGAACCCTACGTCCCAATCTACACGTCTTTCGCCAAGTGAATCGTTGTAGAGGTGTCTGCATGTTTCAATTGTGTTATCAAGCAGCATCTGTTGCTGCTTTGTTGGATACAATCGAAACTTGTATGTTCTATGCATTATTTTGCTGACATTGATTTATGCGTAATATGCATATAAGATTTTTTTTAGATAAACGACGACAAGTCATCAGAATGGGAAACAAATTCATTTTACCTACCCATATACGGCGTAGGGTCTCTTTGTTTCCCATATCCTTCATAAATGCTAAATCTAAATAGATCTGGTTTTTTCATTATAATAGAATGGCAAAGTTTGATGGCATAAAGGGTCAGGAGCTGCTTGATTTTGAAAAAACCAAGGACGAGCTTACGCTAATCTTCAAGGACAATAGGTATCTGTTTATCAAGATCAAGACAGGCGAACTTGCAGTTGATCTGGCGACATGCAACAGCGTAAAGGGCCAAGAGCTGCAAAATGTCGAGGAAGGCAACGACGAAATCACGCTCATATTCAAAGACCACAAACTGCCTGTCAAGGCGCCAGGCGGCAAGATGGAAGTCGATTCAATCCCAGAATAACTATAGCATTATCTGCCGTTACTTTTCAGGTACTTTTCGTACATCGCCACCGCGGTCTCTTGCGAGGTCGACTGGACAGAGCCGGGGCGCATGCTCCGCACCTTTTCAATGGCCTGATCTGCAGTCATGTTGTGGTTTTTGACAAGATAGGCCGCAAGCACAGTGCCGGTTCTCCCCTTACCGGCGGCGCAGTGCACCATCACCGGCCTGCCACTCTTTATCTGCTGTTCAATAAAGTCGACTGCTTGTATCAGGTCATCCATGTTTGGCGCGCCAAAATCCTCGACTTCCAGATGAAGGTAGTCAATGTCGCTCCCGTCAAACCAGTCGGGTGGAAGAGCGACCTCCCTTACAGTGACGACCGACTTTATGCCCTGCTCGGCCAGCCACCTGAACTCGTTCTCGGTCACTGGAAGCCCACAGCCGGCCAGCTTCCCTTCTATGACCCAGCTAAAGTTGGTGGGCTTGTCGCTCACCATGCCATGGAACCGCCTGTAGGCGTCGCCTATCTTTGTCAACCGACAGCTCTAGGACAGATACAATTTATTAACAATGCGATACGTATCCATTGCGTGCTTGAAGCAAGGTGCCCCGAGTGTGGCAAAAAGGCAGTGGTGAACGATGAGATGTCGGAGGTGAAATGCGGCCACTGCGGCTTTTCCGCTACCTACAACGACTATATTGAGATAATGAAAGGCAAGGCAGTCGACATTGCAGACAACTTCCAGATGAACTGGGACAGGAACCCGTTCTAGCCCCACGTCAGGCCTTTTTCGCTGCAGTCCATGTGGCCGCCGCAGTTTGTGCATATCATGTGGCATGCCGTCATGCTCTTCATTTCAAACCCACAACGAGGACATTCAATAGCCTTGCTATCTTGCTCCAAGTCTGATACTAGCTTGACGGCAAGAGTTTTTAATCCTTTTCCAGTGCGAAATAAAAGGTAAATTCTTTGTTGGTGCACCCAAGCTAATTTAATGAAGAAAAAGCCCTTATTCTAAACTCTGACTATCCTTAATTAATTCAGAAATTTTCCGCGGAGGCGGAGGAAGACGACCAAAATAATAGGCATATGCTTTGACTGTGTTATCGTTCGTCTGGAATAAGTATTCGTGACCAATCCTTTTTTTCTGCAGTAGTCCACGTTTGGCATAACGCATCAAATTCATTTCGATTGCTTTTGGAGAGAAGTAAAATCCCTTTGAAACCAAGGCAAGTAGCATAGACGTTGATGTAAAACTCATCATCCACAAGCTATCACTATAGATGCATTGGAGCATCGGCAATTTAAAGGAGTTTTTAATATTGCGTGGCACAGTGTTTATAGAAACCAGACGAGAAGACCCCTACCGGACTTGTCCGATAGTAGTTCACAGAATAATCTTCACATACTTCTGTACTCGCCTCGTATCTCGTTCATCCAAAAGATTGCTTATCAAATGTCCGCAAGATCATGATAGGCATTTTTGACTCGTTCTAAATCCTCAGAGACTCGATATATCTAGCTGCTCTGCCCAAAGGTTAATTAAACGTTAAAGGCGCCTGAATTTTGCTTTGGCACAGTTCAAAGTAGTAATTTCAGACACAAAAGGCCGGACGATTGCGCAGGAGCTCAAGGACAGGGCTGCTCAGCCATTGCTTGGCTCTAGAATAGGCAGCGTCATCGATGCCTCTGTCATCGGAGTCGCCGGCGGCAAGTTAAAGATAACCGGCGGAAGCGACAAGTCTGGAACACCCATGCGCTCTGACGTCCATGGCGGGGTCAAGAAATATGTCCTCCTTTCGACTGGTGTTGGTAACAGGAGCGAGGCCCGCGTAAGGAAACTTGTCAGGGGCAACATGGTCACTGAAGAAATCTACCAGTTGAACTGCCTGCTGGTCGAAGGCACACTGCCAGAAAAGCAGGCCGAAGCTGCAGCTCCAGAAGCGGCAGCAGCAGAGCCGGCGAAGAAAAAGAAGTAATTTTTCCGTACCCTTATATCCCCGAGAATTTCACGATAATTGCGTATATCATTGCACTGGAAAGAGACTCTGCCGGATTGGTACATCAAAGAATATGGCTACCAGCCCTGCGTCAACATCGGAACCTCTGGTCACGTTGACCATGGCAAGACTACGCTTGTAGAGGCCATCACCGGCGTCTGGACCAGCGCCCACAGCGAAGAGCTACGTAGAGGCATCACGATCAAAGTCGGCTATGCAGATGCCGCATTTTACAAGTGCCCAAAGTGCCCAACGCCCGTGGGCTATAGCACGCAGCCAAAATGCAACAACTGCGGCGGAAAAAGCGAGCTGTCACGCGTAGTGAGTTTCGTCGACTCGCCGGGTCACGAGAGCCTGATGGCAAACATGCTCTCCGGGGCGGCGCTGATGGACGGTGCAATACTGGTAGTGGCTGCAAACGAAAAGGTGCCGCAGCCGCAAACGAGGGAACATCTTCTGGCACTTTCAGTCCTCGGAATCCAACAAATAGTGTTGGTGCAGAACAAGGCCGACCTGACAGAGTATGACGAGGCGCTTGAAAATTACAAGCAGATCAAGGATTTTGTAAAGGGAAGCGTCGCGGAAAAAGCTCCGATAATCCCTGTATCAGCCCAGCACAAGCTCAACATCGATGCCCTTATTGAAGCCATTGAAAATACAATCAAGACGCCGGAGCGGGCAAAGAATGTCGAGCCGATAATGCACGTGCTGCGGTCGTTTGACGTGAACAAGCCCGGCACACCGATCAAGCAGGTCAAAGGTGGGATCATTGGCGGCGCGCTGGTGCAAGGAACGTTCAACATCAGCGACGAGATTGAGATCCGCCCTGGTCTTTTAGACGAAAAGAAGGGCAAATACGAGCCTATCACTTCGCAGATCTCCACACTTGGCACTGGCGCCGGCCTAGTGGATGCAGTCAAGCCCGGAGGCCTTGTCGCAATAGGCACCAAGCTCGACCCGATGTTCACAAAGAGCGACTCTTTGATAGGCTCTGTCATTGGCAAGCCCGGCACGCTGCCAAAGGACGTCGAAGATGTCACGGTCGAGACGCACCTTTTTGACACTGCTGTAGGCACGGCCGAGATGGTCAAGGTTGACCCGATAAAAGTGAAGGAGCCCATCAGACTCAACATCGGAACGGCCGCAAGCGTAGGCACCGTTACAAATGTTCGTGACAGCAAGATTGAAGTCAAGCTGAAAAAGCCGGTATGCCTGATGCCAAAGAGCAGGGTCGCCCTCAGCAGAAGAATAGCCGAGCGGTGGCGCCTAATCGGATCGGGAATAGCCATCTAGCATGGAAATCCTCTGCGACACCAGCTTTTTGATGGTACTTGTTTCAAAGCCAATCAAGCAGGTCGCGAAGATAGAGTCAGAGCTTGGCCGGCTTGACTTTCTCGTACCTGACATTGTGGAAGGTGAGCTTGAGCGTCTGGCAGAAAAGGCTGGCCCCAAGAGATCAACTCTTGCCAGAACCGCGCTAGAGCTTGCAAAGGCCAAGTTCAAGACTGTGACGGTGGCAAAGGCGCGCCACGTAGACGACTCGATAATCGAATATGCGACCAAGCACAAGTGCGCAGTGGCGACCATAGACACGAACCTGCGCAGGCGACTGATCGCAAACGAGGTGCTGGTGCTTACGCTCAGCCGCGACAGGTTGATTGTAGCAAACCCAAAGCCAAAGCAAAAGGATCAGATTTAAATAAATTTCAGAGCGCTTTCTGGTTATGGAGTTTAATGGAGTAAGGTTTCACTGGCTAGGTCACGACGGATTCAGGATAATCGCTGGCGGCAAGACGATCTACATCGACCCCTACCAGCTTTCCGAGGCTCAGCAAAACAAGAACGACGCGGATATTGTCCTCATTTCGCACAATCACTTTGACCACCTGAGCATGGACGACCTAAAACATGTGATAGGAAAAAAGACAAGCGTCGTTGCCGCAAAGGAATGCCTTGACCAGCTAAAGGATGCCGGAGCTGCAGAAGTAAAGGGCGTTGCGCCTGGCGACAAGGTAACCGTGCAGGGAGTGCCCGTGGAAGCCATAGCGGCCTACAATACCAACAAAAAGTTCCATCCAAAGGCAGACAAAAAGGTGGGATTTGTTATCACCATTGCCAATATGCGCATATACCATACTGGCGACGCTGACGACATTCCAGAGATGAGCACGGCCAAACCTGATGTCGCGCTCGTGCCGGTATCCGGCACATACGTGATGACTGCAGAAGAAGCTGCCAAGGCGGTGAA
>JBFLWZ010000125.1:0-6135 GCA_040757615.1 Thermoproteota archaeon | reverse complement strand
CCGTTCCGAAAGTGACATGCATCATAGGCAAGGCGTACGGGGGTGCGTACATCGCTATGGGCAGCAAGAACCTGCGGGCAGATATCAACTATGCTTGGCCAAACGCCGAGATTGCAGTGCTCGGTCCAGAAGCCGCAGTGACAATCATACATCGCAGGGAATTGAAGAACAATTCAAATGCAGCTGAAACGAAGAAAAAGCTTGCCAAGGAATACCGCGACAAATTTGCAAACCCCTACATTGCGGCCGAGAAGGGCATCATCGATGTCGTTATCGACCCGATGGAAACAAGGCCGATGATAATACAGGCACTGAACGCTCTTGCAAACAAGAAGGAGCCAAGACCGTGGAAGAAACACGGAAACATCAACCTGTGATGGCGCCATGACGAAAAAAATATCCAGTATTTTGATTGCAAACAGGGGTGAAATCGCGCTGCGCGTGATCCGCGCCTGCAAAGAACTTGGCATAAGATCTATAGCGATCTATTCTGACGAGGACGTGCGTGCTGTGCATGTCAAGAGAGCTGACGAGGCCTATCACATAGGTCCTGCTCCACCTGCACAAAGCTATCTCAACATGGCCAAGATCGTCGAGACTGCCAAACAGGCCGGCGCAGATGCAATCCACCCTGGCTATGGCTTTCTCTCTGAGAACGAAAACTTTCCAGAGATGTGCGAAAAGAACAGCATGATATTCATCGGGCCAACTGCCAAGTCAATGGAGATAACCGGCGACAAGATGAAATGCAAAGCAGTCATGAAAAAAGCCAAGGTTCCGACGGTACCTGGAAGCGACGGTATTGTTGAGGATGTGGAAAAGGCCGCAAATATTGCGCATGAAGCTGGCTATCCTGTCCTATTAAAATCTGCATTCGGCGGAGGAGGACGTGGCATCAGGCTTGCCAACAACGAAAAACAACTGAGGCAGGAGTTTGAGATGGCGTCTGCCGAATCAAGGGCAGCTTTTGGCAAGGCCGCGCTTTTCGTAGAAAAGTATCTTCAAAAGATCAGACACATCGAGTTCCAGCTCATCCGCGACTCGCATGGAAACGGCAGACACCTCTTTGAGCGCGAGTGCTCCATTCAGAGACGCCACCAAAAGCTAATAGAAATGTCACCCTCTCCAGTCGTGGACCAAAAGACGCGGGAAAGGATTGGCGAAATTGCAGTCAGGGCTGCAGATGCAGTAGATTACCTGAACGCCGGCACTGCAGAATTCCTACGCGACCCTGAAGGCAACTTTTACTTTATCGAGATAAACTCCCGACTTCAGGTGGAGCACCCCGTGACCGAGCTTGTGACAGGGCTTGATTTGGTAAAGCTGCAAATAGCAGTGGCACAGGGCGAAGAGATCCCGTTCAAGCAAGAAGATCTGAAGATGCACGGTTGCGCAATAGAGTGCAGGATTAACGCCGAAGACCCGTTCTATGAGTTTGCGCCATCGACAGGCATTGTGCCAAACTGCAACATCCCATACGGACCTGGAATCAGGGTAGACACCTATCTTTATCCCGGCTGCAATGTGTCAGGCTACTACGACTCGCTTACTGCCAAACTGCTTGCGTGGGGCATAGACTTTAACGAAGCGAGAATTAGGATGAGAAACGCACTGGACGAGTTTACAATAGAGGGCATCAATACCACGATCCCACTTTACAAGACTATAATGGACGAGCCCAACTTTATCAAGGGAGATCTCTCGACTGACTACCTTGAGCGCTTCAAGATATTCGACAAGATGAACGAAGAGGCTAAGGAAGATACCAAGGAAAGAGCCGGTGCTGCAGTCGCCGCTGCTCTTCTCCAGTCAGAGTTTGTGAAAAAGACTGGCTCTGCCCAAGCAGCGGCAGCAAAATCAAAGTGGAAGATGAGGATTTAGAATGGAATTCAAAGTCGGCGACCTTGCAGAGATGTTAGACGGCGAAGTGCTGCGCACTACCGACAAGAATTCGGTGCTAGTCAAGATAGGGGGCAAGCAGCACAACCTTCGCCTGCTCAAGACCGGGACAAACGAGTTTGAATTCATGCTTGACAACACTTTCCATCACGCCAAGATCCTCCAGTCGGGCAGCGCCGAAGTAAAGCTGATAATCGACGGCCAGCCGCTGACCGTGAAAAAGCACAGCAAGCTGACCGAGGTTCTGGAGAAGGCATCGGCTATGGGTGGCGCAGGCGGCGGAGACAGGAACCTGACAAGCCAGATACCTGGTAGGGTCGTCAACATTGCCGCAAAGGCAGGGACCGAGGTCAAAAAAGGCGACGTCATTGTCGTTCTCGAGTCTATGAAGATGCAGGTCGCCGTAAAGGCGCACAAGGACGGCAACCTGAAGGAAATAAAGGTAAAACAGGGTGCCAGCGTTGCAAGGAATGACGTGCTGGCGGTCATTGAATAGCTACTTTTTCGCCTTCTGAAGGACGTCCTTGATCTCGTTGTAGTTCGGCTCTACCAGCGGGTTGTCCGAGACCCATCTATAGATTACCTTGCCGTTTTCGTCAAGGATAAAAACTGATCTCTTTGCCGCATCATAGCCTTCAAGAGGTCCGAGCTTGCTCATCACGATTCCATATTTTCTAATGACTTCGCGTCTATAATCTGACAGCACTGGAAAGTTCAGGTGGCGGTTCTGCACAAAGAACTTGTTTGCAAAGGGTCCGTCAACTGAAATGCCAACTACATTTGCGCCCAAGTCCCGGAGGGAGTCGAGCGAGTCGCGCAGTGCGCACATTTCTGCAGTGCATACCGGAGATTCCGCCGCCGGAAAGAATGCAAGAATTGTCTTTTTGCCACGAAATTCGGAGAGCTTGTGCGGCTTCATGTCAGGATCCGGCAGTTCAAAGTCTGGTGCCCTGTCGCCTATGTTTGGTACAGATGAGAGGGATGCGCTAGACATGAAAGTACAGCTGCGAATCTGATAATAAAAACATTTCAGGCATACTTGCTCTTGAATGGTGAAAGCTCTCTGAGCTCCTTTACCACGCCGGCCAGCACAGCAACCGTCCTATCGATCTCTTCCTTCGTGTTGTACATCCCAAGACTCAGGCGCAGCGAGCCGGTTATCTCTTCGTAGGAAAAGCCCATTGCCTTTAGCACGTGAGAAGGCTTTTGCTTTTTGACAGAGCACGCCGACCCTGTAGAGGCAGCCACTCCATTTTCGTCCAGTTTTATTATCAGGTCCTCGCCGTTAACCCCAAAGAAGGTGAAATGCGCGTTGTTTGGAATCCTGTCAGTCCTTGATCCATTGAGCCGGGAATGGGGTATTTCCCTCAGCACCTTCTCTATGAGGTAGTCGCGCAGCTCTGACACCTGGTCTGCGTACTGGTTCATCCGCCTTGTCGCGAGCTCGCAAGCCTTGCCAAACCCCGCAATGCCTGGCACATTTTCCGTGCCCGATCGCAATTCCAATTCTTGACCGCCGCCGTGGATTATAGGAGATATTTCCAGCCCCGATCTGATATAAAGGGCGCCAACACCCTTGGGCCCGTTTATCTTGTGCGAAGACATGGACATCATGTCAACTTTAAGGTCCTTGACGTTTATCGGGATCTTGCCTGCCGCCTGCACGGCATCAGTGTGGAACATCGCACCAGCCTGATGAGCTATCTGTGCAAGTTCCCTTATCGGCTGTATCGTGCCGACTTCATTGTTTGCGTACATGATGCTGACAAGCGAAACATCATCTGAAATTGCCCCCTTTAGATCAGCCGGCCTGACGATCCCTTCGCCTGTAACCGGCAGGTATGTGACAGCAAAGCCAATCCTCTCAAGGTCCCTGCAGGGCTCAAGCACCGCGTCGTGCTCGATGCTGCTTGTAATTATCCTATTTTTCGCAGGCGACGTGCTTCTGACATGAATAGCTGTGCCCTTGACTGCAAGGTTGTCCGCCTCGGTGCCGCCAGAGGTGAACGTTATCTCGCGGGATGATGCCCCGATCATCTCTGCAACCCGTTTGCGGGCAAGCTGCATTGCTCTGGTGGTTTCCCTGCCAAACTTGTGTATCGAAGAAGGGTTGCCGTACTGCTGCTTCATGTACGGAAGCATTTCTGCGATAACTTCATCGGCAACTGGGGTCGACGCTGCGCTGTCAAGGTAAATGTGATCAGTCATTTCCAGCCATCACCAGTTTGCCTGTCTTGTAGCCTCCTGCGTCCACTGAAACGAACTTGAAGCCAACCTCCTTTAGCTTGCGGTCTAGCAGGGCAAGCCTGTCTGTGTCAAACATTTTCTGCAGTTCGTCCTTGCCAACTTCGATCCTTGCCAGCTCACCGTGGTCCCTGACGCGTACCTGCCTGACACTAAATATCGTCTTAACAATAATCTCGGCACTTTCAATCCTCCTCAACTTTTCATAAGTGACTTGGTCGCCTGTAGGAATTCTTGAAGCGAGGCACGCGTTGGAAGGTTTGTCATAGACCGACAGACCAAACTTTTTGGCAATCTCTCGTATCTCTGACTTTGTCATACCAAGCTCGACCATGGGGCTCCTCACCCCGTTCTCCTTGAGCGCCCTGATGCCTGGTCTGTAATCAGTCAGATCGTCGGCATTTGTGCCGTCAACGACAAGCGTAACGCCGGCTTTTTTCGCCTCCTCCGCAAGGTGCTGCCCAAGCTCTGTCCTGCAATGGTAACAGCGCATTCCGTCATTTTTCACAAACTTGGCGTTTTCAAGCTCGTCATATTCTATTATTCTATGTTCGATGTCTATCTCTTTTGCGACCTGCCGGGCCATCGCAAGCTCTTCTTCTGCTAGGGTTTTGTAGTCTGCAGTTATCGCTATCGCGTTATTGGCAAGGGCCTTTTTTGCTGCAAGGGCTACAACCGCGCTGTCAACCCCGCCAGAGAGCGCCACAACTACACTATCGCCATTCTTTGTAAACCAATCCACCAGCTTGTTGAATGCATCCATTTACAGGGCACCTATCTTTTTCATGACTTGCGCATTGACCAACTCCATCGCCCTCTTGACAGAGATCTGACACCTTGCAGCTATTATCTTGATATCCTCAAATTCAGGCTTTGCATTAGTCACCTTTCCTGCAGAGTCCTTGACAATCTTGACATGCACGCTGAATGTGATTCCTTTGACATCGACCGGCACCGTCAGCATTGCGCGCGGAAGGACGTAGCGCTCTACTTCCTGCACCCTTGCTCCAAGCGTACCTGATTCGCTGAATAGCACCTCAAGCACATTGTTTAGGTGTGCATTTTCAGATATAATCCTAATGAGGTAAGTCGGCCTGCTCTTTTTGGTGATGCCGGGTATAACAGTCACGTCCTTGACTACTTCTGCCAGCCGCTCTACTAGGTTGCCAACAAGCTCGCCAGACGCGTCGTCAATGTTTGTTTCTATCACACAAACGGTATCTTTAGTTGTCTCCACGGCAATGTTCGACGTTCCTATCAACACGCGCACGACATTGGCAAACCCTTCAAACTTTTTAGTGCCAGCACCATATCCAATTTTTTCAGGAGAAATACTCGGATAATAATTGATGCTGCCTTGGGCAAGGTTGACAAGCATGGCAGCCCCCGTAGGCGTTGTCAGCTCCTCTTCGACAAGGCCTCCTGTCAGCACAAATTGCTTGCTCTTGAAAATTTCAAGGATCGCACTTGCAGGGTTCGGGATAGTGCCATGCGAAAACTTTAGCACCCCTCCACCAACTGCCACCTTTGTGGAATACATCCTGCCATCAAACAATTTCAGATCTTGCAACGCAGTAGCGCATCCGATTAGGTCAACAAGCGTATCGATACTTGATGCTTCATGCAGGTGGACGCTGTCAAAGCTTTCGCCGTGAATCTTGGCTTCGGCAGAAATTATCGTCTTGAGCGATTCAAGCGCAAACGTCTTGGCCTTTTGCTCCAACCCAAGCGAGTCGCAGCAGCGCGCAAGTGTTCGATTAATCTCGGAGCCCTTGCGCTCGTGCACACTATCTATGTATTTCATCTGGAGCTGCGTCGCGGCAAAACCGTGTGATACTGTTTTTACAAAGTCTGCTTCGGCTATCTTGCTCCCCTTTAGAAAGTTCTGACAGGCAAAGATCGCGTCTATGACCTTAGTTTTGCTGGCCCCTGCATCCACTAGGCTTGACATCAGCATGTCGCCAGCTATGCCGGCTACCTGTGAATCAATGA
>JBFLWZ010000124.1:0-6197 GCA_040757615.1 Thermoproteota archaeon | reverse complement strand
AATTCAGAGTTGCTCCAGCTGGAGATATCTTAGATGAAATTCCAAATCAGTCAACACCCACACATCCTTTAGGGAATAGTGGAGATCGTCTAACTCTGCGATGTGCAGTGGATGAAGGCATGGACTACTTGGTAACTGATAATATCCAAGACTTCATACAGGGCTGGAACTTGCTCAAAAGTAAAGAAAACATCAACTTGCGGCTTATTACCAACAATCAGTTCGTTGAGGCTATTCTCAAACATTAGCCGACGCGAGTTAACAAGAAGAAAATTTGAAGCCAACAGATACTAAGTTTACAGTATCTGATGCAGAATGGAACCCAACAGATAACAGAACCCATCAACCAGCCTGCAACAGTTTCAACCAGAGTGCAACACCAGAAAAATTCAATCGAGTGTGCAACAGAAGTACATCTGTTATCGTTTATATCAATCACTAGCGATATGGAATTAGTTTGCAACTTTATTGATTGACTGCAAAGGTCCCTTATTGATCAGGTCACTTCTCGTCAATGCCATGTGTCGCAGCTATATCGGCATTTAATATAAAATTGACTTTGCAGAGTCTATCGTTTGGTCACATGTCTGTCCCACGAATTTTGAGTAGATGTTGTAAGGATCCTGAAACCGACAAGGTGGAGACACGCTCACATATTCAGCATTAATTGGGACGCAGTATCTTGCATTGATAAATGGGCATGGACCAAAGAGCCACCTATTCCTTGGTAGATTTGGAGCTTAGCTAGTTTCGAGTCCTAGCGAAGACGAAATGCGGTTACCAAAATTATGCTGTGTTATCCCGAAATGTTGATAGCCAGCCATTTCATTTGGGTCGATATTGGATGTCCATAGTTGACTGCCTGAATGAAGCACTTTATCCCTCGGCTTTCAAGCCGGCGAAATATCAAAAAATAAAATTAATGGATGGCAGGGTTGAAGAAATCCCTAAAGTCAGCCTAACTCTTAATCAATGGAAAGGGGCGCATATTACTAACACCTTTGGGTGCAAACCAATAGTTGAATATGCTGGAGAATGGATGTTTGCAGAGCTCGCCATCAAACACAAGGTGACAGAAACGAAAGGTTGGTCTGCTCAATGGATTGAAGGTAAATACTATTTAGAGCGATGGGTAGATACACCCTTCGAACATCAGGATAAGAAATTGGTAGGTGAATTACCGCCCTCAAAATTGCTATCAGATATAGATTCTCGTTGTTGCAACCTTTATTCTGCACACAAACCCGGGTCATATTCTGGTTGTTGGGACGTTCTTGCTTGGAATGATGATGGCAGGATTCTTTTCATAGAGTCAAAACGTCGCAATAAAGATCGTATTCGAGACACTCAAAGAAGGTGGCTGACATCTGCATTGCAAATCGGCTTACCACGCTGCGATTTTCTTATCGTAGAATGGGACTATCCGAAGGAAGAAGGCAAATCGCAGGTCAAAGGCGGTATGAATAAACCCCAAATCCTAACTGCGGGTAACCGAGTAAGAAGTGCCCTTGGGGATGCACAGAAAAACTCCAGGAGCAGAGCAAGTGAGTCGCAATTCTTTGAAAAGGTCCAATCCCTTATCTCCAATACTGAGCTCAGAGACGCAGTCGGAGTCTTGTACAGGTTTGCGCAACATTACAATGATGAAGGACAGGGTAAGGTTGTATGGGGAAAAAGCCAAAATGGATCATTCAAATTCGTAGTACCAAAGAGCGGAAGAACAAACATGCTGTTTACCGTCAATGGCAGAGGTCAACTTCAGATCAACGTTTCTAAGCAAACAGGACCATATGCGAAACTCTTGCTCCGAGAGTTAAGAGCATCTTCTATTTTTGCAGAGTTGATTGCGAAAAAGGGTTCTCAAGGTGATTACTATTTCAAGATTGAGGACTGGGGACCAAACGTACGCGAACTTGTGAATATATTCAAGACAATGATTGATTAACAGCTGGGCATAAGCGACGATATCCAATATGCGGACCCGCGCTCGCCGCTACCAGCGGGTCAGCATCACAGGCACCAAGTTTCCACAGGTGGTGACCCATGACACGAGGCTAGGGGGCGGTCGTGATGCACTTGAGCAGTTTTTTCAAGTCATGCGACCGCTTGAACGCAAGCTGCTGTGCCTGCTAATCCAACTTCCGCCGTCGTTAACAAAATAAGAGGGTTTGCCGAAACTGGAGCAGCTGATCCCGGTGTTATGGAAAAAATATAGTTACGCTATCGAAGTGCGCAACAAGTCTTGATTCTTAAGGGATGTCTACAAGTTGCTTGCAGAGAATAACATCTGTTCGACATAGAGTCAGCTTGACGCTATTCAGACACCACCACCACCTGAATTAACGACGGATTTCTTTTACCTCCGGTTCATTGGCGACAGGAGCATAAACGAGCGAGACTTTGGAAAAATCCAGAAGGACAGAAAAGCAGAGATGGAGGCGTGGTCAGAGAACTTGAAGGGAAATAGCGCTTAGGTCAAGTTTGGCATGGTGGCTGCAATTAATCATTATGCAGGCTTTGGTCCTGCGACCGCGAATGAATTTAGTAAAATGCAGGGGTTAAGCGAGATCCTCTGGGAAGAAGCGAGACAGGGCAGATTACAATGAAATTGCGAGGGACTGACCTGTCGCCAGCAAAGGTCGAGATAAATCATATAGAAGCAGAATACTTAAATCAGTTGCAGTAATTTGCGATAGAAGATGGCAAGAGCTCGCCGCAAAGCTGCGAGAACAAAAAAGAATCGCAAGACTGCTCCAATTATCCCATCAGAGAGAGTTGATCAATATGTCCATGATTACGAACAGCGCCCCTATAATCCACCTGTAGGATTGGTGACGCCGGAAACTGACAAAGAAATGCCAAGGCGCCGGTATGAATATGACCCACACTTGGACCCCCAACTTCAATGGGCAGGCAAGAAGGAGCACACAAGCTTTGAAGTTGACACCGTTTCACTGCATGTTCACGAAAGAATCGACCCACTTACCATTATAGAAAAGGCGCGCAAGAAACAGACATCTGTTCAGGAAACACTCTTTCGGTATTTTGAACAACCTGAGAACAACCCACCTTTGCGCGAAGCAATTGACTTCTATAAACACAATCAGAGTTGGTCAAACAGGCTAATCGCAGGAGACTCTCTCTTGGTGATAAACTCTCTCTTACAAAAGGAAGGGATGGCTGGCAAGGTGCAAACGGTATACTTTGACCCGCCCTATGGAATCAAGTATAGTTCAAACTTTCAGCCGTTTGTAAATAAGCGCACCGTTCGCGACGGCAGGGACGAAGACTTGACACAAGAACCTGAAATGGTAAAGGCTTTCAGAGATACATGGGAGTTAGGGATTCATTCTTGGCTGACATACATCCGAGATCGTATGCTATTGTGTAGAGAGCTTCTTTCTAACACTGGGTCCGTATTTTTTCAGATAAATGATGAAAACCTTCACTATGCACAATCTATAATGGAGGAGGTTTTTGGAAGAGAGAATTTCTGTGGCATCATAGCATTCCGTAAGACTGGAGGTCTCCAAAGTAAGCTACTTTCATCTATTGTTGACTATATCATTTGGTATGCTAAGGACAAAAACCAAGTGAAATTCCATCAATTATTCTTTAAGAAACGACCAGGTGATGTTGGTGCGACACAATATCGATACATTTTCGAAAAAGACGGCAGAATAAGAGAGCTCAATCCGTCAGAGCTATCAGAAGCGGATGCTGAAGAGTTGTTTACTCATGGCGACTTAACTTCTCAGGGAAATCCGATAATTGAATTCGAGTATAAAGGTAAGGTATACAGAGATCGCTACAAAACAACTGTAGAGGGCTTGGCGAATCTCGCCAAGGCAGGTCGCATTTTGGCAATTGGCAATACCCTACGCTATATTCGCTATCTCAAAGATACGCCTTATTCGAATATCACTCAATACTGGCATGATACTGGAATTAGTGGCTTTGATGAAGAGAAAAAGTATGTGGTTCAGACCTCCCCTGATGTGATAGAACGTTGCATTTTAATGACAACTGATCCCGGCGACTTGGTATTTGATCCAACTTGTGGTTCAGGAACTACAGCATACGTTTCTGAAAAATGGGGTCGAAGGTGGATAACCTGCGATACATCACGAGTGGCGACTGCTCTGGCGAAACAACGTATTATGACCGCAATTTACGATTATTATGAACTAGCCCACCCTGACGAAGGTGTGTCTGGTGGCTTCAAATACAATATGGTGCCTCGGATTACTCTAAAATCCATCGCTCGTAATGAGCCTCCTGAGCAAAATATTCTATATGATCAACCATTTATTGAAAAGTCAAAAAAACGTGTTTCTGGGCCGTTTACAGTGGAGGCAGTGCCTGCTCCAGTTGTAAAACCTATTGGCGAGATGCCTGATAGTTCGATTATTGATGATTCCGTGGCGCGGTCTGGTGAAACAAGTAGGCAGGAGCAGTGGCGCAAGGAAATATCCGCGACAGGAATACTTGGTCATGGTGCAGAAAAAATACTATTCTCCAGAGTTGAGCCCATGCAAGGGACCGAGTGGTTACACGCCGATGCGGAAACAAAAGAACGCGAGCCTCGGCGCGTTGTGATATCATTCGGACCGGACTATGCACCACTGGAGCAAAAACAAGTCGCGCGAGCACTTGAGGAAGCACAAAGTCTTGTGCCGCGCCCAAAAATCGTCTTGTTTGCCGCCTTCCAATTCGACCCAGAGGCTGCAAAAGACATTGACGAGATGAAGTGGGCAGGTGTTACGGTCTTGCGCGTTCAGATGAACACGGACCTACTGACTGAAGACCTCAAGAAGAAAGTGTCAAAGAGTCAGTCGTTCTGGCTAATGGGTCAGCCAGATGTTGAAATAAAGAAGGTAAAGGATGGCAAATATGTTGTCGAAGTCGAAGGATTCGACTACTACAACACGAAGACGCACGAAATAGAATCTGGCGATTCATCAAGAATTGCGATGTGGATGCTTGACACTGATTATGATGGGCGTAGTCTGTATCCTCAACAGGTATTCTTCCCAATGGCTGGTGATTCCGATGGCTGGGACAAGATCGGAAAAAGCATCAAGGCTCAGATAGATGAAGAACTACTTGAAAAATATCGCGGTACCGTTTCCATACCTTTCGAATTGGGTGCTAACAAGCGCGTCGCGGTCAAGATCATCGACGACAGAGGCATAGAATCGCTGAAAATCCTTAAGGTGAAATGATACCGTGAGCCAAACAATAGATCATCTCATCATCTGTAGCCCGTATGAGAAGCCTACTTCTCACTGGCACTATGACAGAGAGCGGCGGTTCTTTGAGCGATTAAAAGGCAGACGACCTGCGGGTTATCTGGCGTCGTCTGGGAACACGACCTTTGACGACCCGGGAATTTTTCACGAGCTTCCGCTAGTCAATGCCATTCGCGATCGAGTCGATGCTTGGCGTGAAAAAGGCTACCCCGGCATAACAGGGACAACCAAGGAGCTGCTGGATTACTGGCAGAATCCGCAAGAGCGGGATAACAGGTTTTTCTTTTGCCAGTTAGAAGCGATGGAAACCCTGATCTGGTTGACGGAGGCGCCACCTAAAGAAAAACATGGAATTAAGATTCCATCTGACGGCGGGTCGTTTCAAAGGATATGTTCCAAGATGGCAACAGGGACTGGCAAAACAATCGTCATGGGGATGCTCATCGCTTGGCATACCTTGAACAAGGTCGCATATCCGGAAGACCCTCGCTTCTCCAAAAACTTCCTTGTTATCGCGCCGGGGCTGACAGTGAAAAAGCGCTTGCAGGTGCTTGACCCAGCCGCAAAGAACAGCGTCTATGTGGACTTTAGGATTGTCCCTTCAAAGAAATTCGACAGCCTGCGTCAAGCTAGGGTTACAATCCACAACTGGCACACGTTAATGCCACTTGAGGAGCACCCAAAGAGCGTGGTCAAGAAGGGCAGGGAAAGCGACGAAGCCTTTACTCGCAGAATTCTTGGCAGCAACCACACAGGAAGAGACATAATCGTGATAAACGACGAGGCGCATCACGCGTGGCGTCCAAAGCCGGACTCAAAAGTTGCAATTTCAAGCGAGCAGTTAGAAGAAGCAACGCGTTGGATGGAGGGTATCGATAGAATCCATGCAAGGAGAAACGTCTTGGTCTGCCACGACTTTTCTGCAACTCCATTTATCCCGACAGG
>JBFLWZ010000123.1:0-6268 GCA_040757615.1 Thermoproteota archaeon | reverse complement strand
CAATATTTGTTGGATAATATGATATTTCTATATCGGGTCGTAGCTAATCATATTCGCATATCAAAGCTGTTAATCAGCATAAATTACTATTTCTAAATACAGATTTTTTATAAGTCTGAAAGCCAATCTCTTGTCTGACGGCATTTTCAGGACGGCAGAAGGGTTTGGTTGCTTGCTCCCAATCGATTTTTCAGTTCGTATTTTCTATTCCTAAAGCAAGGCAGTAGCGCGCATGTGATGATTAGATCCTGCAGGTAGACGCTGTCTATTGCCAGAAAGCAGGCAGCAGGCCTACTTTCATGTAGATCGGCCATACCACCTGTCTTTTTTGCTGGTCGCCCCATGCTCTTTCCAGCTGATCCTTGATTTGCTTGACTGGATCATAGTTGTTTTTCGCTATGAATTGTTGAGTGCTCGACCAAGTGTACAGATAATTCATCAAATCTGAAAGGCTCCAGTCCAGCCTTATTTCAAATTGCGGAGCTGGAATCTGTTCAAACGGAAAAGGAATGTCTTCATACCTGTTTTCAATGTATTTCCTTTCCTTTGGCCAGTACTCGCCTAGAATGTCTTCATACAGGTGATATGTGACTTTGTCAACGTCGGGAGATGTTGAATGCAGGCCGTATGCCCATGCTGCGATAACCCCGTCCTTTCTCAAGACTCTTCTTACCTCTTTGTAGAACTCGTCAAAGTTGAACCAATGAAGTGCCTGAGCGACTGTAACAAGGTCGACGCTGTTGTCTTCAAGAGTTGTCTTTTCTGCTGGAAACACTTCGTAGCGAACGTTGCTCTTCTGCTTCGCATTTTCTATCTGCCTTTTGCTCATGTCGCTGGCTATTACCTGCCGGAAATATTCTGAAACAACGATTGCGGCCTGTCCGTTTCCTGTCGCGCAGTCCCAAGCTATCTCTTTGCGATCGACAAGGCTTGCAAGAAAATCAAACAGCGGTCGCGGATACGTCGGTCTTGAGACTGAATATTCATCTGATTGTTTTGAAAAGAAATCTTTGGACACTTTGCTCGTCATTACTTTGATGTTACTTCAATATTAGGAAACCTAAAAGCACCATTATGATCCACAGAATAACCAGTGAAGCTTAGCCGGCAGGTAATACTGTGGTCTGTAATACTTTACTTTGCGCTGAGCATTCCTATAAGCCTCATCCACGAGCTGGGCCACGTCCTTGTCTGCACCTCAAGCGGCTTTGACTATGCTATATGGATCGACGTGACTGGCGGCCACATGGTGTGCTCTGGCAGGCCCGCCGACACCTTTGCATACAACGCGATGGGCGGGGTCCTTGGTGTGGTTGGGAGCATTAGCATCATGGCAGTCTGGCTTTTCGCGAAAAGGCACTATGCAATACTCGCAGTCGGCCTTGCATACTTTGTGGACCAGTCGGCCAAGGTCATCCTTGAAGGCATCTATACTCCGGTGTATGCTTCTGGCGAGATAGACGCATACATCACGGCGCTTCAGGTCGCCTCGTGGCTCGGATTTATGATCTATTTTGCAAGGATAAAAGAACCTGCAAAAGTCGCAGCCAGCGACATTTAAGAATGGGATCCAAGCAAGCTAGGGCACTTGGTCAACCTCGGCATCCTAATATCTGGCAGGGGGAGCAACATGGACGCGATCCTTGCCGCAGTCACATCCGGCAAGATAAAAAACGTCCAGCCGTCAGTCGTGATTTCAAACAAGCCAGATGCTGCGGGCTTGAAAATCGCGTCTGAAAAATACTGCGTGCCTACAAGGGTGATACCTGCAGACGGCCTGAAGGGCTGGGATTACGACCAGAAGGTGGTAGCAGCTCTAAAAGAGCACGGGGTCACGTCCGAGTCAGGGCTCGTTTGTCTCGCCGGCTTTATGAGAATAATCAGCCCCGAGTTTGTCGGGCAGTACCGGATGCGGATCATAAACATCCATCCAGCTCTCCTGCCTTCGTTCCCGGGGCTACATGCGCAAAAGCAGGCACTTGACGCCGGGGTCAAGGTCACCGGCTGCACCGTCCACTTTGTAGACGAAGGAGTAGATTCTGGGCCTGTGATACTGCAAAGGGCGGTGCCAGTCCTGGACAATGACAACGAAGACACGCTGTCTGCTAGGATACTTGAGCAGGAACATCAATTGTATCCAGAGGCCGTGAGATTGTTCTGTGAGGGCAGGCTGAAGGTGCAGGGCCGCAAGGTCTCGATTACCTAGGTTAGCCGCTTGAACGTCGAGCACCGCTTGCTGGCTGCTTTTAATGCTTTCAGCAGTTCTTTTCTATCATCGATCGTGCCCACCAGCGCTTCAAGCCCGTACTCGGGCACCTGATCTAAAAGCGGGTCCTTTCGCCTGTGCACATACAAACTGTCACCTTATGCCTAAAATCAGTTATCTCTTTTTGATCAGTGCGATCGTTCCTGCAAGGATGCTGCCTGCTATGGCAAACGCAAAATACGGGCTGCCTGAGCCAAACGCGTCTGACGATATGCCTGCCATTACCGGTCCTCCGGTCCAGCCTGCGCCAAAGAGCGTATTGTATACTCCGAGCTTGGCTCCTATCTGCCCTGATGGAGTGTCCCGCGTCACTAGGCTGAACGTCACCGGGTAAAAGATGCTGGTGGCAAGGCCGACAAGCGCGATCGCGACTGCAAACGACAAGATCGATGTGAACGCGAACGCTAGGAACATTGCTATCGCAGTGGTCGCGACGGCCAGAGCCAAGGCAAGCACCCCATGACCTGCTATCCTTGGCACCATCATCAGGGTGGCAAAGCGCGCGATGCCAAAGATAAAGAACAGGATCTCGATGTCTTGGCTTGTCAGTGTTGCCTCACTCATGTACGCAGGGAACACAGCAAGCACTACGCCGAATGTGATCGCATAGTATAGTATGACAGAGCTGAGCGCCGGGTGGGCAGTCACTTCCCTGACTATTTGTGCCGTGCCTGCTCTGACCTCCAAGTCTTTCTGCACGGCAGGCCAGCCGTGCTTGCGCAGGATGATGGACGGCACGATGCCGGCGGCCATCACCATTGCGGCAATCTGGAAGAGAGTCACAAAGCCAGATACGTCCAGCACCAGCTTGCCGATGAGCGGGCCGACCATAAAGCCCAGAATCCACGACGCGATAAAGGTCGATATGCTCCTGACCCTGCTGTCCGGAGGCGAGTTGGTAGAGATCAGCACCTCCGCAGAGGGCCAAAAGAGAGCGTGGGCTACGCCTGCAAGAGCCCTGTAGAACATCAACTCCGGCACCGTCTGGACCGTTGTGAGCATGTAGATCGAAAAGATGTTGAGGAGCATGCCGGATACGAGCATGTACGACTTGTTGACCCTGTCAAGCAGCATGCCTACAAAGAACGGCGCAAACATGTAGGGCAGGTAGTTTACCATCCCGATCAGTCCGACCTGTGAGTAGTCGGCCGCAAGCTCGTCCCTTGCAAACACGGGGACCACCGGTGAGTGCATCCCGTACGAGATGCCGACGATGGCGGCGCAAATTGCGACCAGCAGTACCGCGCGGTTCATTGCGACCCTACTTGTACGCGGCTATTATCACTGCGCCGCCCATCATGCCTTTTTCAAATTCTACGTGGGAAAACTTTTCCTTTAGCATGGAGTCAAGCTCCGAATTTTTCGGCCACCGCAAATACGTGCCGTAAAGCGTCTTGAATTTCAATCCCGCCTTGCCGGCTGCGAGGTATGCAAAGATGCCGAGGAAATACTTCAAGTACATCGAGACAAATGCCCTCGAGACCGCGCCGTCCGGCTTGCCAAGATCCACAATTACCAGCCGGCCACCGGCCTTGAGTACCCTGTGCATCTCTGTGATTGCTTCCCCGAGCCGGATCGCGTCGCGCAAAGAGTAGCCACACAGCACCGCATCAAACGTCCCATCGCGGAACGGCATGTATTCAAATATGCCAGAGGAAAGCGCGGCCTGCAAGTCAGGCAGATAGTTCTTTACGTTTGCAAGCATCTCCGGGATCGGGTCGTACATCACCACCCTTGCGTCGCCGCCTGCCTCAGCAAGCGCGACGCGGGACATGTTGCCATAGCCCGAGCCAGCGTCAAGCACGATGTTGCCGGGCAGCACACGGCCGCGGATGCCGCGCAGCCTGTACTCCTCATCCTTGCCAAGCGAGATGACTCTGTTCACCTTGTCGTAGACAGGGATTATGGAGCGCAGTACCTCGATTACCTCACCCCAGTAGCGGCTTCCAAGACCGGACAACTGGCGGGTGATTCTGTAACGCCATTATTATAGCTAGTTTCTACCGTCTTCAAGCGCCTTCTTCCAGAGGTCGATCTCGAGATCGAAACCCCTGAGCTGGATTTCAAACTGCTCGTCGCTCAGGCTATCTGGTCTCACAAACGTCCAGACTACTGTCGTGCCGCCGAAATTTGGGGTCATCCTCACATACACCTTCCATTCAAGACCTCCGCCGATAAAGACATGATCTAGCACTCCTGCTTCTCTTATGGCATTGTGCTTTATCCTCGACTTGCCTGCGACGACGTGATCAAACGTCCACGAGCTGTCGCTGTCCTTTGTGACAGATTTTGCAGCTCCGCCGATCTCCATGCTTATCGGATTGTCAAAAAAATCAAACACATCATTAACGGTTCTGTTGACGGTCATTGTCTTTACAAGTATTTTGTGCGGTTTGCTCATACGACTGTGTGGCAGGAAAATTACTTAAATTCTAGTTCCCTCGTAGGGGGTATAGTGTTAGATGAGCTTGTTTCGCTTGACCTGACAGCGGGTGAGGCCCGGGTCTACTTGTCGCTTCTACACCTTGGGCCGTCCAAGGTGGGCGCAATAGTGAGGGAATCGCGTGTTTCATATTCCAAGGTGTATGATGTGCTTGAAAGGCTAGGAAACAAGGGGCTCGTGAGTCACGTATTGATAGGCAAGGTCCGGCACTACAGCGCGGCAGAGCCTTATAGGCTTCATGACTATATCCGGAAAAAGGAGGAGTTACTGCAGGGCGAAAAACAAGTAGTCGACACACTAATCCCGAATCTACTGAAATATGCTGGCACCGGCAAGCGCAACAGCGCCGAGATATTTATCGGCCTGAAAGGCCTCCGCACAGCCTATGAAATTCTGCTAAAAGACACAAAGCCAGGCGACATCCTGCGCTACTTTTACCCGTTTGAAGACTACCATGAAGTCGCGGGCCCTTTCTATTCCCGACTGCACCTTTTCCAGAAGCAGAAAAGGCTGGACGAAAGAGGAATAGGGATGACAGAATTCAAGAAATCAAAGCATTACAGGGAGCTGAAAAACGTCAACATGAGGTTTGTCTCGTTTCCGCTCCCAGGAACAATGGACATTTTCGGCGACAGGATGCTGATAATAGCCTGGGAGAACACAACGGGCATAATGATATCGTCAAAAGAGATCACCGACCACTTCAAGCTGTATTTTGACAGCGTTTGGAAAATGGCCAGGGAATAGAAAAGCAATTATCCTCCCACCGTTCATGCGTCATGCCCGTGGTAAACTACCGCTGTCCGAAATGCAGCTCGCCTCATTCGATTGGCGTCGACAAGATATTCGACGGCCGGCTGATATTCAAGTGCAGCAAATGCAAGATTTGCTCCATCGTACCGACTGCAGGAAACATCGACGAAGCGTACCTCGAATTTCTCGACAGATACGAAAGCGGCACCGGGATTGCGGATGCAGCCGACCTGAAACTGTTGATGGAGCAGGAGCGGATAATCCGGCCTGCCACGGAGATAAGTGCTCTCATGGCAGCCGCTAATGCCGCCGGCGACCCCTTGTTGGAGGACGTGCTGCGATCGCAGGATGATTACATTGTGGATTTTCAGGCGATAGAAGAGCCCCCACCAGAGTTCGGATCTAGCGTCGAAGATCTGCCAGTCGATGAAGCAATAATCAATGTGTTGAAGGCGAAAAAGATCGAGCGCCTTTACAGTTACCAAGAACAGGCGGTCAAAAAGATACTGCAGGGCAACGACATCATCATCACCGCGCCCACTGCGTCAGGTAAGACCGAGGCATTCTGCATCCCCGTGTTACAGAAAATTGGAGAGGAGCTGCTCAGGTTTGGCTCATTGCGTACCGGAGAAGGCAAAGTTTCTGCGATTTTTGTCTACCCGACAAAGGCGCTCTCCCGAGATCAGCTGCCAAAGATAAAAGAGCTGGCCGAGCCTCTTGGAGCAAGGGCCGCGGTGCTTGACGGTGACACGTTGGATAAAGAGCGCAGTGCGATAATGGAGTCGCCGCCTGACGTCATTGTCACC
>JBFLWZ010000122.1:0-6282 GCA_040757615.1 Thermoproteota archaeon | reverse complement strand
GCCCCGTACATGATTCTCGTTTTGCTTACTCCGTCGTCCTTGGCAAGCTCCAGAATTTCAGATACGATTTCTGTTCTGCTTCTATACTTCAATGCAGAACCGGGTTTGATTTTCTTTAAAAATGAGATGACATTAGGTTCTAGAGGATTTCTCTATCGTGCCCTTGCTTGCTCGAGTCCAACAGGTCAACGATCTGCTCCATCATCAGCGCTCCCGCAGAATCGCCAAGGAGCTTTTTCAGCGCGTCATCTATCTCTGACAGCCTGTAGGAAAACCTTCCTTCAAGTATTATCCTAAACATGACCTCAAGCTCATAGACGATGGTTTCGATTACTGACCTTCCGATGGACGCCTCCATGTGCTTGAAGCATCTGGCCAGATCCTTGCCTGAGACAACCCTGTCGCTATTTTCGCTCAATGTATTCCCTGTGACCCGTCATAGCCTTGTGTTGGACTACCTCTGGAGTTGAAATGAACAGTTGATTGCAAGATTTACAGACATAGCTAACTTTGGTATAATCCCCCATGCTTTCCCTTCCTGCTAACAAAGGGAACAATGCATGTCATATATGCACGGTGAAATCATGTTATAGAAGAATTATCAGTCTCTGGTAACATGAGGCAAAAAATAAAGTCCAGAAAAAGAGAAGGGATTTAACGGTAGGATTTCTGCTTTCTGCGCCTTGCACCAGGACCGCCGAACTTCTTTGACTCTGACTGCCTGCTGTCTCCTGATAGCAGGTGCCTGTCGTATTCGGTGATCTTTTTCCTGATCTCTTCACGTATGCTCTTTGTGAACGGATGCTCCTTCGGGTCCTTGCCGCCCTTCTCCTGACCTGTAAGGGCACGCGAGATTGCGACTGCACTTGCAAATGCCCTTCCCATAAAGCCGCCACCGTGCACTTGTACGTCAATGTCGATCCTGTTGCGGTAGTCGCCGACAAGCGTCAGCGGAGTCAGCACCAGCTCTTTTGCAACGTCTGGAGTCAGCATTTCAGCCGGCGTGTTGTTGATCCTGACCTTTCCTGAGCCCTTTGCAATCGTGGCAACCGCGCGGCTTGTCTTGCGCTGGCCCGGATAAAGCTCTATCTTGTTTGTCATTGTCCCTTCCATCCTATCTGTTTGGCAATTTCGCCGATCGAGATATAGTACGCCTCCGGCTTGGTAATCTTGGAATCTTCAAATGACTCCATCTTGGCATTTTTCATTTCTTCCGGCACCCCGATATATACCCTCAGGCGCTTGAATGCGGTGATGCCGCTTGACTTTCTCTTTGGGACCATTCCTCTCACCATCTTTGATAGGATCGTGTCCGGCCTCCTTGGGTGGAATGGCCCGTGTATTGGGTTGGTAACCGAGTTAATTTCAAGGTGCTCCTTGTAAAGCTCGATGGTCTTGTAGCGGTTGTTGCCAGACAGCATCGCTTTCTCTGCGTTCACGATGGCGACCCTGTTGCCTTCAAGCAGCAGTTTCGAAACGTGTGAGCACATCCTGCCTGCGATGCAGTTGGTCGCATCCACGACTACTATCTTTTGTTTCTGCACAGTCTTTTGCTCAGCCAATTATTCGCACTCCCTTTCCATCAGGATGTTTCTTTATCAGGTCTTCAAACGACACTATCTTGCCACCTGACTCGATAACTTTTCTGGCGGCCGATTCAGATACCGAAAAAGCGCAAACGGTGAGCTTGTGCCCGAGGCTGCCTGTCCCAAGGATCTTGCCCGGCACTACCACCACCTCTCCTGACTTTGTGACCTCTGCCAGCCTCCTCACGTTTATCTCGCGCCTGTTTGAGCGAGGCCCTGCAAGCTCTTGCTCAAGTGCTCGCCAGATCGGAGCCTTGTTCTTCTTGAAGGCGGAACGAAGAGTCCAGATGGTGCTGTCAATCATTGTATTGGCAAACATGCGTTACGTCAACTCGTAGTAAAAGCTCCCCAAATAAATGTACCTAGGCATTCTTTGGAACCTTCAGTGACGACACTACCTGCTTAAAATTCTTAACCTTTGACGACAGGCGCTCCGCCGCAGTCACCAGTATCTCTTCTGCAGTCAGCGCGCCGTTTGACTCTATTACCAGAATAATTTCATTTTCGTCCTTGCCGTCCTTGACCACTGCTGCAGAGGTCGGTTGCCACTTTGCATGGTCCTTACCTATGCCAAGCCTTGCATACGCTTCAAATTTTAGCTTCTGGTTCGGCGCCAGAACGACTATTGGTATGTCCTTGCTGACCGGCTTGACCAGCTCGTCTTCAGATACGAGCTCGCCGGATGTCACGACCAGAGTCTTTTCGTTTGCCTCCGAGTCGAGAACAAGTAGCACTCTACACTTGCTGCAGCCAAGCGTGCTCTTGCAGTCGCATTCGTGCGGCATCACAAACCTTCCCGGGTCTGTGCGGAGTGGGATCAGGCCTAGCCGGTGGGCCACCGCCTCGTCGTGCATGACAGATGAATTTTCAAGAATTACAACATCGTCGATGGCAAGTGTGGGCACTTCGCTTATCGCAAGTCTGCGGAGCGAGTTGACGTACTGCCTTGGAATATTGTTAAACCTCGCGACGATCCTCTCGTCTGATTTTTCTACAACCTCGATAGAAGGAGAAGCCAATACTTGTGAAAGCATGCCAGATCGACCTTAAAAATCTACCGAACGTTGTAAATTTTTCAGTATGTTGACATGCATATATACTCCATAAGCGATCCACCGGGTAAAATGACAGACCGATTCATAGTCGCCCGCCTCACGGTGGACGGCGATAAGTTTGAGCTGGTTGTCAAACCTGACCCTGCCCTCGAGTACAAGCTGGGCAAGAGGACAGACATTTCGAGCGTGCTTGTATCTGATGAGATTTACTCTGATGCACAAAAGGGCTCCCGGGCATCAAGCGAGAAGATGCTAAAGCACTTCAAGACTACCGACTCGACAGAAGTCGCCAAACAGATCCTTGCAAGGGGCGAGCTGAACCTCACCACCGACCAAAGGAGAAAGATGGTGGAGGAGAAGAAAAAGCAGATAGTGCAGTTCATCAACAGGAGCTTTGTAGACCCCAAGACCCACCTGCCACACCCGATAGTCAGAATAGAAGCGGCGATGGACGAGTCGAGGGTCGTAATCGACCCGTTCAAAAAGGCCGAGGATCAGGCAAAGACTGTCGTGGACGCGCTGCGCAAGATACTTCCACTCAAGTCGGAAACCTCGAAGCTGACGATAACAGTGCCGCCCCAGTTTGCGGCCCAGTCGTACAGCGTGCTCAAGTCGACAGGGGACCTAAGAAGTGAAGAATGGCTCTCCGACGGCTCGCTGAGGGTGACTCTTGAAATGAACGCCAGCCTCAAGGGCCAGTTCCTGGACAGGCTCGGATCGGTCACAAAGGGCTCTGCGCAGGTAAAGGAAGACTGATCTACACTTAAAATATAAGTCAGATATAACTAACCCCAAAAGGAGCGAGAAAGAGAAAAATGAGTAATGATATGTTTTCAGAAGGGCTTTTTGCCCCGGTGGTGAGCCTTTGAGACATGCACGATGTCAAGAGAAGGTATGTCATACCCGGAGACAAGATAGCCGAGGGAAATTTTAGGCCACTCATGAACGTGGTCAAGGCTGGCAACGCCCTGATTGCCACAAGGATTGGAATTGCAGAGACGGGGCGAGACGGCGTCAAGGTCATCCCGCTTTCAGGCGTCTACATCCCACGCGTCAACGACCTTGTGATCGGCAAAATAGTCGACCATTCTTCGCTGTCATGGGAGGTTGACATCAATTCATGCTTCTCGGCACACCTGCCGGCCCAGGACGTTTTCGGACGCGACTTTTCGCCGGCAAGGGACGACATGAGCAGGCACTTTGCGACGGGCGACATGATAACCGCCCGCGTCATTGCATTTGACAGGACGCGCGACCCAATGCTGACCGTGCAGGACCGCGACCTTGGCAAGATCCCCCGGGGCGAAGTGCTCAAGATATCTGCGACTCGAGTCCCGAGACTGATAGGCAAGCGTGGGTCGATGATCCAGACTATTGAGCAGGCGACCCAAACGCGCGTGTTGATAGGGCAGAACGGCATCGTGGTGGTGACCGGCAGGACTCCTGAAGGGATACAGCTGGCAGTCAAGGCTATCAAGATGGTGGAAGAAGAAGCCCACACTGCAAACCTGACCCAGCGCATCAAGGTGCTCCTGAACGTGCCAGACACACAACAGCAGGAAGTGCAGCCACGCGCTCCAGTCAGTACCAAGCCGGAACAGGCAGAAGCGGCCGCAGAAGACGTTGAAGAAGAATTGGAGGTTGATGAGAAATGACTCAAACAAGAAATTTGATAGATGAAAATGGAAAAAGGACAGACGGGCGGGGAATAGACGAACTCCGCGAAGTAAAGATAACCGTTGGCACGGTAAAGAACGCCGACGGCTCGGCATTCATTGAATTTGGAAAGAACAAGATACTGGCGGCAGTGTACGGGCCCCGCGAAGTGCACCCAAAGCACATGGCGCAGTCTGACAGGTGCGTGCTCCGCTGCAGGTACCACATGTCGCCGTTCTCGACAGACACGCGCAAGAACCCGGCGCCCTCTAGGAGGGAAGTCGAAATTTCAAAAGTTATGCGCGAGGCACTCGAGCCGGCGGTAATGCTGGAAGACTACCCACGTGCAGCAATTGACGTCTTTGTAGAAGTGCTTCAGTCAGACGGTGGCTCGCGCTGCGCAGGTATCACGGCCGCGTCGGTGGCGCTTGCAGACGCAGGCATCAACATGCGCGACTTGGTCGCAGCATGTGCTGCAGGCAAGGTCGACGAAAAGATCGTTCTTGACATCAACGACACGGAAGACAAGGAAGGTGGCGCAGACATGCCCGTCGCATACATGCCGCGTTTGGAGCAGGTGACATTACTACAACTAGACGGCAAGCTGAGCCCCGAACAGTTCAACGAATGCCTCGACAAGGCTATAGGCGGCTGCAAGATGGTCTATGAAATCCAAAAACAGGCGCTAATGCAAAAGTATTTTGGAAATGAAACCGAGCTAAAGGAGGAAGCGCAATGAGCTCTTCAAAAAGATCAACGATAATCGTGGAACACCTGCGCAGGCAGCAGATGTGGGACGCGCTGTCCCGCGGCAAGAGGCTCGACGGCAGGGCGTTTGATGAGATGAGGCCGCTTGAGATCGAAGTCGACGTGATCAAAAAGGCCAACGGCTCTGCAAGGGTTAAGCTTGGCGATTCTGAAGTAATCGCAGGCGTCAAGGTGGAGACGGGCGAGCCGTTTGAGGGCCTCGAAGACAAGGGTGCTCTCATCGTCTCGGCTGAAGTGCTGCCGACTGCATCACCCCATGTGGAGCCCGGGCCTCCGGACGAGGAAGTCATTGAGCTCGCAAGAGTGGTGGACAGGGGCGTCAGGGAGTCGGAAATGATAGACCTTGGCAAGCTGGTTCTTGTGCCGGGCAAAATAGTATACACTATCTTTGTCGACTGCAGCGTGATAAACGCCGATGGCAACCTGTTCGATGCCACTTCATACGCCGTCGTGGCGTCGCTTCTAACGGCCAACCTCCCGATACTTGAAATGCAGGACGGCAAGGTGGTCGACACGGGCAATACTCAGCCGATGCCTGTGACGACAATACCCGTTTCAATCACAGCTGCAAGGATCGGCGACTATGTAGTAATAGACCCGACCGCTGAAGAAGAGGGCTGCATGGACGCTAGGATAACGATAGACACCAACGAGGAGGGTTTTTGCGCAATCCAGAAGGGATACACAGGCTCGTTCACGGTAGAGCAACTGAAAAAGGCGGCAGAGACAGCAAGAATTAAAGGAGAGGAAGTACGGGCAAGACTGAAGGAGCTGGCAAGGAATGGTTAAGAAAGGCTCGACAAACCTGAAAGGTCTTGGCATAAAGTTCGGTGCAACTGTGCGCAGGCGCTACGGCAAGGTCCACAGGACGCTGCACAAGAAGCGCAGGTGCCCGTCATGCGGCTCGCTGCGGTTCGGCAGGCTTGCTGCAGGCATCTGGAGCTGCCCGAAATGCAACTTCAAGATCGCTTCAGGCGCGTACGACATTGACCTTGAAAAACTGCAAGGCTAGGATCAGGATATCCACAAAGTCAAGGCGCGCAGCGGCTTCGATCCGCGACGCTCTTGCACCCGATCTTGGCCGCCTGCCCAAAACAGAGGGCAGGGCAGAAATTTCTCTAAAAAATTCTGACATCATTTTTGAAGTCGAAACCCCGGACATCGCGTCGCTCCGTGCAAGCATCAACTCGTACATCCGGCTGGCTGATGCCTCTTAC
>JBFLWZ010000121.1:4372-6284 GCA_040757615.1 Thermoproteota archaeon | reverse complement strand
CTGAATTATCTGTTCAAACTTTACAAGGTACTGGTCAAAGTCAAAGCCTTGAACCGGCTGGAGCTCTACCTGCTTTTTCCTCGGGCGCGGGTTTGCAAGCTCCATTATCATGTTCTCCAGCATGCGCAGCAAGTCCTCAACCGACACAGGGTATGTTGGCTCGATCCTGAATGGCAGATCTACTGGATTCAGCTGCGGTATCGGTTGCTGGTTGGCAGGATCGTCGATTCCTTTCTTTTGCATCGCGATTTTTTCGAGCGCAAATATGCTTTCTACCTTGAGCCGGTAAATCATGGAAGACGATACCGCCGCAATCCCGCATATACGGAGGTCCTTGTTTCCTGTTGCGTTTATCAGCCGGAGGAACATCTCAAGCAGGAGTGCAAGGTCGATGTTCCAGACGTCCTTTCTGGCAAGTAGCGACGGATTGAAAAGGAGGTTCAGCGGTGGCTGGGCTATCGACTTTTTGGTGTCCGGCCCTTCCTGTACCTCGGCCAATCTTGCCTCAATTGACCTGGACGCCATATAATACTTGTTTGTAAAGTAAATTTACTGTACAGCTCGATTATTCGATTCTCGAGCCTTGCTTGTGCAATGGTCTGTTCGGAGGCACATCCGACTTGCTCCGCCGCCTCAGGCGCTTCCTTTGCCTGTCCGATTTCTTGTTGGCATGCCGGTTCTTCTTTGTTTTCATGGCAAGGCTCGCGCAGGCATTACTCATTAAAGTTGCAATATCCTAGAAGATGTTTTTACAACAGTTAAATCGAATGGCTGGCAAGCACTAGAAATGACGTCTAGGAACCTTCCATGCGGATGCGTAATGCAGTGGGACGAGGATGAAACCACGATAGCATTTTGCAGTCGCCACACCGTTGATTATATACACTGGGAAGGAAGCGACAGGGAGTTTATTAAGATCATAGCCACACCCGGCAAGCCCGATAGGAAGGCGCTCAAAGAATTCCTGTGAAAGCATTTATTTTATTCTTTGACGCCACTAGCAGCAGATGGGCAAAAGGCGCTCAAGCAAGATAGTCACTATTGGCGGTATCGCAATAATTACCGCGCTTGTCGGGTTCATGATTGCCCTGCAGGTAGAGGCGTCCAGAAACAACGACTACAAGCGCGCCTTTGAACAGATTATCATTGACGTCAACGCCCTGACCCGCGAGTACCAGGCGGAGGAGGGCAAATGGCTTGCAAAAGAGTATGACAATGCCACAATGATCTCTGTCATTGACCAGTACACGCCCCGGTATCAGGCGCTGATTGACAAGGCGCAAAGCCTTGACACGCCAGAGCGCTACAAGACTGCCCAAGGCTACCTTGTCAGCGCTATCGAGTCGGAAATGCAGAGCAACGAGCATTTCCGCAATTACCTTGCCACTGGTGACCAGAGCGAATACGACAAATCATCGGCGATGTTGAGCAAGTCACTTGCAGACAGCGCTAGGGCCGACGCTGCGATAAAAGAGGCTGGCTAGCTACTAGGTTTTAATTAAGGTCTGCAAAATGTCGTTATGCGGGGCCCATAGTTCAGCTTGGATAGAATGGCTGCCTGCGGAGCAGTTGGTCGAGGGTTCGAGTCCCTCTGGGCCCGTGAGTCTCTTCAATTTCTTGAATCTTCTAGAAATTTCACTGGGCAATTTTGTGAGAATGACATATTCGAGTGAAGTTTCCTGTAACAGTTTCCAACGTGTAGAGGGTGCGAGACTGTTGGGGCCCGGACTCTAGGTGGGTACGGGCCCATTTTATTCTAAAATGCTCAAGGCGGTTCAAATCTCGACAGACCCGCTGCATATTCTGAACAAGGTTCTTGAAGAAGTGTCTGGTTTGAGGGCAGAAAGAAATAGAGAAAAACCAAGTAGGCATACCTACTTGGTCTTTAGGTTTTAGGCACTGGCTATCGTAT
>JBFLWZ010000121.1:0-4362 GCA_040757615.1 Thermoproteota archaeon | reverse complement strand
AGGACATGCACTATAGTTCCGGCCACCAATGCATCTGCTGCTTCTGTATTGACTTCCTGCTCAACTTCAATCGCAAAGGTATATTCACCCGGCGCGATATTAGCAGGAATATTCAACTTTAGGTCTCCTGCGCCTCTAGTTGCTCCTCCCGATTGACCAATGGCTTTGGCTTTTCCATCTGCCACATCATTCTTGGTCAGTACCAAGTTCTGTTTGCTCAATGTGGGTTTGAACTTTGCAAGGTCAGAATTTCCACGGTTTGCATCTAGTTTGATTTTTAGATTCTTCTCTGCATCAATTGGTGCATCTACACTCAATGGAATGGTTATTGACTTTCCTTTCTCTGCTACGATTCTATTATTTTCGGGACGAACGCTGAAATCTATGCCAATGCCT
Source organism: Thermoproteota archaeon (assembly GCA_040757615.1). Taxonomy (GTDB): domain Archaea; phylum Thermoproteota; class Nitrososphaeria; order Nitrososphaerales; family Nitrososphaeraceae; genus Nitrososphaera. Next base: position 3,966 of record JBFLWZ010000121.1, on the reverse strand, counting down.
TCTATCTCTGTACTGCTGGTCTGTACATCGCTAGCAGGTTGTGAAGCGACTGCCACAATGTTACTAGGCCATTGCATTCTGAGCTTAGTAGACTTGAAATATTTATCCCTACAATCAACAATATAATTTGCCTTGCCCGGAGCAACATTATACATTATTGCCCACTTCAGGTATAATCGTATTTTCAAATAAGGTTAAATGCCCGTTCATCATGTACAGTAAATGGCAAATGTTCATAGGTCCTTCTGGTATATCCGGCTATGCCCCTTGGGCTACTTGGACGGATATTCTCATTGTTGTTGGAGGGGTTGCTGCAGCAATTGCAGTTACAGTTTTGATTTCGAATTACAGAAAGAAAAAGACTGCCGATTCGCATCTTTGACCATAAGTTTATGTTGAAAAAGTGTTTTCAGTTGAGGCTCCTAAAAAAGTGGGATGTAGGGGCTTCGTAGCCGCTCCTATGGCTTCTGCCTCTTTTAGGGCTCGCGCCCACTGTGGGACCGGGTTCCTCTGGGCCCGCTATATCTGTTATCGCGAGTCCTTACTATTTCCTAATGACGACCTTACTATTAGGCAAGGTGCCAATGTATTCCCACCCGTCAGTTCCAATGAGCCGCTCGGCTTCCTCTGCTGTGACGACTCGCTGTCTTGGCTGCTGTTGCTGCTTGCTTTGGCATTGCCGCTGACTAGTGCTTGACCAATCAGCTCTTGCACCCTAGCAAGCTCTTCTGGCGTCTTTGAGTTCTCAAGTAGCAGGCTCATCCTTGCGAGCGCTTCTCTCTTTGCTTTCTCTAGAGGGTCTGTTTCAGCCTTCTCAAGGTCAAGGAACTCTTGGCTTCTCTCGAAGTTGTCTCGCATCTCTTTAACCAACGCCTCTGGCAGCTTGCCCTTGTTGGTTGTGTATTTTGCTTCAATGCTCCCTTTGTGACCCATGTGGAAGACCCTGAAGTCATGCGTCATCTTGCCTCTTGATTCAGCGATTAACAGCTCTGTGTCAAAGAAGGCTCTTAGTACGTATGGTCGCCAATTGAACCTTGGTCGCATTACTTTCCGGATTTCTTTGGTTATTATGCCTCATTTCATATTGGATTGAACTCTGATAAAACGGCCAATGAAAGCTACTGTTAACTTTTCAGAGTTTGATTTTTTGAGAGTCACTTAACCCATCGGAGGATTGCTTCAACAGTGTCGGCAGGATTGGTATTGAAACATATTTTTGAAGATGGTGGTGCCTTCTGATGGATAGTATTCATTATTTTCTCAAACAGAATGGTATTTTGCGACAATGTCCTAACGCCAGCACCAACCATAATGCAGTCGTATTTTTCACTTGAAAGTGCGTCCGAGACAACGCTTTCGGCAGTCTCTCCAAGGTCAACGAGGCAGTTTTGCAATTCGTATCCCAAATCTATCAGTCTTTTGTTTGTATCTTGTACTGCCGCACGTACCCTGTTGGCATCCCATCCAGTGGTGGCGAATAAACTTGGATTAATTAACTTGGGGTCAATACCTATCACGAGGACTTTTTTCTTGGCCATATTTTCTTCCTCTTTAACAAGAATTGACTTACGCATTAGATCGCCAATACTACTTTGCCCCTTGGATGCGCAACTCTTTGGTGGTCTAGTGCCTTAGCAGCATCGTCCAGAGGAAATGTCTTGTCAACATTTACGCGTACGTTATTTTCATCGACCCACTGCGCTAATTTTGTCAGCCTTTCCCTATTAACCTGAGAGAACACAAATATTGCTTTCACGCCAAATTTCTTCATTAGCTCTTGGTTTGGCTGCTCCAGTGTTGATACGATTATCCCCGTGCCTCTCTTCAGTATTTTGAATGACCGAGTGTAAATTTCACCTCCTACTGTATCAAGGACCACATCATAGTCATGCGACAGCAGGTCTTCAAAGGTCTGGGTCTTGTAGTCTATTATTTCGTCTGCACCTAGACCCTTTACAAATTGCTTGTCTTTTTCACCTACCGTCGTTGCTACGTATGCACCAAGGTACTTAGCCAACTGTATAGCAATACTTCCTACACCCCCCGCCCCGCCATGAATCAGAATCTTCTGACCTTTGGATAATCCAATGATATCAACAAGTGCCTGCCACGCGGTAACGCCTACAGTCGGTAAACCAGCAGCCTCCTCATGGCTTAGCGTTCTTGGTTTCTGAGCGATATTGCCCGCATTTGCTAATGTCATTTCTGCAAATGTTCCTGACCCTCCAAAGACTGCCGCGGCCTGTCCATATACCTCGTCACCTTGTTTGATGTCGGAAACTCCAGCTCCAGTCTTTTCGAGGATACCTGAAAAATCCCACCCCAGAGTGGCAGGAAACTCGATGGGCATGATCTGTTGCATGTAGCCTTCGCTGATTTTCCAATCTGTCGGATTAACGCCAGCTGCCTTTACCTTGACTAGAACTTTTCCCTCAGAAGGGTTGTTTGGTGCAGGCGTATTTTGGTCAATTTCAATTACATCACTCGTATTTCCGTAGTCTTTGATTCGAACGGATTTCATAGCTCAGTTAGGTCGAATCCAGTATTAATGAGTGGTTAACAAAGGGATGATACTTTAGGCAAAAGCTGCGAAAAAAGATAATCCCTGTAAGTGATTAGTTACCCATATGATAATGTTCATCGAAACGGACGAGAATGTGACATTTGCTGATCAGTTGCGGAAAGTAGGAAATGTGCTCTGTGATCATGATAAACAAGTTCATTGTCAAGCGCGATGATGTGGGTGGAATCTGTGTGGATTGATACGAACAAAACTCAAAGTTGAGAAAATGATAGCCAAGAGACAGAAATAACCATTAATTATCCGAATGTATATAGCTATTTGATTGTCCGATCAAGCACCAGTAAGCGACGGCGAAGTATTTCTAGAGCTTGCTAGTGGAATGAGACGTTCTATCCTTACCGCGTTGGACGGGAAAAAGCTCAAGCTGTCACAGCTGGCGGAATCTCTTGATATGACTATTCAGGAGTCACATAGGCAATTTGCAAGGCTGGCAAACGCCGGACTCGTGAGAAAAGACTCTGAAGGGTTTCTGTCGCTTACCGCGTGTGGTAAGATCGTCGCAAAACAAATTCCTTGTTTCAACTTTCTTGAAAGAAATGGACCATACTTTCGAGATCATTCGTTTGGTGAACTACCACTAAAATTCATCCAGCGACTTGCAGCTCTCAACAATTCAGAACCCGTCGATGGTGTGGTTGCGGTGCTGGAAAGGTGGAAGGGCATGCTTTTGGAGGCAAAAGAACATGTCTGGTGCATCTCGCCTCAGATACCTTTGGACGTAAGCATGCTAGGAATCGAGGTGTTGACTAAAGGAGTCAAGCTTTCATTACTCCTTAGCAAAAACACAATTGCCCCAAAAGGCAGCCTTGACGAAATAGACAAGCGCGTGGGAGGACTTATCTCGAAAGGAATGATGGAGCGCAGGATGATCGAAAAGGCTTCGATTGCAGTTGTTTTCAACGATAGGCAGTACTCGTGTGTAGGATTTGCCAATTCTAGAGGTGATGGCGATTTCAATTACATGTTTTTCAGCCGTGATCCACATTTCTTCGAGTGGTGCTATGATTATTTTCAATACGAATGGAGCCGATCAGACGATTGGGATGGCTCAAGAATAAGCGAAATTTAGGATGCGGTTAATTTAAATGGAGATCATGGCGTTTTCAATTGCGATATTTCATCCATCTCCTCACCAAGTTACCGGTGTCAGGAACTCACCCGAACCCGTTTGAGTTCTGGTGTCTCTGGGCCCGCATTTTTCGTCAGGTTTTTATCGTTGTTCGCCTGTTTGCGTCGGTGAACTACCCACGTCTTAACAGTAGATCAAAATTTTGTCATTTTGCAGGGTGTCAAAGCCCCTCTTCGTTTCTGAATGTACGTACATACGCACGCACGCACGCACGCACTCTAATTCTAGTGCCCAGCCAACAAATGCCTTAGGA
>JBFLWZ010000120.1:0-6309 GCA_040757615.1 Thermoproteota archaeon | reverse complement strand
CAAGGCCGCCGCGCCGGTTGAGATGCAGCCTGCGCGGGATGAGGAAGAACCTGAACCAGTGCCGGCATAGGTGCAAATAATTTTGTTAGCTAGGCAAGATAGATTTACACCCAAGTAATTCAAAGCCCGAGCCAATTCTGGCTTGAACTGTATGAGTCTTGCACCACAGGAACTGGAAAATAGCGCTAGCAAGTATGCAGCCGAGGCAATCCGGCTGGATTCTCAGGGGTCACGGGGAATGGCGATTCAGTCGTATCAGCGTGCAATAGAGGCGCTGGTAAAGCTGGTCCAAATCTACCCTGATTACAAGCTAAACAAGGTCTACATGGAGAGGGCGAACGCCTACCAGAACAGGATCAAGGCCCTCCAAATGTCACACGGCCTAGAAGAGGAGGAAAGGCCGGCACCAACCAACATCGACAATTCAAAGCATGAGCCGTCAAACGGGCACGGGGCAAAGCCTGCGGCGCAGTCTGGCAGCAGCAAGTCGGCCAACGTCGAGACGCTCAAGGCCGACTTTGACGATCTCGTTATGAAGGAAAAGCCCAACGTCAGCTGGAACGAGGTGATTGGCCTAGAAGACGCAAAGAGGGCTATTCGTGAATCTATTGTTTATCCGATGAAGAGGGCGGACCTGTTCCCACTTGGCTGGCCTCGCGGCATACTGCTGTACGGCCCGCCTGGATGCGGCAAGACTCTGCTTGCGGCTGCCGCAGCTGCGGAGATCGACGGCTACTTTATCAACGTCGACGCGGCATCGATGATGAGCAAGTGGCTCGGCGAAGCGGAAAAGAACATTTCCAAGTTGTTCAAGATGGCCCGCACGCTGAATGAAAGCGAAGGTGTGCCGGTGCTCCTGTTCATCGACGAAATCGATTCGCTTCTTGGCACGCGCAACAGCGAAGTCGGAGGCGAAGTGCGCGTCAAGAACCAGTTCCTGACTGAAATGGACGGCATTAATGGCAAGAGCAAAGAGTCACAGCTGTATGTCATTGGCGCAACGAACAAGCCTTGGAGCCTTGAAGCAGGCTTTTTGCGCAGGTTCCAGAAGCGCATTTACGTCACGCTGCCGGACACGGCGTCAAGGACCAACCTCTTCTCGCAGTACACCGGCCCGCTGAACGTCGAGGGAACGCTGAGGGTTGAAGAACTTGCAAAGGTGAGCGAGGGTTACAGCGCAAGCGACATCAAGGACATCTGCCAGTCGGTCCAGCTGCGCGTGGTCAACGAACTGTTTGAAAGCGGCAAGGCGATGGAGGCAGGCGCAAACCCGAGGGCGATCAACATGCTTGACTTTAAGGAAATACTAAAGATACGCAAGCCTTCGGTCAGCATCGACATGATAAGGGCCTACATGCGCTGGAGTGACCAGTTCAAGGCGCTCTAGCTTTTTTTTACTTTTCTTTCCTGTATCTTTCCATCGCTTCTGAAATCTTTTTCTTGGCCCGATCCTTATTTTCCCAGCCTGTCACTTTGACGTATTTGCCTTTTTCAAGCTCTTTGTAGTGTTCAAAAAAGTGCTTTATCTGGTTTCGCAGGTGCTCTGGCACATCATTGACGTCCTTGACGTGCGCAAAAGTCGGGTCAATCTTGGCCACTGGAACAGCAACTATCTTTGCGTCTTCGCCTTCCTCGTCTGCCGTGAGAAGCACGCCTACCGGGGTTGCGCGAATTACCGACATGGGGATGACTGCATCATTTCCCAGGACAAGCACATCCACCGGGTCGCTGTCCTTCTCCTTTGTCTGAGGCACAAAGCCGTAATTGCATGGGTAAAACATTGCAGTGAACAGCTTGCGATCGACAAAAAGTGCGCCAGTTTCCTTGTCTATTTCATACTTGATGTTGCTGCCCTTTGGGATCTCGATTACTACATTGATCTCTTCTGGTGGGTTCTTGCCTGCTTTGAGATCGTGTACAATTGCCAAGTTCAGAGTAATCCGCCTACATTTGAAAATATAATCTTATTGACACCTTTCATTAGAGCCACTTTTTGCCCTTTTCTATCTGGGGGAGAACCTTGTTTTCAATCATCCTGATCGGATCAGAGCCAAGATCGATCGACAGCATCAGGTAGAACTTGTCCTGTCTTGAAGATACGACCGGGATAGTCGCCCTGACAAGGTTTGAAAACCTGCCGACGATGTATTCGAGCCTTCCCACCTTGGTGCCTCCCTGCACAGCGCCCGTTCGTTGGATTGCCTGCCTAGTGTATGCTTCTGTTTCTTCCCTGGTGGCAAGTGGAATGAGACCCGGCCGGTACGACGTGGCGACTAGGCTGCCAAGATGGTCTGCAAGACCAACATACCGTATAGACCTGTCTAATCGAAGAATTTCATCGCACATGTCTTGATAGTTTGTCAATGGAAAGGTAACAACCTGCTGGATTCATATACTATGTGTTTGCGGATTTGACCAAAAATATAAACACAGGCCGCGCTATCGTCACTCGCATAGATGGAATTTAGCACCAAGTTCGACGCCAAGGCGATCGAAAACGAGGTTCGCAGTTATCTCGATAATCTAGATTTGAAGGCTCATCTCGAAAACGAGCTAGCCGGCAAGGAGCTGGTCGGCTACATCGAAGGCCCACCCACCATGAATGGGGAGCCCCATGCCGGCCATCTTAGGGGTCGGATAATCAAGGATCTCTGGTATCGTTTTAACACCTTGCGAAAAAAGAAGGTCATCTTTCGCGCCGGCTGGGACACGCAGGGCCTGCCTGTCGAATTGCAGGCGGAAAAAGAACTCGGATTGACTGGCAGCAAGGCCGAAAACGTCAGCAAGGTGGGCGTCGAAAAAATTGTTGAGACATGCAAGAGGATAATCCATTCGTACAACGAAAAGTGGATCGCTGCAGACAAGCTGCTAGGCATGTCATTCAACTATGAAAAGGCGTACTGGACCTTTCGCGACTCGTACATCGAGCGGGAATGGCAGTATATGAAAAAGGCTTGGGAGGGCGGAGTGCTGAAGGAGTGGTTCAGGGTTGTGGCCTATTGCCCGTCGTGCCAGACCTCACTTTCAAACGCAGAGGTAAATCAGGGCTACGAAACTGTCGAAGATCCGTCATTCTATTATAAGGTCAAGCTGGCAGGCGAAGATGCGTACCTGATCGTATGGACCACGATGCCCTTTACAATTGTCACTGACGAAATGGTGGGAGCAAACCCAAAGGCCGACTACAACTATGTGCATGCCAACGGCGAGCGCTGGATAGTTGGCGCGGACAGAATGCAGGAGCTGATGAAGGAACTTCGAGTTGAAGATTATGCCGTCGAAAAGACAGTCAAGGGCAGCGAGCTTGACGGCAAGCACTATATACACCCACTCTTGCACATGATACCTGGGCTTGCCGAGCTGGCGGCCACAGGATCGATTCACTTTGTCGTCGCGGAGGATTTCGTAGACACTGCTACTGGTAGCGGCTTGGTGCACCTCTCGCCTGCAAACGGTGAAGAGGACTTTGAGATTGCAGCAAAGCGGAACGTTCCTATTTTCGTGCCGATAGACGACAGGGTAATTTTCACCGAAAAGGCCGGTGCGTTCAAGGACCTTTTCGTGAGAGATGCAGACATGAAAGTCGCGCAGGCTATGAAGGAAGCCGGTGCCTCAGTCAAGCTTGGAAAGATAAAGCACCAGTATCCTACGTGCTGGCGATCGCACCACAAGGTCGTGTGGCTCGCCCGGCGCGAATACTTTTACATCATTGAAAAGCTGGGCGACAAGCCCCTGCAGGCAGCGCAGAACGTTGAGTACTTTTTCGAGCCGCCAAAGAACCGTTTCGTGGAGATTATCAGAGAGCAGCATCCTTGGTGCATATCGCGAGAACGGGTCTGGGGGACCCCTCTGCCAGTGTGGTCGTGCGGAAAATGCGGCCACAAAGACGCGCTTTTCTCAAGGACAGAGATCGTAAAGAAGGCGAGTGAGCTCCCAGACGGGCCGGACTTTGAGCTCCATAGGCCCTGGATCGACAGGATCAAGATCAAGTGCGACAAGTGCGGCGCCGCTATGCAGCGGGAGCCGTTCGTTTTGGACACATGGCACAACAGCGGGGCAGCTCCCTATGCGTCGCTCACCGACGAAGAATACAACGACCTGATACCCGCAACCTTTCTGACAGAGGGCATCGATCAGACGAGGGGATGGGCATACACGCTGTTGATGGAAAGCGTGATCATGAATCAGGCCGGCATCGCTCCTTTCCAGTCTTTTCTGTTTCAGGGACATGTGCTTGACGAAAAGGGCAACAAGATGAGCAAGAGCCTCGGCAACGTGATGGAGGCGCGCAAGCTCTTATCGGACAACCCTGTAGACCTTGTGCGGCTGTATTTCATGTGGAAGTCGTCGCCGATAGAGTCGCTGAACTTTAGCCTAGACGAGATGAAAACAAGGCCATACCAGATACTGAGTACGCTCCACAACCTTCACGTCTACTTTAAGCAGAACAGCGAATTTGATAAGTTTGATCAAGAAAAGCACACGCTGGAATGGGTTGCAAGCAAAAACCTGCTCGGGCCTACCGAAGTCTGGCTGCTGTCCAAGATGCAAGGTCTGATAAAACAGGTAACGGATTCGTTTGCGCGCTGCCGCTTCCACGAAGGCGCAAAGGCAATAGACGAATTCATAATCAACCACCTGAGCCAGACCTATGTCCCGCTGACCCGGAACATCATCTGGGATGACAGCGCAGAAAATCTGGACAGGCGCCTTGCAGTGTATTCAATCATCGGCCATGTGTTGATGCAGCTTGATATCATGCTCCATCCCCTCTCGCCTTTCATAACTGACTACCTCTACCTGACATGCTTTGGAAGGAAAAAGAGCGTCCTGCTTGAAGATTGGCCGCAGCGCGACGAAAAGCTGGTAGACAGCAAAGTCGAGTCTGCATTTGACATGATAAAGGAGGTCGTGTCGCTTGCCAACGCGGCGAGGAACCTAGCCGGCCTCAAGAGGCGCTGGCCGATAAAGGAGGTCATGATCTGCGGCCCAGAAATAAAGTCTCTTGAAATCGAAGGAGTCTCTGACGCGCTCAAGGGCCAGCTCAACGCAAGCCAGTACCGGCTGGTAGAAATTGCCGCCGGCTCTCAGTTGGAGAAGGTAGCAGAGCTGCTTGACAACAAGATGCCGATCTCTGCTGCCGTGTCGCTTGTAAGAAAGAACATCGCGCCGAGGGTCAAGGCCGACATTGGCAAGGTCGCGCAGGCTTTTGAAAATACCGATAAAATGTCGCTTCTCAATTCGCTCAGGTCCGGCACCTATCCTCTTGCTTACGATGGCAAGACGGTCGAGCTGTCGCCGTCGGACATTGACATTACGTACAAGGCTACGGAAGGATATTCGTCGTCAGAAAGAGATGATCTGGTAGTGTTTATCTCTACCACCCGCGACAAGGACCTGACTGCGAAAGGATTGCTGAGGGACCTAGCCAGGCAACTGCAGCAGCTGCGCAAGGAACGCCAGTACAATCCGACCGAGATCCTCAATGGGGCATATGTCGCCGGCCTTGACGAAGAAGAGACCGCGGCGCTTGCTACACTGAAGGACGAGCTGACATACCTCGTCCGCGTCAAGAGAGCCCAGCTGTCAAAAGAGCCGCTTGACAACGTCAACTACAAGACAGTCGAGATCGACGGCAGGGAATTCCGGATATCCGTGGAATAATTTTTTTCACTAGTTGGCGCGCAATTTTGCTGCTATAATGTAATATTCGCCTTTCTTGTTGTCTGGATACAGGGGAGCAGGGACGCAAAAATATTGCCACCTACTGTACAAGTAAAAAGAATCATCTATTGGGTCAACAATTCTTGCCATATTATCGTAAATAGATATTTTATGACGATACGCTGATTGACCAACGAACAGGTGACCCTCGACAGCTGGGTTCTGAGCAGGCTAAGGGACCGTCTGCGCAAGGCATCGATCATGGCCAGCAGGACTGGCAGACCCGTTGTGCTTTACCGGCACACGATCGAGGAGATCGACTCTTCCGCGGAAGAGGAGATCGCGACGGTCAATGAGCAGTATGTCGTTGTGCAGGTGATCACCCACGGCGGCTTTATTCCGCCAAACTTTCAGCAGCAGTACGTCTTTACCTTCGAGCAATTTCCGAGCTGGATAATGAAACGCAGTAACGAGCTGCTGTCACTATGTCTGGAAAGCCTGGACCAAGAAATCGTGGACTAAATCTAAATAGATCTGGTTTTTTCATTATAATAGAATGGCAAAGTTTGATGGCATAAAGGGTCAGGAGCTGCTTGATTTTGAAAAAACCAAGGACGAGCTTACGCTAATCTTCAAGGACAATAG
>JBFLWZ010000119.1:0-6451 GCA_040757615.1 Thermoproteota archaeon | reverse complement strand
TATCTTCGGCACTTTTGAATTCCACCGAGTCGACTACAACATACTGCGCCAGCACGTCAAACTTCTGGGGCTTTGTCAGGTCGTGCCACCCAAACTTGATGAACGTCTTTCCGCCGTAGCCGCTCTTGAACTTGCGCAGACTGTCCAAGCTTGAAAATGACCTGTAAAGAACGTGGTTTATTTGATCAGGGTTGAGCTCGACAGGGTACGCGATGAATTCGTACTTGCCTGCGTGCTCTACAAACACGGCGTGGAAAAGCAGGCTCGTCATCACCCTTGACCACGCCCGTTCGGCGCTCTGGCGCAAGTCAAATATCGGCGCAATAACGTGCTGCCGGCTGTCGCCAAAGTAGCCGATACCAAGAAAATCCGAGAACCTTACCAGAGGGGCAGAATCCTGCAACTTGCTCCATTGAGGCAGGATCGGTATTATAACGCTACGACAACAAACAACCGAAAGTTGGCAGAGTTGTTGTTATTATTAATCAACCCAAGACTTGGCAGAACCCGGCAATGTTATATCTTTGAACCTGTAATTATCTTGTAATGTTCCACAAGATAGGCGCGGTCATACTCCTCGTATCGGACATGAAACGGTCAACCAGGTTCTACCGCGACACCCTTGGCATGAAGCTGAAAAAGCAGTCAAAGGACTGGACTGAATTTTCAGAGGGCGGGACGGTGCTTGCTCTGCACCCTGCAAGCAGGAAAAAGATAAAAAAGAACAACAGCATGCTGGTGGGATTTTCTGTGAGCGACTTTGACGATGTGATTAGCGGACTGAAAAAGAAGAGGGTGAAGTTCTTCAAAAAGCCCAAAGAGGAGCCCTTTGGCAAGCACGCAATAGTCCAAGACCCTGACGGGCACCTGATATCAATAGTCCAGATGCCGCAGGAAGAGCTGTCGCAGATCCCATACTATCACGGCTTTGCGCCGGCCTGATCCCGAAACCACACATACACTGGGATCAGCGGGTGCGCTAGCCCAATCTCTTGCGCCCCCTTTCTGTTGTAGCAGGTCATGACCATCCTGCCTGCAAGCATTGGCCTGATGTCAGATGTTAGCTCTGCGTCCTTTAGTGGGCCGTACAACTCGAAAAAATAATCCTGCTTGTAATACGCGACATGCTGCGCAAAGCAGTCCGATACTATTGCAGGGTCGCCGGCTATCCTTTCAGGCTTGTTTTCAACCGCTAATTGTAATTGCCTGTTGATGTACTTGCTTCTGATGTATTCAGGGTCCAGCTTGGCGGCTGAGCTGTTGGCGTAAATATCGATCTCCTGTCCAAGCTGCGATGCGGTGCGCTGCGCAAGGCCGTTAACCTCATCAATTTCTTTTTCGCTTACCCTGTTGTCTCTGCCGTAGAGGTACATCATGCACATCAGTTCGTCGCGCTCTACAAACGGGAATGTGCGCCTCCCTGCGACAAACTCGGATATGCGCAATGCAATGTCGTCCGGGAGCAGCATTGCCATGTGCGAGTCCGCAACTATCATGCCGGCAGAAGAGACAAAACATTTATCATCTTTATAGCCGTATGCATCTCGCATGTCGCAGATAGACGCCACGAAAAAGATCTACATTATAGTGCACGGACAGCGCCAGCTCGTAGAACCGATAAAGGAGAAGCTTGCAAGCAAGTTCAAGCATGAGAACATGGTGCCTGCATCCCTTGACAAGGCCGGAGAGGTGGGCGAGTACGTAGCGATGCTGTGGCCGCCGATGGCTCCAAAAGAGGTGGTCGTCAGCCAGATAACCGGCACGGGCGGCTCTGGCAGGGGCATGGGCGCATGGGGCTCTGTCGAGCAGAAAGAAGTATTCAGAGTGCCTTTGTAGCGCTCTCAGCATCCTGGGGAGTAATTAGCTAAGCTTATGGTTTACCAGATTACACACCCGCAATTAATAGCGAATCCAATCAGGGATTCGCAATGACTGGTTTCGATAAGAACTGGAGTAGTCAAAGCAGGTCTAGCGCCAGCGAGAAGCTTAAGGAGTCGCTGAGGCCGCAGGGCCCGCTCAAGCCAAGGATCGAGACTGCCGTTAACAAGCTGCAGTTGCAGAATTCAAAGTTAGATGCAATGATTACAAAGCTGAACGAGAGAGACGCGTCGCTGTTCAGAAGGGTTGTTGATGCCATGCAGAGGCACGACGCCGAGAGCGCAAAGGTGCTCTCAAACGAGCTTGCAGAGGTGCGCAAGATCTCGAGGACGCTGGGACAGGCCAAGATGGCTCTCGAGCAGGTGTCAATGAGGTTATCGACTATACACGACATGGGAGACGCGATGGTCGCACTCGGACCGGCAATGGCCTCGATAAAAGGTCTGACACCAAGCCTCGGAAGATTCGTTCCAGGCGCAGACAGCGAGATAAGCAACATGCAGGGACTCTTGGGCAACCTGATGACAGAATCGCTCCAGAGCAGCGGCACCGGGATAGAGATCAATACAGGCGGCGGAGCCGATATCGACCAGATCATGATGGAAGCCTCGGCTGTCGCGGAGCAGAAGGTGAACGACAAGTTCCCATCTATTCCCTCGAGCAGCTTTAGGATTTCCGACGCAGAGACTCAACAGTGAGTGAGCATGGGCAGAGCACTAGTACTCGCAATCTTTGGTGCGATAGGGTTTGCAATAGGGTCCCTGTCGTACCTGGCAGCGCCGCTCGTTGCGAACTGGCTGCCGTCGATAGTAATCGATCAGGCCATTGCGTTTGCAATGATAAGCGGTGCAGCAGGCGCTGCTATCAGCACCACAGTAGTGAGCGTGTGGGCAAAAAGGCCGTAAAACCCTCTACCCTCCCTTTTCTTCTTTTACCCCTTTCCTGTATCCATGCGTGAATCCTGCGTCGTACACCTTTGAATATTCGTATTTTGTGGGCGCGATCACGTCGCCCACGATTATGAGCGCGGTCTTGATTATCTTTGAGTCTCTAGTCTTTTTCGCAATGTCGCCAAGCGTGCCCTTGATTATTTTCTCGTCCTCCCACGTTGCGCGGTAGACTACTGCAGCAGGAGTTTTTTCAGTATAGACGCCCCCCTTTAGAAGCTCCTTGACCACGTCGCCTATCAGGTGAACGCTCAGGTAGAACGCCATGGTCGCCCCGTGCTTGGCAAGCTCGGCTATCGACTCGCGCTCGGGCACCGGCGTGCGGAGCTCGGCTCTCGTAATTATCAGGGTCTGCGTGATCCCCGGCAGCGTGAGCTCTAGGTTCAGGTCGGCAGCGGCGCCAAGTATCGCAGTCACGCCGGGCACCACCTTGCACTTTATGCCGTCCCTCTCTAGCTTGTCTATCTGTTCTCTTATTGTGCTAAAGAGCGCAGGGTCGCCGTCGTGAAACCTGACTGCAAGCTTGCCCTCTTTTGCAGAGTCGCGCAGTATCTGATAGATCTTTTCCCTGTCGATCACAGCAGCATCATACAGCTGCGCACCTTTCTTTGCGTATTCGAGGTTCTTTGGGTTAAAGAGCGAGCCGGAATAGATTATGACGTCTGCCTGCTCGACCAGTTTTTTGGCTTTTAGCGTGATAAGCTCGGGGTCGCCAGGGCCGGATCCGACGAAATATACAGTTCTAGTCTCGAGCATTCTTTTTTGCCACCATTATCGAAAAGTACTTTTCAGTCGGCCCTTTTCTGCCGCGGAGCTCCGACAGTTTTCTCACTTCCAGTATCTCGCCCTTGTCTGCCGATATGTCCTGCGCTATCGCAATGTTGGCGCCGTCTGGAAAGCCGGCCTCGCCCAGCATCTCTATCACGCTGTCAAAGTAGCGGCCATCCTTGAGGAAAATGACGGTGTCACAGGCGTTTGCAGTGCGCCTGACCCTGTCCATGTCATAGCACGCCGGCACTATTGCGACCGTCTCTTCGCCCTCTGCCAGACTTATGCCGGCCTTTGCAGCGATTGCAAACATTGACGCAATGCCCGGCACTATCTCGACTTCGATGTCCTTGTGGTTCCTCTTGAGCTCGCGGTGCACATAGATCCATGTGCTGTAGAGCGCAGGGTCACCGACTGTAAGATACACCACCCTCTTGCCGGACCGGACTGCCGCCGCGATTTCGTCGGCGTTTCGCTTCCAGTAATCCTTGAGCGATTCTTTGTCCTTGACCATGGGAAAGACAAGGTTTGCAGTCTTGGCATTTTTGTCAATATATTTTTGAACGACAGAAAGTGCTATGCTGGGCTTGCCCTCTCTTGCAGTTGGCGCGAATATCACCTCTGCATTCATAATTACATTCGCTGCTCGCACAGTCAGCAGTTCCGGATCGCCGGGGCCACAGCCGACGCAGAAAAGCTTCATGGGTGCTGAACCCTCTCACTGCAATTTAAGTTATGGGTAGAGCTGCTCGCCGGTATAGCGATCGATTATCTTGATCGCCTTTGTGGGACAGGTCGCCGCTGCAGCGTGTATCTTTTCATAGTCGGCGCAGGTTTCGCATTCAACAACCGCCTTTGGGTTGAGCCTCTTGTGCTTCTCGACAACAAAGACCTTTGGCGCAAGGGTCTCGCAGCTGCCAAACGCCATGCAGAGCGTCGGCTCGACAATGATGTGGAACCTGCTCTTGGGAGTGTCGAGGAAATACGGGCCGTTGAAAAAGTCAGCGACCGCGGTGTCCTCTTTTGCTACCTTTCCCGGCTCTTCTGGGCTGCTTCTGGTCTGCACAGGCTCTGGCTCGTATGTAGGTTCTGGCTCGGGGACCTTGTCAAACTCCATCCTGTCGTACTGCGCCCTCTTCGCTTCGTCCGACAGCACCTCAAAAGCGGCGTTTATCTTTTTGATCATCTCTTCAGCAAGGGCAGAGCTGTTCCTGTCTGGGTGGTACTTGCGGGCAAGCCGTCTGTACGCGTGCCGGATCTCTTTGTATGTGGCCTTTTCCGGGATGCCGAGCACTGCGTAATAGCCCTTGCTGTCGGTCAACTGGGAAATGTGGGCTAAATCAACTATTATGTCTTGTTCCAAACCTAATTAGCTTCGCAAAAAATTAGTGGTGATGCGCGTGCATTTGCTTTTTCTGCTCGCGCTTCATTGCCCAGTACATCGCCGGATATGCCACGACATAGCCTGCAGGCAGGATTATGCCTAGTCCCATCCAGAATATCGCGTCAGTCAGCCCGGCGTGCATGAATCCCGGTATCATCAATGCCAGCGAGATTTCGACTGTCTCCATTGCGGCAATGCTTGCAGTGTCTCCAACCACTGTGACCTTTGCAGCCTGCCTCAATGACATGGTTTTCAGCATCGGCACTATAGTAAAGGCGTATCCTACCGCAAACGCCAGCCCGATGGCTAGGGCAATAGTCGAAATCATATCAAAGCCAAGCAGTAGACCTATCGCAGCGCCCACACCTTCGCCAATGTTGCATCCGATCAAGCATCTGAGGGCATGCTTTGCAGTAGCCCACCTCAGGCTGCCGCCATGATGGTGCGATTGTTCTATTTTATGATGTTCGTGTCCTCGCATCGGCCTATGCTAGGAACGCCTGATATATAGCGACAGCCGTTTACAATTGTAAAATCAGTTCAAACAAAAAGGAAGGTGGCACTTGATAGTTCACCGAGCCATCCTTCTGCATTCTTCCGCGCAGCTGCGGCAAGCCTGCGCGCATTTCTTGCAGTGGTCAACGTTGTGCCTTTCGCATTCCTGCGCACATGCATCGCAAATGTCGGCACACATATTGCAGAATTGCTTTGCAAACTGGCTGTCCATAGACATCAGAGACGCAGATGTCCAGCAGACAGCAGCGCACTCGCGGTTGATCTGTGCGCAGCTTGCCATCATCTTTACATCTTGCTCTTTAAGATCAGAAGTGGCACAAAATTCGCAGGCTTCAGCGCACCTCATGCAGGCGTCTATGCAGCTTTGCCATTTCGTATTTTGAAGCGTGGCAGTGCTAGCCATGCACCTCCATGCTCGCCATTATATTTATTGCCGAGCTAGGATTTTTCAGAATCTTGCTGGCGGATGTGCACTAACAATCTCAACACCCTCTTCTATCTTGAATATCGCTAGCGATATCATTGTCCAAATCTAGGCAAATTAAGCTCACACCCGCTCAAAAAGAACAAGCTTAAGAACAAGTGCTTATCAATGCTAGACGTATGGCAAAAGCCAAAGCCAAAAGCAAGGGAAAGAAGGGAAAGCAAGCCAAGCTCTCAAAGGGGAAAAAGAAGGGAGGAGCAAAGAGGAAGGTAGCGGCGAAGCGGAAGGGCGCCAAGAAAAAGGCGGCGGCCAAGCGCAAAGCTGCACCGCGGCCAAAAGTGACGCGCGCAGCACCGGAACCAGCTCCTGCATTCACAGAAATCCCGGAGGAAACCACGCCGTCCATGCCAGAAACGCCTGAAGAGCCTGTAATGAGCCCGACAGAGACGGGATCTGGTGACAGCGGGTTCACCTCTACCGAAGAAAGCAGCACGACGATGTAAAAGACCCGAAAAATGCCTCTGCAGCGGGGGA
>JBFLWZ010000118.1:0-6606 GCA_040757615.1 Thermoproteota archaeon | reverse complement strand
GCGCCATGCGCAGTCGAGCCAAAACTGAGATCAAGAGATTTCTGGTTTCCAAGCAGTATCCAGCTGGCGGTACCCATAGATCCAGGAATTATGACTGGCTGGCCGATCCCGCGGTATTTTCCTGGCACCTGTTCCATGCCGGCAGGGAACGCCCGGGTTGCACCTTTGCGGTGAACAACTACGTCTCTGGTGCCTTCGCCGTCTATCTTATGTCTCTCTACCTTGGCGATGTTGTGTGCAACGTCGTAAACGAGATCCATGTCAAGATCACCCTCGCCTGCCTTAAAGACGCGCTCAAACGTCTTGCGCGTCCAGTGCGTTATCATTTGCCGGTTTGCCCAAGCAAAATTCAGTGCAGAATACATCGCTTTGCGATAGTCCTCGCCTTCCTTCGAGTTGTTGGGAACGCACGCAAGCTCCCGGTCCGCAAGAGTCAGGTTGTACTTGCGCAGCGCGGATTCTGAAACGCGAAGATAGTCTGTACATATCTGGTGGCCAAAGCCCCTTGAGCCGCAGTGTATCAGCACGGTCAGTTGACCTTCTTGGTTTATACCCATCGCCTTGGCCGCCCGGTCGTCGAAAATCTTGTCCACCTTTTGCACTTCAAGGAAGTGGTTGCCAGAGCCCAGAGATCCGAGCTGCGGGGCGCCCCTCTTCCTTGCAGTGTCAGACACGCTTGCCGGATCCGCGCCAGCCATCGTGCCGCTCTCCTCGCAGACCTCGGCGTCGTTGTCAGTACCGTAGCCGTGCCTGACAGCCCACTTCACGCCCTCTACCAAGAGTTCGTCCAGCTCGGGCTTGGTCAGCCGTACCGCTCCTTCGCTCCCGACGCCGGAAGGAATTGATCGGAAAAGCTCGTTAACAAGATCTTTTAGCCGCGGCCGGAGATCGCTTTCAGTCAGGTTCGTCCTGATCAGCCTGACGCCGCAATTGATGTCATAGCCGACTCCGCCGGGGCTTATTACGCCCTCTTCAACGTCGGTTGCGGCCACGCCACCGACTGGAAAGCCGTATCCTTCGTGGCCGTCAGGCAGCACGACGACGTGCTTTTTGACTCCCGGCAGGGTAGCGACGTTTGCCGCCTGGTCAATGGTCCTGTCAGTCACCATTTTCGATATCAATGAATCATTTGCATAGATTGTGACTGGGACCTTCATCCCCTTGGCAGGATTTGCGTCTATTCGGTATTCCAGATCGCTTACCTTCCTGACCCTGTGATTGCCGCTACGTGTGACAAGCTCCAATGTTTGAGAGATGTCACTCCAAGTTATTATAAGCCTTGCCCGGCATATGAGGCGAACCTTTCGCTATACTGCTTTAACAGTGGCTCGCCTGTGATGTCGTACAGCCTGCCAAGCTGGACAATGTGCGCTTGGTGATAGTTGTGCCGGGCCTTTGTGTTCATTTGGTCATAGTAGGACCAGTCCCCGCTATCGTATTTCTGGAGGTTGCCGAGCAGCCAGTTTATCCCCTTGCCAAACACGATTAGCGCGCGGTAGTCGTGTGTGTATTCATAGTATTTCCAGATGAAAAAGAGCGAATTTGTGTGCCCGTTCAGCACATATATCTTCTGCAACTTAGGCTTGGCCAGTATCGGGAGAAACAAAGAATCCCTGCCTTCGTCGCTTGCGACCCCTCCCTCTTCATAATCTACCATAAAGGCACCAAAGGCCCTTTTCGCTTCTGCAAGATAGCGCTCGTTGCCTGTCATGTTGTGCGCCATCGCAAGGACATACACACCCTCAGCCTGCGCCAGCGCGGAGGCGTATGGCGGCTCAACTCCTCCATACGAGCTCCACCGGAAATAGTACTGCCATATGGAATAGTTACCCATATCCACCGCGTTTTCTACCAACCAGTTGGCCGCATTGACAAAGTCCTGCCTTGCTTGCAAGTCGCCAGTTTCCCCATAATTATTGTAATTCATTATCCCGTACTGTGCTACCACTTTTGGGTTGTAGACAGCTCCAACTGAGCCGCCATAGTCGTACATCACAACCCCCTTTTCGTCAGGGACTGGTGTTGCGCTGGCGGGCATGGCCGTCATCGCAGCCATTGCAATCGCAAGAGCTGATAATAAAGCATAGATTCGGGAGCTAGCAGCCACACAATCTTCTATCCTTATTTATCTTAAGAAATATCTGCAATAGATTTCTGTATGAGGTGTACGCTAACAAGATTTATTTCCGCCACTCTACCGCTCTAGACCAGATGCCGATACTGCCGATTGACTCTGGGCGCTACGGTAGCAAGGAGATGCGCGAGATTTTCGAGGACGAGAGGAGGCTCCAGTACCAGCTTGACTTTGAAGCTGTCGTCGCGCAAGCGCAAGCCCAGATAGGCATGATCCCGGCAGACGCAGCAAGGGAGATTGCAAAGGCTGCCAGCTCGGGCTTGGTCACTCTCACCCGCGTGAGCGAGCTTGAAGCAGTCAGCGAGCACGACACCGCGGCGATGGTGGAAGCGTTGAGCGAACAGGTATCTGCAAAGGCCAAGCCGTGGATACACTATGGCCTCACTAGCAACGACGTTGTCGA
This sequence comes from Thermoproteota archaeon, assembly GCA_040757615.1. GTDB lineage: Archaea > Thermoproteota > Nitrososphaeria > Nitrososphaerales > Nitrososphaeraceae > Nitrososphaera. The sequence continues at coordinate 4,069 of JBFLWZ010000118.1, read as the reverse complement.
CACGTCGACAGGGATGCAGATGCGTGACGTGTTTTCAATTATCGAGTCCAAAATAGGCAAGCTAGCGCTTGCACTGGCAGAAAGGGCAGTTGAATTCAGGACCTTGCCGGCGGTCGGCAGGACGCACGGGCAGCACGCCAGCATCATTTCGTTCGGATTGAAATTTGCAGTATGGGCCGCAGAGGTGGCTAAGCACATCGAGCGCATCAGAGAAGGCAGGAAGCGTTTTTTGATGTGCAAGACTCTGGGCGTAGTTGGCACAGGGTCGCTCATGGGCGACAGGGCGATTGAAGTCCAGAGAATTGTCGCACAGAACCTAGGGCTCTATCCGGTTGACGCGGCCACGCAAGTGGTGCCCCGGGAGCGTTTTGCAGAGATGCAGTTCTGTATGGCGCTCATTGGATCGACTTTGGACAAGATAGCGATAGAGATCAGGAACCTGCAGCGGACAGAGATAGGAGAGGTGGCAGAGCCCTTCCGCAAGGGCCAGATGGGCAGCAGCGCAGTGCCGGTCAAGCGCAACCCGATCAAGAGCGAGCGCGTGTCATCTTTGGCAAAGATGCTCCGCTCGCTTGTCAGCGTGTCGATGGAAAACATTGCCCTCTGGCACGAGCGCGACCTTTCAAATTCTGCCAATGAGCGCTTTACGCTGCCCATGGCCGCGATACTGCTCGATGAAATGCTCAACGCGATGACAAAGGTCGTCTCGGAACTGAAGGTGAACAAGGACAGGATCACGTCAAACATCGAAATGACAAAGGGGCAGATCTATGCCGAGTTTGTGCTTGAGGCGCTGGTGAAAAAAGGAGTGGCACGCTTTGAAGCGTACCGTGACATTCAGCGGGTGGCGTTTGCAGCGCTAGAATCTGGTGAGCACTTTTTCGACGCAGTATCAAAGGACAAGAGCATTGCAGGGCGCCTTTCAAAACAAGAGCTTGAAGAGATATTTGAAGCTAAGAACCACCTTGCGGCGTCCGGCAAAATTATAGACAACGTCGCCAAGATGGTCAGAAACACTGTAAAAGTGTAGAGTGCCGTCGGTGAGATTTGAGCTCACGACAGCTCGGTCTTCAGCTTCACCCCAAAAAGGTCGAGTGCTCTCCCAGGCTGAGCTACGACGGCACCGACATGACTGTTTTGCAATTCATATATAATCGTGTCTGGGTTATAGCTCATCCATTCCAAAGTTATGGTAGCACTGGTTGCACCGGAACTTTTCTCTGCCAGGGTTCCCGGAAACTACTTCAAGTTCGCTTTTCGTCTTGCATTTAGGGCACCTGCCATAGATCGTCTTTCTCGGCAACGCTTTTTTTATCGCGCCGCGGCGTTATAAGCGCTTGTTACATACATCAGCATAATAATGTGCGACTTTGCTAGGATCGGCGATGGAAAATTGCGTCCACTGCGGCGGGCCGGTGTACGACGAGGGGCTCGTATGCTTTCGATGTAAGGGCCTTGGCGCAAAGCGCGAGATCTATGACAGCGAGGAAGGTCCTCGTGACAAGAGCAGTTTTTCAGACCTCTATCTTGGCAGCGCCAACTACAAAAAAATGCGCAGAAAGAACATCCACAATTTATAGAATGTCCCTTCTCAATCATGCTACCAGTGTAAAATCTTACTTAAAGTAAATAAACAAAAAAAGTCGAGTTTTATTGTCATGATCAATATCGATAACCAGAACCCCTTCATCGACACTCCGGAGGAACGTAGGCGGAGGTTCCTTGAAGAGTTTGAAAAGCCGTTCAAGTGCGAAAAGTGCAACGAGAGGTTCAAGAAGAAAAAGTACCTGCGCGAGCACAAGTCGGAAGTCCATTCATATTAAGGAAGGTGCCGGAGGCGGGATTTGAGCCCGCGACCTTACGATTTCTTATTGTTTGAGATTATGAGTCGTACGCTCTAACCAAGCTGAGCTACCCCGGCTTTGCCACCGGAAATTTCTCGCTGCATAATATAAGCTATTCAAACATTCGCCGGACGTCGCCTTCAAGCACGCCGGGGCCACCGGAATGCAGCCTGTCGATGTGGCTCGACAGTCCCTCCTTTGTGTCAAACGGCGACTCGCAATAGGGGCAGACCAGCTTGGCGGTGCTTATGTCCTTCATGTAGACTATGGCCTTTGGATTGATTATGCAAACGGGCGTGCCCTTGATCGCAGTATGCGCAGTCGACATCGTCGCCATGTGTATCTTTTCGAAAATGTCGTCACGCGACACCATGCCAAGCACCGCCGAGTGCGAGCTCACGATCACCTGCCGGATCACGTGTTTGTCCATTATAGACAGCGTCTCTTGCACAGTGTTGTGTGGGGCGACTGCAAGCACGGGGCTTGTCATGATTTCCCTGAGCCGGACTTTTCCTGGGTTCCTGCCCTGCGACATGACCTTGAACAGGATGTCTGTCTTGCTGACAATGCCCACAACTTCGCCCAGATGCGAGGCAAGGATGCTTCTGACGTCCTTTTCCTTCATCAGGTTCAGCGCCTCATCCGTGAATCTGTCGCTTTCCAGAATCACAATGTTTGTGTTGATAAAGTGTTCTATTGGCGTCGACAGGAGCGCAGAGATATCTTCTGGGACGTAGCTCATACATAACTATCGATTATGACTTATTTAAGCGTGGCTAAGCCTGCTTGTCCTCGAACTTTAGCTTGATCAGGTTCTGGCCGCCGGCCTTGCGTATCTCCACAAGCTCCTCTCGCTCGAGCCTCTTGACCAGCCGCCATATCGTGGTCTTGGGCAGCTGGAACTTGGTTCTGATTTCGCTTTCAAACGCCGCCCCTTCCTTTTCCGCAAGGAACTTTAGCACCTGCTGGTCCTCCGGCCTGAGGTGCGCCCTTTCCGCCAGTATCCTGATGACTATTCTGCCAAGCACCGACTTGTCGAGCTGCGAATCGGGGATCGTGTCTGGCTCCGCAGGCATGCTGTTTTGTGCCGGCGGGTCCTCCAAGGTAGGCTCGGTGACCTCTTCCTCCTTTAAGATTGGCGGCCTGACGACTGATGCCGAGTTGCCGTTGCCAGCAGCTCTTGGCGGCTCCCTCCTTGGCACCTCTGGCGCCGGCCTCTTCCTCATCTTGAGGAACAGCAACGCGCCCACCCCTCCTGCCGCGGCCGCCGCCCCGGCCACTATGGCGCCGATAGGCATCTGGGGCTCGGGTATGTCGCGTATAGCGGCAACTGCATTTTCTGCAGAGGTCGTTGCTGTTACGTAATCGCCAGCGGTAAACTGGTTCCTTGCCTGCTCCAGTAGCTCCTGCGCGGCAGCCACGTCACGGCCCTGGCTACCGGCCTGCGTCACTTCCGCTTCAGTGTCAGCTATGGCAGCCTGCGCCGTTTCATAGTTCCTGCCGGCAGTGACTGCGGCGTCATTTGCCTGTCCTGCGAGGCTCTCGGCTTCAGAGAACCTCCGCTCTCCCATGGCGGCAATGGCCCTGTCAAGCAGTTCCTGTGCACCAGTAAGCACAATGTCGGGGTGATTTGTTCGGGCTTCTCTGATTGCAGCTGTCGCAACCTGGATGGCAATGTTTGCCTGATCCTCCGTGCCAAGGACGCCTATCGAGTAAGTGACCTTGATGTTGCCAGGGTTGTTGAAAGTCAAAAGTGGCTGGTCGTTGACGAACCTTATCGCAGGGATGGGCTCTGCGTCGACAAGCACGCTGTCGACAGGCAGCCTGACTATAAGGCTCGTGGTCGCGTTCACGGAAAACGTCCAAATTCCCTCGTTCCTATCTGCAAGATCTGGTGTGGTGTAGCTTATCCTTACGTTTTCGACGCCCGGCGTATTCAGTACTATTTCATTTGGAGTTCCGCCAATGTCATAGTCCACCAGCTCGTCGTCAAGGTCAACGACAATCAGGTCGTTGATGTGCTCCCCGCCGAATAGCTTGATCCGTATTTCTTCGTCCAGCGGATCCCCTATGCTGACGTCGTATTCCACAAGGGCATCGCCGTTTGCAAAGAGCGCAATAAAGAGTGACTCGGAATTATAGTCGATCTCTTGCGCAGCGGCCGGCTGTACGGCCAGCGCGGCAAGAAGCAACATCCCTGGAATGAAAAATCTAGCTCCAATTTT
>JBFLWZ010000117.1:0-6635 GCA_040757615.1 Thermoproteota archaeon | reverse complement strand
CCCTTTGAGCAGTCATGGGCGCAGGTGACAAGCCCAGATCTTATCAGGCCAAGCACAGCGTTACCGTTCTGTGCGTCAATCGGCAAGTCAACCTTTGGAACTTGCCCTCCTATTATGCCATGGACGTACTCATAGTATTCAGAGCCACCCATTTCAGGTGCGGTATTTCCAACGATAAAGATCGAGTCGCCTACCGACAATGCAGGACGTGTGATATGTTTCGAGTATTCGATCAGACCAAGGGTTCCCATGACAGGTGACGGTTTGATCGGCCCCTTGGCAGTCTCGTTGTAAAAGCTGACCTTGCCGCCCACCACAGGGATATCCATGAACTTGCAATAGTCGACGATCGCATCTATTGCCTGTGTGAATGTCCAATAGATTTCTGGATCTTCGGGGCTTGCAAATTGCAGGTGGTCTACCACCCCGATCGGCTCTGCTCCTGTGCAAATGACGTTTCTGCGCCCTTCTGAAAGGCAGCCAAGCGTGCCCTGATACGGATCAAGGTAGCAGTGCTTTGAATTTCCATCTAGCTTTATTGCCACAAATTTCCCGTTATCCAGCCTCATCACTGCAGCATCTCCCATCCCAGGCTTGACCACTGTCCTTACACCCACCTCGTGGTCGTACTGCTGGTATACCCAGCGCTTGCTGGCTATTGTCGGGTTTGACAGGAGCGACAAAAGTGCCTTGCCGAGGTTTGCCGGCTGGCGAGGCTGCTTGACTGATTTTAGCTTGTCAAGGTATGCTGGCCGCTTGACAGCCCTGTCTGCAAGCGGCGCATGTGCGACGAGGTGCGCTGGCATCTCTGCCACTACCTTGCCGCCGTGCCTGACGACTAGATCCTTGTGTTCCTGCACAACTCCAAGGACGGAGTGCAGGATTTCATATTTGTCCAGAATCGACTGCAATGCAGGCAACCGGGTTTTGTCAGTGACATAGAGCATACGTTCCTGTGATTCTGATATCATTAGCTCGTTTGCCGTCATGCCGCTCTCCCTTGCGTGGACTTTTGTCAGTTCAATGTCAAAGCCCTTGCCGAGGTTGTCTGAAGTTTCTGACAGGCAGCATGACAACCCTCCGCCGCCGAGATCCTTTATGCTCTTTATGCAGCCCTGCTTTACTGCCTCCATAGTAGCTTCAAGCAGCAGCTTTTCAAGGAAGGGATCCGGAATTTGCACCGCGGATCTATTTTCCGCTTCCAACGTCTTTGAAGCAAATGACGCGCCGTGGATCCCATCGCGCCCGGTAGAGCCGCCTGCGAGCACGATCACGTCGCCGACATCTGCTTGGTTTGCGACAATGTCTTCCTTGCGCCCAAAGCCTATCGATGCAACATCAACAAGGCAATAATCTTCAAACGAAGGATCGAATTCGATCTCGCCGCCAACAGTAGGGATGCCGATGCAGTTGCCATAGTCTGCAATGCCCTTGACAACGTTCTTGAACAACCACTTTGACTTGGCTACAGACTTGCCCTTGCCGGTTATCGGCGCAAACCTAAGGGCATCAAGCACTGCAATTGGGCGTGTGCCCATCGACATGATGTCGCGTATGACTCCACCAACACCGGTGGCAGCGCCGCCAAAAGGCTCTACGGCCGAAGGGTGGTTGTGGCTTTCGATGTGCACGGTCAGGATATATCCATCGCCAACATCAAGAACACCTGCGTCATATCCGGGGCCTACCACTACGCGCTTGCCCTTTGTAGGCAGCAGGCGTAGATATTTTTTGGAAGACTTGTATGAGCAGTGCTCCGACCATTCCGCGCCGACGATGTCTTGCTCTATCTCGTTTGCCTTCCTCTTCAGGTTTGCTTCAAGGTATTCTAGCTCTTGCTTTGTCAGGACACCCATATCTACGCTATCGCCTTTTGTTTCAGGTTTGACACAAGCGATTTGAAAATCATGATGGCATCGTTCTTGACGCCTTCTGCGGTCACGATGCTTTCGCTTGCCCTCTCCGGGTGAGGCATCATGCCCATCACGTTGCCACCCTCGTTGCAGATTGCCGCAATGAGATCTGACGATCCGTTCGGGTCGTCGTTGGAATACTGCAAGACGATCTGGTTGTTTTTCTTTAATTCTTTCAAAATCTTGCGGTCTGCCATGTAACGGCCCTCACCATGTGCCACAGGGATTCCAAAAGTTTGTTTTGGTGCAAACTGGCTAGTAAACGGGGTCTTGTTGTTCTTGACCTCGACCTTTGTCCACCGGCACACAAAGCGGAGCGAATCGTTCATCATCAGTGCCCCAGGCAAGAGTCCCGATTCAACCAAGATTTGAAAGCCGTTGCAGATCCCAAGGACAGGCATCCCATCCTTTGCCATTCTTTTTACTTCCTGCACAATCGGGCTGTGGGCCGCGATAATGCCGGCGCGCAGCCTGTCGCCAAATGCAAAGCCGCCAGGGATTATCATCGCGTCATAGCCTGAAATGCGGTCCTTTGTGTGCCAGATAAAGTCTGCCTGCACGCCTATGACGTTGTTTAGAACATGGTGCACGTCGCGGTCGCAGTTGCTGCCGGGGAAAACGGCAATCCCAATCTTTGCCATTACAGCGAGTGAGACTTGACAGAGCTCGTATTAATATCTTCAGATTAGCGAATTCCGCACCGGTTTTTGGTTGCAGTGTTCATGACAGCATTGTTTTTATCTTCGACTGATTCTGGGAGAATGGTATGGCGGGGAGCGTAGTTCGCGACATCATGACAAAGCAAATAGTCATGATAGATCACGACAAGTCTGCTCTGGAAGCTGCCAAGGTAATGGCAGAGAAGGGCATCAGCTCTGTCTTTGTAGTCAAGGATGGTCAACCCATCGGAATCGTGAGCGAGCGCGACTTTATCAAGAAAATATGCGTCAAGGAGCTGCCGATCGCGCAGGTAAAGATGGCCGATATAATGTCCAAGATACTAACTACTGCTGATCCGGAGACTCCGATCGAAGTGGCCGTGCAGAGGATGGTGAATCACAAGATCCGCCGTCTCCCAATAATGGACGGCGGAAAACTGGTCGGCATAATCACCGTGACAGACCTTGCAAAGCACTTACGAACCACGCTGCTGTTAGAAGGTGCTCTCAGCGACTCTAACAACCTTGACGACGTTTTTTCAATACACGACGATAAGCATTAGAAAAATAAAGAAAAAGAAAGGTCAGGTCGATTCTGACGCAGTCTTTTTGTCTAGCCTTCTCATCCGAGACTCAATCACGAGTATAGCGGCAGCCAGGCCGATGAATATCCCCTGCAGGACTTCTATTGCGATCGCCATATCGCTGACTCTGCCACCATTGCCGGTTATCGGGTTTCCAGGGAACCTCGTGATAACCCAGATCGCTATGAACACTATTGTACCGCCAATGCCGACTCCATACCAGACTCTCCCCCATCTTCTCACCATTGGGAGTGCCCAGAACACCTGTGCAGCCCCGCCGGCGAAAAAGAGGATGGCACCGTTTGGATTAAAGTTCAGCATATTTGGAGCCTGGATAAGGTGCAGTATGCCTGCTATTGCAGTGGCCGCGGCTGCTGCATAGTAAAGCACTATTGTTTTCATATTTTCCTCAGATCTCCCTTTCCTCTTATTTATACAGTCAATAGGCAAAGTTTAGCTCGTGGCTAGCGCCTCTTTGCACTTCCATGGCAGCAACCTTGTCTGTTCCATCTGGATAAGCGACATATACAATGTATTCTCCAGGTGGCAGATCGATATAGTACTGTCCATTGACTGATACGAATGCACTTGCCGCAAAGTCTGTGCCTTGCCGTACTGCCAGCACAGTGGCTCCAATTGCAGGCAGCCCTCCGGGTCCTCCTACGTATCCATGCAGCACTGCTGGCTCTGTTCCGGCTGGTATAGTCTGGCTGACGTTGGCGTTGGGCAGGATGCCGCCGCTTATTATAAATCCAGCGAGAGCGATTGCACCTATTATTCCTGCTGCAGTGTATGCAACTATCTTGCTGCTCGCCTTCTTTCTTGAAAGCTGCTGCTCTTCGCTTTTAATTTGTGGATCTACGCGCAAAGCGCTTGACGACGGCACAGAAGAAGAAACAATGATTCTCTCGTACCTGTCTTCACGCGGTCGATGCTCATGCGAGGCACCATAGCTACCAAGCCCCCCTGTATATTCGCCAGTAACTTCTATTACTTCCTCTGAATCTGATATCTCTTTGAGCATCTCCAATGTCAGCTTTTGGTTTACTGCATAGTGAGTGCCGTTATCATAGACAGCTGGACTCATGCCGGTTTTGCTGATTATGTAGTTTCGAACTTCTTCGACATTCAAGCCTGGTCTTGTAAATACTTCAACCATGTATATTGGAACGACATTTGGGTTCTCCATCTGGCGGAGCAAGAGGTCATCTATAAGTGCAGGATCTACCTTTGGGAGATGTTGTCGATACTTTTGCTGCAATTTCAGAAATCGATCCTTTATTTCTACTACTTCGCTCATATGCACAATAATACACAAAGTCAATTGATATTTCCTCTTTAACAGACCGGTTCAGTCTTTAACAGGCTTGTTTAACTTTCACAGTTGTTGTTTAAACACTTGTTACAAAATGGGTAAAAGATTCTTACTGCAGCCGTGATAGACATAATGAAAATTTTAATTATCACTTACAGAATATTTACGTATGGAGGAAGCCTCCTCTGATTATTCTCTGGCCTCCGAATTATTTATGGAGCTTGCCAGCGAAACAAGGTTTTCCATACTGGCTTCGCTGAGCAAAAAGCCAGCCAAGCTCAGTTCTCTATCAAGAGAGCTTGGCGTTACCGTTCAGGATGTGCATCGGAACCTGAACAGGCTGGTGCAGGAGGGTCTGGTAAAGAGGCTTGACGGCATGTTCTCCGTGACAGAATACGGTATGGTGGTGATGAAGCAGATTCCAGATTTCATGGTCATGAAGAAGAACAGGAAGTTCTTTGACGAGCACAGCCTGTCAGGGGTCATTCCAGACAAGTTCCTCCAGAGAATCGGCGCGCTGCAGGATTGCAAGCCGATAAGCAGCGTAACGGCTGTTTTTCAGGGCTTGAAAAAGCTCCAATCATCAGCAACAAACTCGCTACGCATAATCGTTTCTCAAGCATGGCCCGAAGAAGGCGAGATACTCATTGACAGGGCGAGCAACGGAGTCAAGGTATCCTCACTGGTCGGTCACAACACGATATTTCCAAGGAACGTGATTGAAAACGTCATGCCCAAGATCAACGAATTAATTGCAAAAGGGAATTTCGAGAGAAAGATGGTAAAGCGGGTAGACGTTGCACTCTTTATAGCCGATGACCGCGAGGCGGCCATTGCGTTTGCAAACCCAAAAGGCGAAGTCGACATGAACACCATGTTCATAGGCGATAGCCCGGCATTCTGCGAATGGTGTTCTGATTACTTTGAATACATGTGGAAGGATTCAAAGCCTTTCGATATCAATAAGATCAAGATAGTAGAATACTAGACCTTGCCGGTCGCCTTGACTGTGCAGTTGCTCACGACAGGGTTGAATATGCGCAGTTCCTCGCAGAGCTTTTTTACTGTCGTTTCCGCCTCTTTCTCTGACTTTGAATTCACCACCATCTTGAGCATCTTGGCCGACCTCACCGATTGTACGCTAGAATATCCGCCCTTGACCACAAGGTCGCGGTGGATCGTTTCGCCTTCAGGGTCGTTTATGTAGGGCTTGTTTTCAATCACTACCTGCACTACGAATTTAGGCACAGGTTCACCAAGATTCATGCGATTTAAATACATTGTTTACATGAACCGCCCTAATACTTTGGTGAACAGCAGGAAGGTGCCGATCGATGGCGGAATGAGCCCAAGCATAAACATGTTTGGCTTTTCATCGCCTGGAATATCCGAGTTATTAAGGGCTACTATCACGATAAAAAAAGAGATAAAGAGGGTGACTCCAAAAAACAACGCGGCGCCTATCATGAAGGCGAGCAGCTTCAGGTTGTCGCGCCTTTTGTTGTTCGCCGTTTGCAATGACTCTGTTGTGGCATGAGCCGTAGATTAACCTTTGCGAAAACGCCGTTTAATTAATAAAACGCAGTGTCTTTAGAGCGCACGAGGTCACGTAGCTCAGCCTGGCCAGAGCGGCTGACTTGTAAACTTGTGCGTCGAGAAATCAGCAGGTCGTGGGTCCAAATCCCACCGTGACCTCCATTACCCATATCTTTAAGAATTCATCCGGTCTTTCCTAGGACATGCAGGAGATCAAACCGCGGGGCGAGCAGATCTGCAGTTGGCAAGAGATCGAGCGCCTTGTAAAAGACATTGCAACCCAAGTAAAGAAATCCGGGACAAGGTACAGTTGCATCCTTGCAATTACCAGAGGAGGCATTGTCCCTGCCAGACTGTTATCCCGCGAGCTTGGCATCGATATGATACAATTTATCCCTGTGCGCAACAAGACCGTGATCAAGTCAGAGATGCCCTTCCTTGACACGAGCAAGCGCTATCTTGTAATCGATGACATCTATGACACGGGCGACACCTGGCGCGTGGTGGCGCACGCCCTGAGCGGGTTCAACTGCGATTTTTGCTTTTGCATGAGCAGGCACAAGAGCTACGGCATAACGGCCATGGTGCTCGATCATAACAAGTGGATAGTTTTTCCGTGGGAGTAGGC
>JBFLWZ010000116.1:0-6668 GCA_040757615.1 Thermoproteota archaeon | reverse complement strand
GAGGCTAGCGCTTGAGCTTGAACAGAGGAAGCGCCAGATCGAGGAGCTGCGGACCAAGTCCCAGTCGCTTGAAGCAGAGCTAAAGGGCCTCAGAGACCAAGAGCAGCAGATAATTGATTCTTCCGGCAGCGCGTACAGTGTTTTGCAGGAATATGAGCGCAAGATAAAGGCGCTGGCAGAGAACGAAAGAAAGCTGTCAAAAGAACACAACACAATAGAGCGTGAATCTGCATTGCTCAGAAAAGACGTAGCCGATCTGACAGAGCAGGAGGCCCGGCAGACAAACGACCTTGTCTGGCTCGGCTACAAGAACCTGCTGGAAGAGATGGACGTCGGATTGGCTATCAAGGAGCTTTCCGACGAATATGAAAGTGTCAAGTCGAGGATAAACCTGCGCGCCGACGAGGCATACGTGCAGGTGATGGACGGTTACAGAGGCATGTCCACTAGGCGCAACCAGCTTGAAAGCGAGCGCAATTCCATCGTATCGTTCATCGCGGAGATCGTAAAAGAGAAGGAGAAGGTCTTCATGGAGGCGTTCCAGAAGGTTGACGCTGATATTCGGAGCACCTTTGAAAAGATGACAGGCGGCGCAGCATGGATGGAGATAGAGAACCCGGCCGACATTTTCTCTAGCGGCGTGATGTTGCTTGTCCGCTTCCCGAACAAGACAGTTCCCCGCGAATCTACTGCCCTATCCGGCGGAGAAAAGACCATCGCCGCGACGGTGTTCCTTCTCGCGCTCCAGTCGCTCAAGCCATCACCATTCTACCTGATGGACGAGGTCGACGCGCACCTTGATGCGCAAAACACAGAGCGCCTGTCAAAGGTGCTGCTAGAGCGCTCGCAGGACAACCAGATAATCATGGTGACACTCAAGGACTCTACCGTGGCAAAGGCCGCGCTCATTTACGGAGTTTACCCCAAGGAAGGGGCCTCGCAGGTAGTAAAGTACAAGAACCCGTCGCAGGTCCCGCTTGCCCAGATAAGCGAAAACAAGGCGTAAATACGTAAAAGCGTCTATCATCCACGTGGCTATCAACCTCCAGCAGCCAAAGAGGCTGCTGACGCTCTCGCTTGCAGTCACTGCTTCAATAGCGGTCATCGAAGTCATAGGCGGCATCTTAAGCAACAGCATTTCGCTAGTAAGCGACGCGATGCACGTGTTCACCGACGTGATGGCGATCGGTCTGAGCCTCTTTGCGATGACCATGGCAGCAAAGAGCCATTCCGGTGCCATGACGTTTGGCTACCACAGGGCAGAAGTCCTAGCCGCACTGGCAAACGGTGTTGCGCTGGCTGCCATCTCGGTATGGGTTCTGTACGAGGCGGTCTTGCGCGTCATGTCGCCCCGAGTCATAGACACTTCGCTGATGCTTGCAGTCGCCGGGATCGGCCTTGCAGGCAACATATTGGTGATGTTGCTTCTAAAGCAGCACTCCAGCAGGAGCATCAACGTCCAGAGCGCGTTCGTACACGTCATCTATGACGCAGTGTCATCCGTTGCGGTGATCGTCACAGGATTTGTCGCATTATATACAGGCATCACGATCGTAGATCCGCTTGTTGCGTTTCTCATAGCTGGCCTAGTGGCAAGGAGCGCCTATGCAATAGTCAGGACAAGCACCCACATACTCCTAGAGGGCGCTCCCAGAGAGCTGGATATGCAGCAGGTTGTTGCCACAGTCAAGCACCTGGACGGGGTGGTTGACGTCCACGACCTGCACGTGTGGACGATATCGACTGGGATGAACGCACTCAGTGGACACGTCGTGGTCCGCGACCAGATGCTGAGCCAGTCAGGCAAGCTGATAAGTGACATAAATGCAGTGCTTGCAGAGCGCTACAACATCACGCACACGACAATACAGCTAGAGAGCGAGCAGGAAGTGTCGTTCAGGCGTACGGCAAAAAACTAGTTTAGCGTTTGGCATTCCAAAGGCAGTGTCGGTTCTGATTTTTAGAGTTCGTCGATGTGGAACTTGGACATGCAGCCAGTGCATTCATAGATCTCGTCGCCAACGGGGCCAGACACGTTGAACTTAACAATCGTGGTGCACTTGGGGCAACGCCCGTCCACTCTTCTAGTGCTTCTCGCCGGACGGGCAAGAGTCTTTCTTCTTCTACTACCCATATACGGGCAAGAGAATATCTTACCGTTTTATAAATCAAGGTTCAGTTATTGTTATATTGCATTGCCTGCAAAGAAAAGCAGATGTTTTTGCCCAAGTACTGCTCTGCAAAGGTTGACGGAGAGGAGTGTCAGCTTGCTCCAGAGTACATCGTGTCGGTCAAGTCCAGCGAAGGCGAATACATGCTTGCAATCGTGTGCAAGGACCACAAGAACGACATCGAAGCGCGGCTAGTCGCTATGCAAAAGGAAAACAAAATCCCACAGGGCAGGATTCACTTCCAGCCCGTCAAGACGGTAGTAACCGACTGTGTCACTGGCATGAACGAGGACTATGTCGAGCTGGAATTAAAGAGAGGTGTTGGGTCAGACAGAAAGATCGTCTAGGCATCCTTTTTCTCGTCTTTTTCATCGCCATTGTCCTCTACAGCCCAAGGAAACCATCTTCCAATTATCCTTGCCCAGTCTATCCTCAGCGAATAGTAAATGACGACTCCAAGCACAGCAATACTCGCTATGGCAAATATTATCAGCATTGTCGGGTCGGTTGTATCCTGAAGCACGCGGTCTACAAACGGCTTGCCCAGAAAGATCGAGCTCCACACTATTGCTTCGTTCATCACCATTTTGCCTGCAAAGGTAGCCGTCGCAAATTTCCATGGGCTATACTTGGCAAGGCCAAGCGGAATGTAGACGATGTCGTCAGGTATCGGCGTCGCTGCAGCAATGAACGCGCCGGGCCAGCCGTACCGGCTTACAAGATTCTGCAGCGGGCGCATCCGGCTCTTTGTCTGGTCGCTCAAGATCTTGCGCCCGTAGTAGCTGATGAAGAATATTATCGTCTTTGCCGCGACGATGCCGGCCGCGCTGATAAGCGCGATCACGTGTGGGTTGAAGTTGCTATTGAACGATGCCGTTATGAGTAGCGGGAAGTATGGGATCGGGATGAATGGCACGAGGCTTGCCACAAAGCTGATTATCAGTATGCCGAGATATCCAAGCCCAGCGTCAAATGGGAAGAGTTCTTCAAGGGTCACCAATTAGTATGCCCTTGCAAATATCGCTGCCTTCTTGCTTTCCTGCCCACAGTAGATGCACTTGTCCGGCTTTTCGCTCTGGTCAAACGGCAGCACCCTGATGTCGGCGCCTGTGTCTTCCTTGATCTTGTCTTCGCACTCTTCCCTTCCGCACCAGCCGGCCAACACGAACCCTCCCCTGCTCTCGATTATCGATTTGAATTCGGTATAAGTGGTTGGCCTGGAGATGTTCTGGTTCAGAAACTCTTTTGCTTTCGAGAAAAGGTTTGCCTGTATGCTGGCAAGAAGCGAATTAGTGCTGTCCACCAGTTTTCCGCGGTCGCCAGGCGATTTTTCTTTAGTGTCGCGCCTGACAAACTCTACCTGCCCCTTCTCGATATCCCGAGCCCCGATGTTTATGCGGAGCGGAACTCCTTTCATCTCCCATTCGTTGAATTTCCAGCCCGATGTGTATTCGTCGCGCCCGTCCATGTGCGCCCTGATGTCGGCCTTTTTCAACTCGGATTCTATTTCGGCGGCCTTTTCCTTCACCATCTGCGCATCCATGTCCTTGTGAATTGGCACGATCACTACCTGTATAGGCGCTACCCTTGGAGGCAGGACGAGTCCCTTGTCATCGCCATGAACCATTATCAGCGCGCCGATTAGGCGCCACGAAACTCCCCACGAAGTCTGCCAAGCAAAGTGCTCCTTTGTGTCCTTGCCGAGGTACTTGATCTCAAACGACTTTGAAAAGTTCTGCGCAAGGTGATGCGACGTCCCCATCTGGAGTGCTCTGCCATCAGCCATCAGCCCTTCGAGAGTCGTCGTGTATTTTGCGCCGACAAACTTTTCGCTGTCACTCTTAAAGCCAGTGACTGCAGGCACTGCAAGGTAATTTTCTATCAAGTCCTTGTATATGTCCAGTATCATCATGACCTCCTGCTCGGCGTCTTCCTCGGTAGTATGGACGGTATGTCCTTCCTGCCAGAGGAATTCCGATGTCCTGATGAAGGGCTTGGTGGCCTTGATTTCTGCCCGCAGCGCAGTGTTCCAGAAGTTGATCTTTAGCGGCAGATCGCGGTAGCTGTTTATCCACTTTGCAAATATCGAATACGCAAGTGTTTCAGAAGTAGGCCGCAGCGCCAGCTTTTCGCTCATATCGTTGTTGCCGGCCTTTGTGACCCAGAACACTTCGGGGGTAAACCCTGCAAAGTGTTCCTCTTCCTTTGAAAGCAGGCTCTCCGGTATCAGAACAGGAAGAAAGCCGTTCTGGTGACCTGTCTCCTTGAAACGCTTGTCAAGAATGCCCCTTATCGACTCCCAGATTGCATAGCCGTAGGGCCGCAGGACAATGAACCCCTTGACTGGGGCATAGTCTGCAAGCCCGGCCTTGAGGACAACCTGTGTGTACCATTCGCTAAAATCTTGGCTCTTTTTGACAGTTATGCCTGCTGCTTCCTTTGGTTGCGAACTCACGCTTGACAATTGCACAACGAGTAGGATTTATGAAGTTTGTTGTAAAAAGGGGGCCTGTAGTCTTTTCGAAAGATCACTTCCCTCCGCCCAAGTTTCTCAAAAAGCCCCCGATCTTCAGCCGCGACTCTTTTTGCTTGGCATATATCAAAAAAATAACGCTTTACAGTGGCTCGCCCTTGCAGTAGACCTTGCCTGAAATCCGGCTGTAAAAGTTCTTGCACACGTAGCACTGTAGGAACCCGATCTCTTGCTTTAGCACAGGGCAGTCGACCGACTCGAGCTTCATGCGCTTTATCATTTTCGGGCTGACACCTTTTATCTTCAGCTTGCCTTTCTCGTCCATCATGCCCGAGCTCTGGAGCTCTGCTTTGGCCTCAGTGGTCATCTTGATCGACTTTTCCACCTGCTTGATCGGAACTTGGTACTTGACGCCGTCAGGGAGAGCTTCGCTCATTGCAGGAAAACTGTGCAGCAGTAGTATATGACCCTTTGGGAGTTATGTGAAATCGGTGATCCTCGTCTGGCTCTTCAAGGTGCGCCACAGCCGGCTCTCCTGTGCAACCTCCTGCCGTGACAGCGACATGCCTTCGCAGGCAAACGACAGTGCCTGATCGAAGCTTTCGAACTTTTGTGCCGGCTTTTTCAGCGCTTCGCGCACGCCTTCCCTTATCTGCCAGACACCGAGGGGCATGACATACTCGGGGTGTATCTCGCGTAGTACAAGAGCCGCTGCCTTTCTCCGCCGCCGCGCAAGATGCTCTGTTACAGCAAGCCTTGCAGCAAAGTATGCGCCCGCTATAGTCGGGTAGTGATCAATTCCCCCTGCGTCTTCATAGTCAGAGCCCGTGGCAATTTGGCCGTTGCTTGTGAACCACGATTCGATCATCTCAAAGCTCCATACGTCGTCCGGTATCAGCACTACGGAATAATGGTTAGCGAGGTGCGAATACTGGGTCACTTCAAAAAGGTCTATTGAAGGGTTTGCCACGTTTTCCTTTACTATCGTGCTAGAGATAATGTCGTCTGTTGCAGAGATACTCCACCTAGTCGGCACCAGCCTGCGGCTCTTTTTCAGCCCTAGCATCCCGACACTAAGCACCTTGTGGATGCTGCTAACCTCCACCCCACGCCTGTACAGTTCTAAGATCGCATCTGACGCCTTCAAGTCATTGTCATAGAATGCAGCTTCAATCCTCTGGTCCGCCGAAAGGGACGACGCCTTGAAGGTCTTGAGTGGGGCCGCAGGTCCAAACGGGGCGGCTTCCGCATTGAGCCGAATTTCTTTTTCAAGGTCGATATCGGCAAGTGGCTTTTTTTCGAATGTCGCTTCGCTTTCCGCAGGGCGCTCTGACATGGCAAGCTCTTGCATGTTTTCAAGGTTCCGGCCAGTAGTGTCATGGACGTTCATTGTGAACGTGCCTCTCACAAGCGACAGCCGATAGTTTGCGATCTGTTCTATGCTTTTGCCGGCCCACAGTTCTGTTCTGTCTAGAATAGACGTGTCGCCGTGTAGTGGCGGGATCATGGGCCCCAGCCTGACTTTAGGGTAGCCGTACCTACCTACAAACACCGAAGGAGGGCTCGAGCCGTCTATCGCGTCAAGGGCAAGCTTGACCGAGTTGGCCTTCAGATACTGTATCCAGTTCTGCTCCAGCTTCTTCTTTATGTCGGCCGGCGTCGACAATGACATCAGTTGCCAGATGTAGGATTTATACAAATCTGGCGAGAAGACCACCGCCGGACAAGTCCGGCGGATTAATGATGAATCGCCGCATTTTTTAGGTAGCGCCAGCGGGATAGAATGGTAGTAGTAATAATAATATGCTCAACTACAAGTTCCGCTTCTATATCCAACAACGAAAGAGCAGGAGCTCGTGTTAGAGCAGATGCTTGACGGCTGCAGGTGGCTGTGTACAACTACTTCCTCTCATTGCCATCCCACCAATGTCGGAATATGACATGAACTACGCATTAACAGAATTGAAGGAGCAGCACCTGTGGCTCAGGAACTACTACCATTCCAAGATGTTCCGGCAGATGGT
>JBFLWZ010000115.1:0-6710 GCA_040757615.1 Thermoproteota archaeon | reverse complement strand
TACAGCAGCACGCCTTTTGGAGCTTCTATTCCCAGCTTTTCAAATATCTCCGGGTGCCTGAGCGGAAGCTCGATCATTTCTCTGACTTTTTGGATTTCTTCCTTCAAGCCGCCAATGTCTTCGTATGTTACCTGCGGCACACCTCTCAGGGTTTCGCCCTTCTCGGCGATGTGGAATATCGTCTTTTGTGTAACTAGAACAGCGTCAGCAGCCGGCGTAACGCCGATTACCTGGAATGTCAGCCTGCCGCCAAAGTACGGGACCATCACGTTGTCGCCCTTTATCAGCGGCACGCTTTCCAGCGCGTCTGCAAGGTAGCGCTCGTCTATCGGCGGTATGGCTTCTAGCGGAGCGACGATCACTTTTTCAGCTGGAACGGCTTTAATCTTCTTTACAATGACGGTGTCGCCTATCGCGATGCCGGCGTTGTTCCTGACAAGACCGTCAACGCGGATGATGCCCTTGCCCTCGTCCGACGGGTAAAGCGGCAAGCACTTTGCAACGGTCCTGCGCTTGCCTCTAATTTCAATAACATCTCCAGTTGACGCTCCCAGCGAGTCCATCGAGTCATAGTCGATTCTGGCTACTCCCCGTCCGACATCTCTGGTATACGCCTCAAGTACCTTTAGGGATAAGGTATTCTGGCTCACACTAACACCTGAACATTACTGCTCTTTATACCTTTATTATCTTTCGCCTAGATTCTCCGACTACAAACCTGCATGATTGCATGCAAAACGCAAAAAATTTAGAAATTTTTACCCTCTAAACAGTTATAACTTTCCATCAGGCTTCAATTATTGAATGAGCAAACAAGATAACAAGCCGATGTTGCCCGGCGAGCACATTGCATCCATTGAGGAATTTGAGGGTGGCAAGAACACTTTTCTGACTTCGGACGGGACAGTGCGCTCCGCGACGATCGGTACCAAGGTTTACGATCTAAAACGCAGGATTGTGAAGGTTGAACCCAAACACTCTCCGATGCTTCCAAAGATCGGCGACATCATTGTAGGATACGTGGAAATGATGTTCAGCACTATGGTTTCCATCAAGGTATTGTACATCAATGACAAGTGGTCAGACGCTGGCTTTTCCGCCATAGCGTCGGCCAAGCTTGGCACCCGCGCCGACATGGAGAGAAGAGGCGACAGGCGCGCCACCTTCCACAACGGCGACATTGTGAGAGGCAGGGTCATAAGCCTCCTCAACTCGACTATCCACCTCACACTTGCAGAGAAAGAGTACGGACTGCTTTACGCGCTTTGCTTCATGTGTGGCGGAGACACGGTGCGCACCAACGAAAGCACGATCAAGTGTGTCGAGTGCGGCGCGTTTGAGAACCGCAAGCTGGCGCACGACTATGGCAAAGAGTCGTTCAGGCTAATACAAAAAGCGGGCAAGTAAGGGTCATGGCAAAGGTCGCCTTCCAAGGAGAGCGGGGAGCTTATGGCGAAATGGCGACCCTCCAGTATTTCCCCCGAGCAATTCTGATTCCAAAGAAATCTTTTCAGGACGTCTTTGACGCGGCGGATAATGGTGAAGTCGACTATATCGTGGTGCCAGTAGAAAACTCGATAGAAGGGAGCGTCAACGAGATTTACGATCTGCTGTTGCAAACAAAGCTGGCCGTGAAAGGCGAGGTCTACCAGAGGGTCAGACACTGCCTTATCGCAAACAGGGGCGCAAAAAAGATCAAGTACGTGCATTCGCACCCGCAGGCACTTGCGCAGTGCAGAGGTTACCTGCAAAAGAAAAGGCTCGAGCCGGTGCCGGCCTACGATACCGCCGGCGCGGTGAAGATGATAAAGGAGAACAAGATGCTCGATTCTGCAGCCATTGCAAGCAGGCGGGCAGCCGAGCTTTACGACATGCAGATCCTTGACGAAGGCATCGAAGACAGAAAGAACAACTATACTAGGTTTCTGGTGCTGTCTGCCAAGAAGGCAAGGGACGACGCCAAGGCCGGCAACTACTACAAGACATCCATGATATTTTCAGTCAAGCACGTCCCCGGCGCACTGTTTGGGATCGTGGGCGAATTTGCAATCCGCCGGATAAACCTGACCAAGATAGAGTCGCGGCCGACAAAAGAGACGCCTTGGGAGTACAACTTTTACGTGGACTTTGAAGGCCACGTGCATGACAAGGCCGTAAGAGAGGCGCTCAGGTCGATAAAGCCAAAGACATCGTACGTCAAGATTCTGGGCTCGTACAAGAGAGCCGAGTTCCGCTAAAGCTCCTACTGCTCATCGCTTGCGTATTTAATGTCTATCAGGAATTTCTTGAACTCGTCGGATTCGGTTATCATGAGATCGATGCTGCGAAGCAGAATCGCGTAAAAGAATTCCATGGCCTCGTGGCTCCTCTGGCAGTTTGGGCAGATGTTGGTCTGCTTGGTTGGGAGAAATTTCTGGAGCTCCCTCTTTGTGCTAAACTGCTCATATACTTCCCGGAATGCCTTCATCACCGGCGCGCGCATCTCCTCCGTGATGCTTTCGAGCAAACCGCTTACCCTTAGCGTGACGTCGAATTCGTCATCAATCCCATATTTGCCCCACGTGCTCCTTTCGCATACAAACCTCTTCCGCCTCTCCCTCCTGTCCTTTTTTTCACGCGGATATAGAAAGACGTATTCAAGGCGGTAGAGCTCCTTGAGCGTCGAATATACGACGCTTGCGGGGATCTTTTCTTTTTCAATAATGTCTTCGGCGGTGATGCCGTGTGCCCCGGCCTGTCGGATATAGTCCATAATCCGCCAGGTGGTTTCCTTTGAAAGGATGTCAGCCTCGAGATAGGATTTAACTGGAAAATGAGTCAGGTAGGTCTTGATGTTCTTGGCCTTCATTGGGCGAGGTTGCATTTAGGGTACCTTTAAGTTTTGCGAATTTTCGCAATTCCCGAAATTCCGTAATATCACATAATTTGCGCCTTAATGCTTAAAAAGGGATCGTCAAAATGAGTCGCTGCTGCAACGTCAAGGCAGCTCGAGTGCATCTACCACAGGAAGAAAAAGTGTAAAAGTAAATGGTTTTTAGTGATGGTTACTCGATTCTATTTCAGGCTGCTGCGCTCTCGTTTGTAGTGGGCGCGCTATTGCCCCTCTCTTTCAGGGAAGGCAAAAAGACGGGCGTCGTCTCCTTTTCTATCGCTACCGCAGGTTCGACGCTGACAGTAGCCCTGGCGGCATCAATAATCCTCTCCGGCTCGCTTCTTGAAATGTCCTCGCCGTTGCCCGCGCCCGTCCCCGCGCTGAACATCGAGTTCTACATCGATGGCATGGCCGCGTTCTTTATGCTCATAATAGGGCTGGTAAGCTTGGCAGTGTCCATATACTCAATCGGCTATGTCAGCGAGTATTCCGAAAGGCGCAGCAAGAAGGCGTTGGGATTCCTCTTCAACCTCTTTGTCCTGTCCATGGTTCTAGTCACGGCGTCAGACAATGCCTATTCTTTTCTGATCTTCTGGGAGACCATGTCGCTTTCTTCGTTCTTCCTTGTGATCTATGAGCATGAAAGCGAGAGCAACATACGGTCCGGCATGACATACATCGTGATGACGCATCTTGGTACTGCGTTTATCATCGGCTCGTTTCTTGTGATGTACTTTCAGACAGGCAGCCTGTCTTTTGATTCGTTCAAGAATCAACCGCTTCAGCCGTACATTAAAGATATCGTCTTTGTCCTTGCGTTTGTCGGGTTCAGCACAAAGGCCGGCTTGGTGCCTCTGCACGTCTGGCTCCCGCAGGCTCATCCCGCGGCCCCAAGCAATGTTTCCGCTCTGATGTCTGCGGTCATGATAAAGGTGGCGATCTACGGCCTTGTGCGTGTCGTGCTTGACTTTGCCGGACCAAGCTCTCCTGACTCTTCGTGGTGGGGCATGCTCATGGTGGTAGCCGGCTCTGCGTCAGCGCTCATCGGCGTTCTATACGCAGCCATCGAGAAGGACGTAAAGCGCGCGCTAGCCTACAGCAGCATAGAGAACATCGGGATAGTAGTCCTCGCCCTTGGGCTCTCCGTCGTCTTCCTGTCGTTTGGCCTGCAGGCATTTGCCGCCATCGCGCTGTTGGCAGGCATGTATCACTCGCTTAACCACGCTGCGTTCAAGAGCCTTCTGTTCATGGGCGCCGGCGCGATACTCTTCCGCACGCACACAAGGAACATGGAGGAGCTGGGCGGGCTGGCGAAGCGGATGCCTTGGACGGCGCTACTCTTCCTGATCGGCTCTGTTGCGATCTCTGCCTTGCCGCCGCTCAACGGCTTTGTGAGTGAGTGGCTCACGATGCAGGCTCTATTGTCTTCTTATCAGATTCCCAACGTTGCTCTGCAGATATCCGTTGCATTTGCAAGCGTCGCGTTTGCACTCACCGCGGGAATAGCGCTTGCCACGTTTGTCAAGATTTTTGGCATCTCTTTCCTCTCAAGGCCACGCTCTGAGGCGGCAGCGCAAGCAAAAGAGATCCCAAAGGCCATGATAATGGGCATGGGGATTGCGGCGGCGATGTGTGTCCTGTTTGGAATCATGCCGTTCGTGGCCACAGAGATGATCGGCTCGTCGTTTGGACTTGACCTGCAGTCGGCCGGCGCGACTTCGCCTTTCAGCTTTATCGCGGTGCCACATGGCACTGGCGATATGACGAGCAGCATGTCGATGCCGGCTGTCGCGATAATGATGAGCTCTGTTGCGGCGGCCGTGCTGGGCTTTGCTGTAGCAACCAGCTCTGGGAGAAAGGCTGCAAGGAGGATATACAGCACGTGGGACTGTGGTTTTGGGGAGCTGAACGAGCGGATGGAGTATACAGCTTTCTCGCTCTCGCAGCCGATCCGCACAGTGTTTCGCGCGCTCTACAAACCCCGAATGAACATAGTGAGTGAAAATCACTCCAACTCATACATCAAAAAGTCGGTGCGCGTAGAATCTGAAACAAGAGACATCTTTGAAGACAGGCTATACTCCCCTACCGTGCGCGCAGCCGTTGCGTTTTTCGATGCGATACGCAGGATACAGACGGGCAAAGTTAACGCTTACCTGCTTTACATCATGGTAACGCTTGCCCTCCTTCTGCTTTTGGCGAGGCTGATGCCCTGATGGCCGAAGTTAACGTCATCACAGTTGCAGTCGGAATAGCGCAGGTGGCCGCGATGGTTGCGCTTGCCCCACTCCTGACAGGTGTCATGAGAAAGGTTAAGGCAAAGACGCAAAAGAGGGTAGGCGCCGGTGTCCTTCAGCCGTACTACGACCTGTTCAAGCTGATGAAAAAGGACGAAGTGGTCTCGGACCAGAGCTCATGGGTCTTCCGCTCGGCACCCTGGGTGATGATGGTCGCGACGATGACCGCCACGCTCTTTGTTCCGGCGTTCGTGCCTTTTAGCCCGTTTGGATCCGCCGGCGACGCGCTGGTCGTGATAGGGTTGTTTGGGCTTGCGCGCTTTTTCACTATGCTTGCGGGGCTCGACGTGGCAAGCGCGTTTGGCGGCCTAGGCAGCAGCAGGGAGATGATGATATCTTCGCTTGCCGAGCCCGCGCTTTTCCTAGTGATATTTGTAGTGTCCCTCACCTTTGGCGGTACTGACCTTACCGGGCTGGTCGGCGCGGCCGCGCAGTCGGCCGGCACGGTCATTGCGCCGGCGATGCTCTTTGCCATGATAGGGTTCTTCATAGTCATACTGGCAGAGACCGGCAGGATACCGTTTGACAACCCGGCTACGCACCTAGAGCTCACGATGGTCCATGAAGCGATGGTTCTAGAATACTCGGGCAAGAGTCTTGCCCTGATCCAGTGGTCTCATTCGATAAAGCAAATCATACTACTCGCGCTCTTGGTGAACCTCTTTGTGCCCTTTGGCATGCCGGCGAACGTCTCCGGCTTGCAGGCCGCGGCAGGAGCAGGCGCATTCTTGGCAAAGATCGTTGCCCTTGCTGCGCTTGTGGCATATGTGGAGACCAGGGTTGCAAAGTGGAGGCTCTTCAGAGTTCCAGACCTGCTTGTGATCGCGATCGCAAGCTCGATGATAGGAGTGATCTTTTTCTACCTATGATGCAGGAAATAATCGCGCAGATTCCCCAGCTGGACATCCTGACGCTTTCGTCGGCAGGGCTCCTGATAGCGACGTTTGGGGTCATCGCAAGAAGAGGATTTACGGACTGGCTGAGCGCATACCGCTACCAGACAGTGGTGCTTGCAGCAGTCACTGCCGTAATTGCATACACCACCGGCATCTGGGAGATTTACGTAGCCGCGGCACTCACTCTCGCAATAAAAGCCGCGGTAATACCAAAGGTGCTGCTCAGAGTCACGAAAAAGATCAAGGACGAGTTCAAGACGGAAACGAACCCGTACGTCAGTCTTAGGATGTCAGTGATGATATCCGCGCTGTTGGTCGCGCTCTCTTACGCCCTGACCAACCAGATGCTGTCGGCTTCCAATCTTGATGTCGTTGCCATAACGTACCTGCCTGTTTCAGTTTCGCTCTTTTTCATCGGCCTGTTCGTCATTGTGAGCAGGAGGATGGCGCTCAACCAGGTAGTCGGGCTCTTAATAATAGAGAACGGACTTTTCCTGTTCACCACAGCGCTCACCCATGGAGTGTCGCTCGTAATAGAGATCGGGATATTCGCAGACATACTGGTCGGCGTTGTGATTTCCGGCATGCTGTTGTTCAGGATGAGCCAGACATTTGACACGCTTGACATTGGCAGCCTCGAGAGGC